>CATKXE010000008.1 GCA_949840465.1 uncultured Lachnospiraceae bacterium | reverse complement strand
TATACATTGTCGGACGAAGTCCGCCTGCCCGCAGGGCATAAATTACGGGATGCCCTCGGGTATACATTGTTACCGTTCTATGATAAACGATTTATTGGTGTTTGTATATAAGTGCGGACAGAAAAAGTTGGATAATCTATACTATAAATGAAAGAGTTAAAAAACGTATGGAAATACGGAAAGAGTTTTGTCAGGCAATTAAACGGAGGAAGACGGCAATGCGGCTGGTAATCACAGATACAGGACAGATATGGAACCATGATAATCCGCACCTTGAAAAATATAAGGGCACGGTATTGGTAGTCTGTGTTAATGGGAAAAAGGTTTCAGACAAATATGAATGCTTTGTTTCTCCCTATAAGGCTGTGAGTATGGGGATGGATAACTTTGGTGTTGAGGATCAACGATTCAAAGCATTGGCGTCGGTCGGAGGGGACGTTGATATTTTTGATAGAATTTGCGATATATTTTCTATTGTTATACTTACCGAAAAAATTAAGTTTGGAAAAATTTGAGTTTCCCCATTTTGTGATTTCATAGTACCAATTTACATCACATTGTGATGTAAACACTTTGCACTAAAAGCGCTTTGGAAAACAAATTGACATTTTATTATTATTCAATATAATAGAATGTAAGGAAAGTAAGGAATACAGAAGGGAGATTACCAATATGGAATTGGCAAAAGTAACGTCAAAAGGTCAAATTACAATACCTATCGCAATCAGAAATGCGCTTGGAATACGAGAAGGAGATAAAATCCTTTTTATGGAAGAAGGAAATAGAGTTATTTTAACAAACGCTTCTACGAATGCTTTGCTAAAGGCACAGGAGGCTTTTCAAGGTGTAGCAGAGGAATTGGGCATTAAAAATGAGGAGGATGTTATGAAACTTGTAAAGGAAATTCGTGCGGAAAGAGGAGAGCAATATCAATGCGAATCATGTTAGACACAAATATCCTGATTTCAATGTTGCTTTTTCCAAATGAACAATTCAACAAGATTTTGGATTATATCACAAGAAATCATAAACTGGTTTTATCCTCTTTTATAATTGACGAATTAACCGCCGTTGTTGCCCGAAAATTTCCGAAAAAGAGATATGCTGTTGATTCCTTTTTATCGGACTTGTCATATGAGCTTGTTTATACGCCGCGCCATATGCCGGGAAATCTTTTTAAAATTAGAGATATAAATGATTATCCGGTACTCTATACCGCCATTATTGAAAATATAGATATTTTCATTACAGGTGACAAGGACTTTTTGGATGTAGATGTTGAAATGCCAGAAATTATGACGCCGGGAGAGTTTTGGGAAAGACATATATAATAGCTAAATTTTATAATTTCTCCTTATCTTGTTTCACACATGAGGGAATTCGCAACATCAGGATTCATATGTCCGCCATCGTATCCTGTTGAAGATAAAGAGGTAAAGAGGGTTATAGAGAAACCGGTTGCACGTGTAGATGGTAAAAAAGTATGTAATGTATTTCGGGAACAGAGAATACGGCTTGCCGCCGCAAACAATATTCCATTTGAGAGTGACGAATGTCCTTCTGTCGGGGCATGTGCGGGAACGTGTGAAAAATGCGATATGGAAGCAGATTATTTGGGAGGGCAAATGCAGGTCATTCCGGAAGAAAAGCGCGTGTATCCCCGGTTTGATCCTGCCGGGGAGGAGTCGGTATGACTGGAGATATTATGACGGTTTCACGTCTCAGGATGGGAACAGATGGGAAAGGCGTATCTACGCTCGTAACATTTTTTGGCTGTCCTTTGCACTGCAAGTATTGTATAAACAACTTTTGCCACGAGGCTGATAATGCATTTGATGATGTCCCAAGGGGAGCATATACGCCAGAGGAATTGTTTGCTGTATTAGAGAAAGATGATATTTTCAGATTGACAGATGTGGTGGATTTGTCGAAATTACGTGTTCGAGTTCCAGGAATTCCAGGCTACAATGACGGGGATAAAATCAGGGAATCTGTTAAATGGATAAAAGACGTCATGAAAGTAAAGCCGGAAGTGTTCGATTATATTGTTCCTGCGGGAATTTTATGCCAGTAGAAGCACAGGTCTGAAGCAGAGGTAACAGGAAGGAGCAGAAATCAATGAAATTGAAAAATGTGCTGATTGTTGTAAAAGATATTGAGAGATCAAAACGATTTTACCACGACCTGTTTGGTCTTGAGATGATCCTGGATAATGAGGGGAATATGATCCTGACAGAGGGGCTTGTACTTCAGGATGAAAAAGTTTGGAAGGGATTTCTTGGAAAAGAGATCATTCCTGAGAGCCACTCCTGCGAATTGTATTTTGAAGAGAGGAATATAGAGGCATTTGTCCAAAAACTTGAAAACTTGTATCCTTCGGTCCGGTATGTGAACCGGCTCATGACACACA
This sequence comes from uncultured Lachnospiraceae bacterium, assembly GCA_949840465.1. GTDB lineage: Bacteria > Bacillota > Clostridia > Lachnospirales > Lachnospiraceae > Schaedlerella. The sequence continues at coordinate 64,512 of CATKXE010000008.1, read as the reverse complement.
GTTGGGGACAGAAGGTCATTCGTTTTTATGACCCTGACGGCAATCTGATCGAGGTGGGGACGCCCATGTGACGGCGGCAGGACGCCCTTTGGGGATGCCTGATGGGACGTAAGTCCGGCCGTCCCCAAAGGAGATGTATTCAGGGGTGCCATTCAGGCGCTTTACAATGAAATCCTGTGCATTCCGGCAAAATTTTTGGTTCCGGCTTGCCCGGGTTAGTTATAAGGAACTAAAACTTACTCAAATCTCCTGAACGCCCTTCTCAGCAAGAAAGAATTCAGATAAGCAATTCCGGAAAAACCGATTACGAACCATACAAATCCCGTGATGCGAAAATCAATAAACAGAGTAAATGCGGCAGCCAGCGCAAAAAGAAGCAGGAGCAAAAGGGTGTAGGGAAGCTGCGCGATGCTGATCATAAATGCATTTTTTATTGAATTTTTTATGGTGTTTTCGAAACGCGCAATATAGGGAAACAGATAAAGCGCCGTAAACAGGAGAAGAACCCCTGCGGCAAAAAGCACAAAGGAAAAAATGCGCTGCAGAGGCTCCCACATAATGCCCAGCGCACGGTAGTCGCCCCAGAGAACCGTACCGATAAGCATCAGGATCAGCCAGGAAATGGTGCTCTGCTTAAAATTGCTTTTAAAAGCGCCAAAATAGGATTGGAAAATGTAGCTTTCCTCGTTCTTTGCCATTTTCAGCGTAACGGAATATAATGCGGTGGCAGAGGCGCCGATGGTGACCACCGGGAGGGAGCATACAATAAAAAGGATATTCAGGATAAAAATATCGGTTAACCGGGATAAAAACTGCATGATGGGGCTGTCGTAATTCAAAAATTTCATGATGGATCTCCTCGTTCGTCTCAGATTTAAAAAGATGTTCAGGTACTGTATGGAATGGAATCTCCCGCGCAGCATGTACAGGCGATTCTGGCCGCTCCACAGGTTCTTTGGCCGCTATATTGAATTATAACACAAAAATACAAGAATGGAACATTTCTGGTATCAAATGTTGCAGGAAGGGGCATCGGCGGTTACAATTCACGGTCTGACGGGCCGCGGATTGTAATGCATCCAACCCATTGGAAAGTCGCCTGACGGAACAAATTGAAAAATTGTATTTCCTGTGATATGATTGTGGCAGATTTAGAATTTGATTTTGAATCTGCCACAGCTTTTAGATCAATATAAAGATGAAAATACGCAGAAGAGAAAGAAATGGCAGATTTAAGGCAGAAGAGGAATTATAAAGACGGCTACCACACAGGGAGGCAGGAGGATTGGCATGAATTTCAGATTGATTGCTTTGGATATGGATGGAACTCTTTTGATGACAGATAAGTCTGTACACCCGGATACCATCCGTGATATTGAGCAGGCGGACAGGAGAGGAATCCATGTCGTATATTGTTCCGGCAGGTCTGTTCCGGAATTATTGCCGTATGTTCCCGGTTTAGAGGTCATGCGCTATGCAGTGTGTATGAGCGGAGCTCTGGTATATGACTTGAAAGAACATAAGAATGTTTATCATAAGGGGATCCCTTATGAATATGTCCGAAAAATCGTAGAAGCGGCAAAACAGGATGACGGAATGGTACATTTCTTAACCGATAAAGAGTCAATCGTTCGTACGGATCAGGTAGAGCATATGTGGGATTTCCATATGGGGGTATACCAGCCGCTGTATGTTAAAATTTCAAGAAAGGTTCCAGATATGGAGGAAGAGGCAAAGCGGTATGATTTTATAGAAAAGGTGAATATTTATTTTCATTCAAAGGAGGCGAGGCAGCAGGCGTATAAAATGCTGGAGGATCTGCCGCTGTCCTTTGCTTTTGCGGAAGGGGCAAGCCTGGAAATGACAGCCCATGGCGTAACAAAAGCAGCCGGGCTTCATGAGCTGGTAAAGTATCTGGGGATTGCTATGGACGAAACACTTGCCATCGGCGACGCGGAAAATGACCGCGCAGTGCTTGAAGCCGCGGGGTTCTCTGTGGCAATGGGGAACGCCGGAAAGGAGATTCAGGAGATCTGCGATGCAGTCACCGGGGACAACGACCACAATGGGGTTGGGGAGGCGATCAGGAGGTATGCTTTTGCGGGACAAAACCGTTTGGAAAATCGATAGGCTTTCCATCAAATTCCTTGCAAAATCGAATTCCCCGTACTATAATAAAAACGTAACCTGATATGAATATTACGTTGGGGAGCTTGCAGCAGCGGGCTGAGAGGGGACTGACACTGTCCCGACCCATGAAACCTGATTTGGATAATGCCAACGTAGGGACATGTGATTCGTAGATGCAGCGGATATGCCATGGCTTGGCGTATCCGCTTTTCTTTTGCTGCGGCAGATCCAAAAGGCGGATGCAGGGAAGCTCCCGGAAAACCACAACCAGGAGGAAGTGAAATGCTTTCCTCCGATCTGCCCCGCGAACGAATGTGAGGGGGGCGCTACATGAGTATACAAGGAGGATTTTTTATGCTTGGAAACTGTATCGACAATGTAAGGGCCGCAGCGCCCCTTGTACACAACATCACCAATTATGTGACGGTCAATGATGTGGCAAATATCCTGCTTGCCTGCGGCGGCAGCCCGATCATGTCCGATGAGCCGGACGATGTGGAGGACATTACTTCGATCTGCGGCGGATTGTGTATCAACATCGGGACGCTGAATCAACAGAGCATGGAAGGAATGTTCCGTGCCGGGAAGAAAGCCAATGAACTGGGGCATATCCTGCTTCTGGATCCGGTAGGCGCAGGCGCAAGCACACTTCGGACGGATACGGCGGTGAGGCTGGCAGAGGAGTTGAGATTCGACGCCATCCGCGGCAATATCTCAGAGATCAGGACATTGGCTCAGGGAAGCGGGACGACCAGAGGGGTAGACGCGGATCTGGCGGATGCGGTGACAGAAGAAAATCTTGAGGAAGCGGTTGCATTTGTAAAAAATTTTGCCAAAAAAGATGGCTGTATCGCAGCAGTTACAGGAGCCATTGACCTGGTGGGCGATCAAAGCACCTGTTATGTCATCCGAAACGGCCGTCCCGAGATGGCAAAGATTACGGGAACCGGATGCCAGCTTTCCGCTGTGATGACGGCATTTCTTGTGGCAAACCCCCAGGAAAAGCTAAAAGCGGCTGCCGCGGCGGTATGCGCAATGGGGCTGGCGGGAGAGCTTGCATGGAAGCGTATGCAGGAGGGGGACGGTAATGCCGCTTACCGGAACCGCATCATCGACGCCGTTTACAATATGGACGGGAATGAATTGGAAAAAGGAGCAAACTATGAAGTTCGATAAAAAAGATCTATTGCTCTACGCAGTGACGGATCGAAGCTGGCTGAACGGGAATACGCTGTGTTATCAGGTGGAGCAGGCGATTCTGGGCGGGGCTACGTTTGTCCAGTTAAGGGAAAAAGGTTTGGACGCGGGGCGTTTGCCGGAAGAGGCCCGGGAAATACAAAAGTTGTGCCGGAAATACAGGATCCCCTTTGTGGTCAATGATCATGTGGACGTCGCGGCGCAGATCGATGCAGATGGAGTCCACGTGGGACAGAGCGATATGGAGGCAGGAGACGTGCGGAAAAAACTGGGGCCGGATAAGATTATCGGCGTGTCCGCACAGACAGTGGAGCAGGCGCTGCTTGCCCGGAAGATGGGCGCGGATTATCTGGGGGTGGGAGCCATATTCCACACGGATTCCAAGGCAGACGCCGATAATGTGAGCCTTGAGACCCTGCGTGCCATCTGCAAAGCCGTGGACATTCCGGTGATTGCGATCGGCGGCATTTGCATGGAAAATGTTCTGCGGCTTTCGCAAAGCGGAATCTGCGGAATCGCGGTCATCAGCGCTTTGTTCGCACAGCCGGATATCAGAGAGGCAGCTGCGGGATTAAGGGGCTGTATAGAAAAAATGTTGGGGAATGTATAAGGAGGAAAAAGGAAAATGAAAACTGCATTGACGATCGCCGGGAGTGACTGCAGCGGGGGCGCAGGGATCCAGGCGGATATCAAGACTATGCTTGCAAACGGCGTGTATGCCATGAGTGCGATCACTGCCCTCACTGCAGAGAATACAACCCATGTAACAGGGATTATGGAAGTGACGCCGAAATTTTTGGGAGAACAGCTGGATGACGTATTTACGGATATCCCCCCGGATGCGGTGAAGATCGGAATGGTGGTTTCGGGGGCGTTAGCTGCCGTGACCGCGGAGAGATTAAAAAAATACCAGGCCCGCAATATCGTTGTAGACCCGGTCATGGTAGCTACCTGCGGCGGGAAACTGATCAATGATGATGCGGTGGAAGCTATGAAGGAGTACCTTTTTCCCATAGCGGATATATTGACGCCGAATATCCCCGAGGCAGAGATTCTTTCCGGGATGCAGATATGTACGGAAGAACACATGAAAGAGGCTGCAAAGGCCATCAGCGATGCGTATAGCTGCGCGGTATTGTGTAAAGGCGGCCATCATTTGAATGATGCCAATGACCTGCTTTACCAAAAGGGTTCATATCAGTGGATCCGGAGGAAACGGATCCACAATCCCAACACGCACGGCACGGGCTGTACCCTTTCCAGCGCCATTGCTTCGAATCTGGCAAAAGGCTTCCCTTTAGACAGAGCTGTGGAGCGCGCAAAAGACTATCTTTCCGGCGCGCTTGGGGCTATGCTCGATCTGGGAAAGGGCAGCGGGCCGATGGATCATGGATTTGACCTGTCAGGGCAATATAGGACGTAAGGCTCTGTTGATCAATCACGTACAGAGGATAAATGCGCTCTGCGGATTCAGCATGACGGAGGCGCAAAATACCCCGTCCTTCCATTCAAACCGGGGCTCCCCGTGATATCGTTCTGCAATCAGGCGCACGGCCACGGTGCCCATGCCGAAGCCGCCATGGTTGCTTATCCCTGGGAACCGTTTCGCATCTGCGCATAAGAATATTCCAGAAACAGCTCCCGCACCTGCCGGTATTTTAACCGGCTGATGGGCAATTTTTTTCCGTTTTCCAGAAGAAAGCTGTCCTCCAGAAGCTTTTCCACTGCCTCAAAATTGACGATCAGCCCTTTCATGCAGTCGCAGAAGTAAGGGTAGGGGAGGAGCATTTTGGAAAAATCCATCAGCCGCATGGAAAACTGTGCCTCCTGTCCGTTTTTAAAATGGACGCAGACCTTCCGGTTGGCATATTCTGTCCATGCAATCTGATGAACCGGCAGCTTTTCTTCCCCGGATCTTCCGGATACCAGCAGAAACTCGTTCTGCGCCTGCCAGGAAAGGCTGCACCGGTTCAGTGCGCGGGAAAGTTTTTCGTAGCTGTAGGGCTTCACCAGATACCACGAGGAATCTACGTCATAGCTGTCCACGGCAAATTCCGGGGTGGCGGTAGTAAAAACCAGGCGGCAGTCAGTGTCCGTCTCCCGGATCTTCCGGGCAGTATCCATTCCGTTGATACCATCCATATAAATGTCCAGGAACGCCACGTCGTATTTGCCGGCCGAGAAGTTTTCCAGAAATTCCTCCCCGCTTTCAAACAAGTCCGGCGGTGCGGCAAGAAGAAGGCTTTGCTCTGCGGCCCAATGGGATACGTCGGCTGACAGGCGCGCTCGATCCCCGGGCAGGTCGTCTATAATCGCAATTCGCAAATAAATCATCTCCCATCCATCATTCTGCTGCATATCTCCATGCATGAGCCGTTCTTATTCTAACATATTTTGAATAGGAATGGTACATCTTGTGCAGATTTTCCACATGTTATGCAAATCTGGTTGAAAGAGAAGAAAATGATGAGTAAAATCAAAAAAACGTATGTCCTGCTAGATATACCCAAAGGGCATCCCGTAATGCATGCCCTTACGGGCGGACTGCGTCCGGTCAAGTATGAATTGCCCGTCAAAAGGATATGTGCCACAATCGATTGCGGAGCCGCTGTAATAGATACCACGCCATATGGCGTGGCTAAGGCCTTATGACTGGCGGATCATAAATTTGAAACGAAAGAGGACGGGGGAAAGAAGATGGATGGATTTCTGGAAAAAGTGGTGCTGCTGCTTGCTTTTGTAGTACTGCTTGGATTTTTTAATGAGAAGGTAACGAAAATGACATATGAAATTTCTTACATGTTATTTTCAGTGGCGATCGGCGCGGTTCTCCTGCTCATCGGAAGTATGTGCGGGGAACAGTCGTCTGCAAAAACGATTTTGGAAAATATACAGATTTTTGATCTGGAGAGTTTCCTCATCAAAGGGGTGCTGTGCTTCATGCTGTTTGCCGGTTCCTGCCATATGCGCCTTATGGATCTGAAAAAGTATGCATGCCCCATCGCCATATTGGCGGCGGGGGCTACGCTTTTGGGCGCAGTATTTTACGGATTCCTTTTCTATGGGATCGGATGGATTTTAGGGCTGCACTTGTCGATCCCGGTCTGCCTGATGTTCGGCAGCATTATTGCGCCCACGGATCCCATTGCGGCTACCAGTATTTTGAAGAAATTTAATCTCCCTTCGGGCATCGGATTTATCATCGAAGGAGAATCGCTGTTCAATGACGGGGTGGGCGTGGCATTGTTCGTCTGTTTTTCCGGCCTCGTGACCGCGCAGGAAAACGGCGGATTCCTGTATGTGATGGGAAAAGAATTGTTTGGGGCAGTGCTTGTCGGGGTTGCGGTGACCGCAGTCTGTTTTCCTGTTTTCCGGCAGACAAAGGATGAGACAAGACAGATTTTTACAAGTCTCCTGACCGTGGCGCTTGCCTATTTCCTGTGCGAGACGTTTGGATTTTCAGGAGCCATTGCCTCGGTCGTATGCGGGATTCTCTTCTCCGCGCTCAGAAATCGTCAGGAGCATAAGGGGCGGCCCCTTGGGCTGGAGCAGTTCGACATTTTCTGGGGAATATTGGACACGCTGCTCAATTCGGTTTTATATGTGATTCTGGGACTGTCCTTTTTACATATTCTGCAGATGCCCTATGTGCTGGCGCTTTCCCTTCTGGCGGTTGCTGCAAATCTGGCGGCCCGGGCGGGAAGCCTGGGGGTATCCACATTATTTATAAGAAAGCTGCCCGACGGGTATGACAGGCTCAGTTTTATCAAGCTGCTCACATGGGGCGGCCTGCGAGGGGCATTGTCCGTGGCGCTTGCCATGAGTACCCGGCCCATGCTGGAACCACAGACATATTACATTGTGATGGGCGGCACCTATGCCATTGTATTTTTCACGACGATTATTCAGGGCATGACCATGCAGAAGGTCTATCAGGGGATTGAGAAAACTATCGCAAAAAGATAGGGGGGTTACAGATCTGCCAACCGATTATGGAAGACCATGTTGTTTCCTTTGCCGGCTGCTCCTGTTTAATGGGCGGCCGGCATTTCAGAGCCTTTTTTTGTAGACATTGGATTCATAAGGCTTCCCGGTCCGCGGATCTGTCTTTTGCTCTGAATCATGGTAGACGAATCCACAGGATAATGCCAGCGCCTTTGACGCAAGATTGCCCGAGCAGGCAGAATAATAAAATTCCTGCCCGCCTGCGTCCGTACAATATTCCACCAATAGGTTTAGGATCTGTTTCCCGTATCCTTTCCCGACATATTCCGGGCCAAGGGCAATCCCGGCGTCTTCATAGACTCCGGGTCCTATTTCCCCCACGCCTGCAAACCCGATTGGGCGCCCGCTGTCCTTCTCATAGACCAGCCAGGCGTCATGTGTTTCCTGCCATAGGATGGTTTTTCGTATCCGCTCCACAGCCTCTTTTTCGTCAGCCGTCACCTTCCACAACATATATTTTGCCGTCTCCGGCCTTGACCAGACATTACGGTACATCCATCTCCAGTCCTCGAATCTGGCTTTCCCCAAAATCAGATCCTTTGTCTCCATCAACATATTTTACCTCTCCCATCTCCCGGCGCATATTGGCGGAGCTTTAATGCCCTTTGGGTATATTATATGGGAACAGGAGTACTTTAACAAGACAAAACCAACCCTGCCGGCACAATATTTAAGGGAAATCGCTGAATCCGGGAAGGGTCTGTCAAAAATCCGGCGGTTACACGATCCAGTCTGAACAGATATTTGATAACAGCCGCAGATTATGGTATGGTATCATTAGCATAAGGATTTGTGTGAGGAGGTTTGAACCATGCGGATAGCGATCTGCGATGAGGATGAACGGGAGCTTGCCCGCCTCCTGGATTTGATAACAGAATACCAATTAAGCAGCGGGAAAGAGGCTGACTGCCGTTCCTTCCAGAACAGCACCGATTTCCTGTGTGATTTCAAAGGCGGGGAATACGATCTTATTTTGCTGGATGCGCATATGGCGGAGACAGGCGGTTTGCAGGCGGCACGGGAACTGAGAGAATGGGATAGAAATGTTGAGATTATTTTCATATCGTCGTCACCGGAAGTTGCCGTAGAGAGTTACAGTGTGGGAGCATATGATTATCTGCTTAGGCCGGTAGATGCGGATTCACTTTTCCCGCTTCTGGACAGCGTGGGAAGCAGGTTGTTTGTGCGGGAACAACAGGGATTTGTGCTTAAAAGCCGGAAGGGCGTTGTCAGGATCTCGTTTACAGGACTGGAGTTTGTGGAAGTAATTAACAAGACGGTATCCTTTCATCTGTCAGACGGCAGAATTTATGAGGTAACCGCCGCGCTGGCAGATTTTGAAGAGAGGCTTTTGGACAGGCCGGAATTCTTTAAGGCGCACCGTTCGTACCTCGTAAATCTGAATTATATTCAGTCGATTGGTGCAAACCGTGTCGTGACAGAGAATGGGCATGATATTCCACTGTCCAGACAACGGCGCAGCCAAATGCAGGATGCCTATATGCGCTTTTTATATAAGGCAGGGACGCAGACCCTGAGGGATGACGGGCTGGAGGGAGCGGCGTTACAACGTCCCCAACGTCCGGAAGGCGCATGGCGGATTTTACTGGTGGATGACGATATGGCCGAATGTGCTTATTGGGCAGATCTTTTGCGGGGGCACGGCTGTATCGTGTCGATGGCGGGGAATGGCAGGGACGCGCTTAAGCTGGTGGAGGAAAAGCTATGGGACTGCGTGCTGTTAGACGTGATGATTCCCGGCGAAGATGGATTTTCTATCTGTGAGAAGCTGAGGCGGCTTACAGCCGTACCGATTATTTTCCTAAGCTGTATGACCGAAGCAGACAGGCAGCTGAAAGGGTTTTCCGTCGGAGGCATAGACTATATTACCAAAGATACTCCCCCTGCACTCTTCTGGGCGAAGGTGGAGACGCGTATCAGGCTGGCTATGGCCGGCCAGAGCCGGACGCAGGTTCGTTATGGCCCGCTTCTCCTGGATCTGGCCGGGCGCCGGGCGGTGATGGACGGAAAGGAATTGCTTCTTACATCGGATGAATTTGACATCTTGTGGCGGCTCTCGGAGCATACAGGGCAAATCCTCACGCCGGAGGAGGTTTGCGGCCTGCTCTATGGCAGCCGGTCCGGGGAGGCCGGGCAGAAGGTACAGATACACGTGTCCCGGCTCCGGAAGAAGCTCATGAAGGCGTGGGGAGGACATCACTTTATTGAGACCGTTTGGGGGAAGGGATACCGGTTTGTTCCGCCGGATGACTGACCGCGTTTGTACTCAGGGGTATAAAATCTGTTCCGTATTTTGCGGCGGGGGGATGTGAGGAGAAACAAATGAAACAGCAAAAAGCCTTATGGCAGCCGCTGGCAGCTTTGGCCGTTTTGGCGGTCTTTTTTACACTGCTTTTTTATAAAGACAATAAATACCAGACTCCGCCTCCCTATGGGAAATCCGGTATGATCACTCTGGAAGGGCAGGATCTTGAGCGTACAAAGCCTGTCTTTTTGATTGACGGCTGGCTGCTTACGGATGGGCGCGTAAAGGACAAGCCTACCTATATCGGTGAATTTTCAAACCTTCAGCGGGGGGATCTGTCGGCGCCGCCGCACGGAGGGGCCTGTTATCAGATGACCCTGCGCTATGACGGGACGCCGCGGATTGTGTCCGTGGATTTCCCACAGTTAGCTTCGGAGTATAAAATTTCGCTGGACGGGAAACGGCTTGCAGAAGGTATGGGAAACGGACGGATTACGTTCCTGATGGCGCCGGGCGAGTATGTCCTGTCGGTGGAGACATGGTCAGAACTGGGGTATTACAGCGGGATGTACTTTCCTCCGGCCCTGGGCTGCGAAGAGACAATCCGGCGAATGGACAGCGTCCGGAGCTTTGCCTATGCCCTGGCCTTTCTTCTTCCGCTGGCGCTGGCGGGATTCACGCTTTTTCTGTGGCGGACGGGAGGGGGCCTGAGCCGTTGGTTTGGGCTGCTGTGCTGTTGCTACGCCCTCTATATGTCCCGATATTTTGTGCTGCTTTTTTCGCCGGCCGCCGCGCAGTATTGGTTTCTGGTGCAGAATGGGGCGTTGTACGGCCTGTGCTTCTGTGTGGTGCAGACGACCGTTCTTGCGTCCGGCGCCGGCTGCAAAAAAGCATGGCGTTGGATGCGCCCGGCCCTGCTCTTGCTGCCGTTGCTCCTGCTGGCGCTGTGCCTGTGTATTCCGGTGATTCCATGGGCGGTTTTTGCCCATGGAAGGCTGACAGATGTTTACTATATTTTTACCTTTTGCGGCTCCGTTTTTTTCGCGCTCCAGGGTATTACGGCGCAAAGCCGGGAGAGCCGTTATACACTGACAGGCTGCGCCGTGTTTGGAGCAGGTCTGTTTACCAATCTTGTGTTTTCCAACCGGTTTGAGCCGATTCGGTTTTTCTGGCAGTTCGAGTGGTGCGGCCTGTTGCTGGTCTTATGGTTCGGCGCTATGATGGTATTGCGCAGCCGCCGTATACTCAGGGAAAATGACGTGCTTACCAATCATCTGGAAGAACAGGTAAGGAAACGCACGGAAGAAGTCACTCTGCTTTTGAATGAGCGCAAGGCGTTCTTTTCTGATATGGCGCATGACCTGAAGGCTCCTGTATTTGCCACCCAGTCGTTCATCCATGCCATCCGCAAAAGCGGGGTGGGAGTGGACAGGGAGCTGCAAAGATATCTGGATCAGGCGGAAGCCAGGCAGCAGGAAATGGCACGGCGTCTTCAGGGGCTTTCCGCCCTGAACGCGTTGGATAAAATTGAGGGGGAACGGATTCGGGTGTCTCTTTGGGAGATGCTTTCGGAGGTTTATGAGTCCTACCATGGAGAAGCCGAAGTCCGATCCGTGTATTTTTTCATGGAGCCTCCAAAGCAGGACGCGTTTCTGACGGTTCAGCCGGAAAAGATGGACATACTTTTTGAGAACCTTATTTACAATGCCCTTAGGGCGACTCCCGCCAATGGGAGCATCACGGTGTCCGCATGGGTGGAAGGCGGTAAAATCTGTATGTCGGTGGAGGAAACGGGATGCGGCATTCCCGGGGAGGAATTGCCGCACATTTTCCGGCGGTTTTACGTAGGGGAGAATAACAGAGAAAACGGAACGGGACTGGGGCTGTACATTGTACACGGTATCGTGGCCGAACTGGGCGGTACGATCAGCGTCTGGTCCACTGTAGGTAAAGGGACGAAATTTATTATGGAGTTCCCTGAGCATCCGTCTTAAAAATCGTCCGGCCTGTTTTCCTGGTTTGGAACGGTTAAAGCCGTTTCTTAGTCCGCCTGCCGGATGTCGTGTCTGCAGCCGGCTTTCCCATAATTGCCGCTGATTTTCCGGCCACTGCGGCAATGCATGCACCGGCGGTACAGAGTCCGGCGGTTACGGCGGCAAGTATCGCGAAGAGAAGCCCAAAGCGGTCGGATTCCGTGCTGGGCACGGAGTTTTCGGCCTTAACGGAGGGGGCTGTAAAACCGGAACCGCTGTCCTGTGCAGAGGGGGAGATCGGCGCTGTACTTTTTTCCACGGCATCAGTCCCCGGTTTTGCCGGAGAACCCGCGTCAGGAGAGGCTGCTGCGGAAATTGTGCCCGCTGCGGCCTGCGCCTCCATGGAAGTCTGTGCGTAATCTTCAGGCCCGGCCGCCATATGCGTGTCCCCCTGGCTTTGCAGATTCCCTCCGCCGGGAGTTCCGCCCGATGGCGCAGCGTCCTTCACTGCGGCATCCTGCGGAAGACTCGGCCGCCGCCCTTCCTGTGTGCCGCCGCCATGGCTGCCTTTATAACCGGAACCGCCGCTGCTTCCATTTCCCGCGGAATTGCCGGAATCCGGCAGAGCGGGCCGCTGTCCTTCCGATGTGCTGTCGCCCCGATTATCCGCGCCTGCGTTAGCCTCATTTCCTCCAGAACCGCCAAGCTCCGGCAGATGAAGAGGAAGGTCATAGGTGGCAGGCCATGGAAGTATAAGCTGTTTGCCGTCATAAACACCACCCTCAATTTTCATGCCGATCAAGAACGGGGAGGGTTCTCTTCCTTCATTGCAGGCCGCCATATAAGACAGATATAGTTCATGGGTATTGTCTAACACGTATGTATAACCGCTGCCTGGGACGGAAGGCTGGGCGTTGACTGCGTCAAGCAGGGGAAGGCGGGGAAGCTCCGTCCATTCGGCCTCGCCCTCAGGCAATATATATGCCCGGATGGCGGCGGCTCCCGTAGGCTTCTGATGAAACGCCATGCAAAGCCCGTTGTAGTCGCATGACAATGCTCCTGTGGGACTGCTGTCTTTGGCTGTGACGTTTAAGACCAATCTTACTTCATCCATAAAACAATCCTGTTGACTGGTTCCTGATGGGTCAATTCCCAATGCTTCATTCAACTGAAAAGTACCCAGAGGCGTATCCAGCATCGTACCGCCGGGAACCATGATTTCTTCTGCCGCGTCCGGAATGGTCACGCTTTCGCCTGCGGTCAGCGAAAGGCCTTCCAAAGGTTTCCATGTGACGGGACAATCTACGATACCGCCACCTATAAAGTCAATTCCTTTTAGCAGGCTGATTTCAAGGGGAAGTGTATCCGGTAAAAGAGCGGCAATCTCATCTGGTGAGGCGTCTTCGCTTACGGTAATCTGGTATCTGCCGTAATAGGAGAATGGCCTGAATGTGCGGACGCGTATGGAAGGGGCGAAACCTGCAATGGGAGTCATTTCCTCAGGAACCGGCATGGGGGCCTGGCGTTCAATGACGGCCGCCTGCGTTTCATAAGAATTTCCGTTTTCCCTTGTGAGGCGCAGTTTCACATAGAAACGATCCAGATTCCCGGCAAGGTAGCTTTTTAGCGGCTCGGTATTGGAATGAAGGCAGGTCTGATTCTGGAACTTTTCCAGATCGTGCTCATCCCAGTCAGTCCAGGGACCGGAACTCCAGTTTGTTATGCTCCATTCTTCACCAGAGGCCTGATAGGTCTCGCCGTCCAGTGAATAAAGGGTCTCGGCACGGCTGATATCGTGGGGAAATTCCGTAAAGGCGCCTTTTACAATATATCCGTTGGGGGACCATTCTATGTTGGCGGAGAACATCGGCGGTTCCATTGGCAGGCCGCTTGCTTTTGCCGTGGATGTAAAAAGGAAGAGCATCATCAGCGCGGCCAGGGCCGCCGCAAATCCAGGTCGCATTCTCATCTGTATATACTCCGTTCTAAATGCCGCCGTTTTACTATTCGCGCAGTTTCGGCTACATTCTGCACCGGCGGCAGTTCTGATGCCGAATTATGTTTTATTATGACAGTTAATACTATATTAATGAAAATCGGTTGTTCTGTCAAGGTGTCATCATGTTCCAAAGGTGAAGGGAAATATCATGATAAAGATAGCGTTTTGTGATGATGATTCGGCTGTGTTAAATGAACTTGGCGTACTGCTCGGGAAGTACCGGGCAGAGCATCAGTGGGAAATTGCATATACGGCATTCCGAAGCCCGCTTGAACTGCTGGCTGAGATTGAAAAAGGTACGCGCTGGGATATTCTGCTTCTGGACATCCTTATGCCGGGCGAAAATGGAATCAGCGTGGCAAAGGAGATCCGCAGGTATGACAGCGTGGCAAAAATCATCTTTTTGACGTCATCTTCTGAGTTTGCGGTAGAATCCTATACGGTCAGCGCATTTTTTTATCAAATAAAGCCTGTCAGTCAGGAGGATTTTTTCCGGCTGATGGATTCTGTCATTTTTGAATGTGAAAAGGCCTGGCAATCCAGCCTGATCCTGCGCTGTAAAAGCGGCATTACGCGGATCAATCTGGAAAAACTGGAATACTGTGAAGTGACCGGACGTACATTAGTGTTTCATCTTGAAAACGGAAAAGTCCTGGAAAGTGCGGGAAGCCTGGATGAACTGTGTGAAAAACTTGGCCAGTATGACTGTTTCCTGCGTTCCCACCGTTCCTTCCTGGTCAATATGGAGTATATCCAGAAGATATCTTATAAAGCGATCACGCTGGACAGCCTTGCAGAAATTCCGATTCCCCATGGAAAATGCTCTGAAATCAAAAGAAAGTATCTCGAATACACATTTCGCAGCAAAGAGGTTGTTGTATTATGAGGATTGTTTATCTACTCAACTTTATCGCGGTGACGGTTTTTGGCATGGTATTGTCGCAGGCCTTCTGCGATATTCTCTGGACACGGCGGAAACGTCTTGCCATGGCGGGCGGCATGGCGCTGATTCTGTTGCTCCAGGGAACAGTTTACTTTTGGGGAGGCTCGTCTACAGCCTGCCGGCTGTATCCGCTGACCGCGCACCTTCCTTTGGCTCTGGCGCTCTGCGGCCTTAATAAAAAATGTCTTTGGCCGGTCATCTCGGTGCAGGCCGCATATCTTTGCTGCCAGCTCCGCCGCTGGATCGCTTTACTGGCTGCGGCTGTATTTCCGGGCGGCGCCCTGCTGCAGAATCTTGTGGAACTTGCTGTAACAGCGCCGCTTTTACTGGCCTTACTGCGTTACATTGAGCCTTTCGTGCACGCCATTTCCCGCCATCCGGCTTCCATGCAGTGCCGGTTCGGTCTGGTGCCGGCGTTATACTATGGCTTTGATTACGTGACGCGAATCTATACCGGGCTGCTTATGAAGGGCAACATGGCCGCGTTGGAATTTATGCCCTTTGTATGCAGTATGGCATATCTGATGTTTGTGTTCCATACTTCGGCCGATGAACAGGTACGCATTCAGCTTGAAGAGACGCAGAAGTGCCTGAACCTGCAGATTCAGCAGGCTGTCCGTGAGATTGAAGCCCTGCGGGAGTCCCAGAGGAAAACGAGCATTTACCGCCATGACCTGCGCCATCATATGCTGTTCCTTTCTTCCTGTATTGAAAACGGGAGATACGGGCAGGCGCAGGACTATATCCATGAGATTTGTTCGGGGATTGAGGAAAACCAGATAAAGGCCTTCTGCCAAAATGAAGTGGCGAATCTCATCATTTCTTCCTTTGCGGGACGGGCCGGAGATTTCGGTATTCTGTTCGAGGTCAGGGCGGGGATATCCCAGAGTATCCCGGTAGCCGAAAGCGATCTGTGCGTGCTTTTGTGCAACGCACTGGAGAATGCGCTGCACGCCTGCCGGAAACAGAAGGAAAAAGGGTTATCCGGTAGGATTCAGGTTTTTATGCGTGAAAAAAAGGGGGGGATTCTTTTACAGATCATCAACTCCTGTGGTGCGGATGTTGTGTTTGCCCAGGGGATTCCGGTTACCGGCGAGGCAGGGCATGGCCTGGGCGTACACAGCATTTGTGCCATTGTAGAACGTTATGGAGGCATCTATGATTTTTCTGTCAAAAACGGGAAGTTCATTTTGAGTGTGTCGCTTTGAGAAACGGTCGATTTAATGCAGTTTCCGGTCGATTCGTGTCGGTATGTCCATTTTTAGATATTGCTACTGTATACTGTATTTTTGAAAAGAGGGATTTGCTAAGGGACTTATAAAAGCAGGGATTGGCGCATTGGGCGGAACGCTTGCGGATCAGTGGAAAGAATGCTGCTGCCGTGATGCGGTGGGAAAGGAGGGTATGGTTACGAAAGGCAGGAAGCGTAACGCTCTGCAGATGCGACGAATGTGGATGGGAACCGGAGGATCCCGCGCATCCGCCGGAATGCGGCGATATCTTTGAGGAAGACGATAAAATGTAAAGTAGGAAAGGAAATGAACGTATGAAAAAAGTAATGAAAACAATGCTGTGTATGATGATGGCCTTCACTGTGATGTTCGGGCTATCCGGCTGCGGGGACAGTGAAAAGAAGCAGGAAGCCATTGATATTTTTAATGAGACCAGCACGGTGTTTGACGACACAGCGGATCTGATCAATGCAAATCTGGATTTGATCGACGACGAGACTGTCAGCGCATATCAGGATATGTCAGATGCGCTTCTGGAGTGTAAAGATGCGCTTGAAAGCGAAGAGGATGCATCTGATGAAGAATATGAAGAGTTAATTGAGTCTTTAAAACAGGTCAAGGATTGGCTGGAGGAGGCAAAGACAGAGGTGGAGGCTCAGGTATCGGCTACAGGCGAATAAGGGGTGGACAGGGGCTGTCGGGGGAGGTGGTGAAGACATCATTTCCTGACAGCTCCTTAAATTGTGTTTCACTGTATTTGACAGGCGGAAAGATAGAAGGAGAAACCAGATGTCGGCAATACAAGAATATAAATGTCCGTGCTGCGGCGGCGCTATTGCCTTTGACAGTACGATACAAAAGATGAAATGCCCTTACTGCGACACGGAATTCGATATGGAAACACTGGAGGGCTATGACAGTGAGCTGAAAAATGACCGGAAAAACGATATGGGATGGCAGGCCGCTTCCGGCGGGGATTGGCAGGAAGGGGAGACAGGCGGGTTGCGTTCTTATGTATGCAAATCCTGCGGCGGCGAAATCGCATGTGATAAAAACACGGCTGCGGCATCGTGCCCGTTCTGCGGCAATCCGGTTGTGCTGACGGGGCAGTTTTCAGGAGCGTTGAAACCAGATTACATCATTCCGTTTCAGCTGGATAAAAAGGCTGCGAAGGAAGCGCTTCAAAAGCACTATGAAGGAAAACGCCTGCTTCCAAAGGTGTTTAAGGATGAAAACCACATTGACGAAGTGAAGGGCGTGTATGTCCCGTTTTGGCTGTTTGACGCCAGCGCTGATGTAAACATGCGTTATAAGGCGACCAAAATCAGGACATGGAGCGACAGTAAATATCAGTATACGGAAACCAGTTTCTTTTTGGTAACCAGAGGCGGAAGCCTTGGATTCGAGAAAATCCCGGTTGACGGTTCTGCGAAGATGCCGGATGACCTGATGGATTCCCTCGAGCCTTTTGACCTTTCAAAGGCGGAGAAGTTTCAGACCGCATATCTGGCCGGTTATCTGGCGGACAAATATGATGTGGATGCCCAAAAGTGTGCCGGGCATGCCAATGCCCGCATACGGAAGAGTGCGCAGAAGGCTTTTGACGCAACGGTGAAGGGGTATTCGACGGTTACGAAGGAGAATGGCAGCATCCGATTGAAGGACAGGAAAGTGAAATACGCACTTTTTCCTGTCTGGATTTTGAATACAACGTGGAACGGGCAGAATTATCTTTTTGCCATGAATGGGCAGAACGGGAAAATGGTGGGGGATCTGCCGGTGGATAAGGCGGCGTATAAAAAGTGGCTGTTTGGGCTGACAGGCGCCATAGGCGGCGTGCTCTATGCTATTTTATTCCTGCTCTGGTTGCTGTAAAGGGGGAACCATGAAAAAGAATTTAGGAACAATATTTTTTGCGCTGCTTTTGTCTGCACTTATGGCAATTCCGGCATTTGCAGAGGGTGATTTGGAGAGGTTTGAAGATGGCGCCGGGCTGCTTACGGACAGCCAGGGACAAGAACTGCTGGAACAATTAGATGAGATCAGTGAACGGCAGCAGGTGGATGTGGTCGTGATTACGGTTAATTCTCTGGAAGGGGCGTCTCCCATGGAATATGCCGATGATCTCTATGATGCGTACGGCTATGGCTTCGGCACAGAGAGGGACGGAATCCTGTTTCTCATAAGCATGGAGGAAAGAGACTGGTACATGTCAACATCGGGATTCGGGATTACGGCGTTTACGGATGCCGGGCTGGAGTATATTTCTGAGATGATCCTGAGTGACTTGAGTGAAGGGGATTATGCATGGGCGTTTACGACCTTTGCCGAAATGTGCGACGATTACATCACGCAGGCCAGGACAGGGGAACCCTATGATGTGGATCATCTTCCCAGGGATCCGTTGGTCCTTTTCGTTTTTTTCGTATCTGCACTCGCCATAGGATTTGTGATTGCCCTGATTGTAACGGGGATTATGCGGCTGAAGCTGAAATCCGTACACAGCCAGACAGAGGCGGACAGCTATGCGAAGAAAGGGAGCCTGAAGCTGACGGTAAAGAATGACCTCTATCTGTATAAAAAAGTTGACCGCAGGGAGAAACCAAAAGAGGACAATTCGAGTAGTTCAGGCGGTACGGGGAGTACGCGCAGTTCTGGCGGCTCTGCGACGCATACGTCGTCTTCCGGCAGAAAACACGGAGGCGCCGGGGGAAAATTCTGAATTATTTCAGAAGGAGGATTCGAATGCAATAGATTTCCCCAAATAGGCATTTTCCGCATTTTGTCTGATTTTAGGACAAAATGCGGAAAGTGTCTATTTTTTGTTTTGGGCGGATCCGCTATAGTAATGACAAGATAACTGCCGGCCATATTGGATTTTGGTACGGGTATGCCAGATAAATAAATATAAAAAAGGGAGTGGTATAAAATGCGTTCCATAAAAGCTATGAAAACCGCAAAGATCGGCTATATTATCATGTCCGTGATTCTCTGTATCCTGGGAATCCTGATGATCGCCCTGCCGGATGTGTTTGTACCGGCGGCCGCAAAGGCGTGCGGCATCATCCTGATCCTGTTCGGGATGGTGAAGCTGGTCGGATATTTTTCCAGAGATTTATTCCGTCTGGCATTCCAGTATGATCTTGCATCCGGGCTCCTGCTGGCGCTTCTGGGAATTCTCATGATCATAAGGCCCGGGCGCATTATGACATTCATCAGTATAGCGCTGGGCGTTTACATTTTGGCGGACGGCCTGCTGAAAATCCAGATTGCCCTGGATGCAAAGGATTTCGGAATCCGGAAGTGGTGGCTGATTTTATTTGCGGCGGTCTTAACCGGGATTATTGGATTCCTGCTAATCCTGAGACCTTCGGAAAGCATGGAGATCCTGATGATGCTGGTGGGTCTGTCTCTGTTGGCAGAGGGAATCCTGAACCTGATCACGGTACTGGCGGCGGTTCGCATCATCCGCCACCAAAGGCCGGATCAGATTGATATAGAATATTGTGAGACAGGGGAGGAAAAGTTATGAACGAAATGACGCACAAAGCAGGAAGGGCCGCATTTAGCAGCGCGGTAGACATTGCACTGCGAAATAAGGATAAAAGCTGGGAACTGCATGTGAGCCGGATGCTGGATCTGATGCAGAGATACATGCACGGAGCAAATCTGGATTTTGACTATGACAGGGCAAAGAGAAAGATCTGCGACCAAAACACGGCACTAAATCAATATATCCGGCGTATCCTTGCACAAACCGATCCCCATGTACTGAAAACCACGGCTTTAAATCTGGGTTTCGAGGCATTTTTCCACGGCACAAAGACCATCCGTAAAATGAGGGAACTCCATCAATGCAACGTTCCATGGCTGATCCTGATGGATCCCACCAGTGCATGCAACCTGCACTGCACCGGCTGCTGGGCGGCAGAATACGGGAACCGGATGAACCTGTCTTTTGAGGAGATGGATAAGGTCATCTGCCAGGGGAAAGAGCTGGGAATCTATTTCTATATGTTCACGGGAGGCGAGCCTCTTGTGCGTAAGGCGGATATCATCAGATTGTGTGAAAAGCATGACGACTGCGCCTTTTTGTCCTACACCAACGGAACACTCGTGGACGCGGCGTTCTGTCAGGAAATGAAGCGGGTCGGCAACCTGTATCTGGCAATCAGCTTAGAAGGCTTTGAAGCGGTCAACGACCTGCGCCGGGGACACGGAGTCTATGGCCGCGTGATGGAGGCCATGAAGCGTTTGAAAGAAAACGGTCTGATTTTCGGCGCCTCTATCTGCTATACCTCGAAAAATATCGAGACCGTTACCAGTGAGGAGTTTGTGAACCTGTTGATAGAAAAAGGATGCCTTTATGCCCTTTACTTTCATTATATGCCGGTGGGAAACGGCGCGGCTATGGAACTGCTGCCGACCATGGAGCAGCGTGTCTACATGATGAAGAGGGTCAGGGACATTCGGAATATGTCCTACGGGAAGGGCCTGTTCACCATGGATTTCCAGAATGACGGTGAATTTGTAGGGGGCTGTATTGCAGGCGGCCGGAACTATTTCCATATTAATGCAAACGGAGATGCGGAGCCCTGTGTGTTTATCCATTATTCGGGGGCAAATATCCGAACCCATACTCTGCTGGAAATTTTAAAGCAGCCGTTGTTTATGGCGTACCGGGAACGGCAGCCTTTCAATGAAAACCATCTGCGCCCCTGCCCGATGCTGGAAAACCCGGAGATCTTACAGCAGATCGTAAAGGAAACCGGGGCAAAATCCACAGACCTGCAGTCGCCGGAGAGTGTGGAGCATCTCTGCGCAAAGTGCCATGAATACGCGGCAGATTGGGCGCCCGTCGCAGAGGAATTGTGGCAGGGGCATAAAAAGTATGATGATGAAAATGACAGAATGGCGTCAGGGCAGTGAAACATACGGTAAAAACTGTTGTAAAATGTCGGGAGGATATTATATAATCTTTGTATTTACATACATCAGGCGCAGGGCTGGAAAGTATTCGGATCCGGCTCTGCGCCGACGATAAAATCCCAATGAGGAGGTGCTGGTTTTGCCAGGTTTTACCAAACAGGCAATCAGAAATTCGTTTATCAGGCTTTTGAATGAACGCCCTGTGAGCCAGATCAAAATCAAGGATATTGTGGAAGACTGCGGAATCAACAGAAATTCATTCTATTACCATTATCAGGATCTTCCCTCTATGATTGAAGAAATTATTCTGGATGAAGCGGAGGCCATGGTGCGCCGCCACCCTTCTGTGGATTCGATCGAAGAGTGCCTTGACCTTGCCGTTTCATTTGCGCTGGAAAACAGGCGCGCCGCGCTGCATCTTTACCATTCCGCCAACAGAGATGTATTTGAGCAGTATTTATGGCGGGTGTGTGAATATGTGGTGAATACGTATATCAGCACGGCTTTTGCGGAATATTCCTTAAGGGAGGAAGATAAACGCATCATTGTCCGCCAGTATAAATGGGAATGTTTCGGGGCGGTGCTTGACTGGCTGGATGGAGGGATGAAAGACGATATCCAGAAGGATTTTTACCGGCTCTGCCAGTTGAAAAAAGGGATGCTGGAGGAAATGATCCGCAGAAGTATATCTTGAAAAAATGATGGATACAAAAAATATGGATAAAAAAACAACAAAATGGAAGCTGTGGAGCAGGGGGCTGATCTGCCTGCTGCTTTTGGCGGCCGGATTTTTTTACCGGGATTCCCTGCGGGAGATCCTGGAAGGGATCCGCAGGATTCCGGCAGAAGGATTTTGCGTCAGCATCCTTCTGTCCGCAGCAGCTTACGCGCTGGAAGGGATGACCATATCCTGTATGGCGGGCGCAATCATTCTGCGGCTGCCTGTGAAAAAAGGAATCGGGATTGCTTTGATCTGCGAATTTTACCGCATGGTCACATTGGGAAGCGGTCCGGGATTTGTGGAAATCCATTATCTGCATAAGGATGGAATGGAGATCGGGAGCGCCACTGTGATGACCATGATCCAGTACATGGTAAAAAGAGCGGCGGTCATGCTTCTGGGGGTTCTGGGATTTGGCGTTTTGTATACGTCAGGAAACGGGAGAGGGCTTTGCCGCAAATACGCCGGATTTATGGGGGCGGGGTGTTTGGCCACTATGGGAGTTATCCTGATTTTTACGGGGCTGACGCTCTCTTCCGGGATTGCGGCGCTGGCCAGAAAACTGTTGGACTGGATGTGCCGGAAAATACCGTCGTGGGAGCGGTATTTTTGTAGATGGAAAGAGCAGGTCCGGCTGCTCAACCATTCCGGCAAGGATATTGTGCGGCAGAAGAAGCGGCTTTTTGCCGCCGTACTGCTCCAGACAGGCAAATTGCTGCTTTTTTACGGCATCCCGGCTATCCTTCTTTATGGGAAGACAGGCCTGTCATTGACAGAAAATACCCTGCTCATGGCTGTGGCGTATCTGCTTGCAGGCGTCATCCCCGCGCCTTCGGGAGTGGGGGCTTTAGAATTTGTATTTCTTTTATTTTTTTCCGGTTTTACGGATTCGGGCATGGTATTGCCTGCAATCCTGCTTTTTCGGTTCGTGACATGGATCCTGCCCTTCGCAGCAGGCGGATGTGTGCTGCTTTGGCTGCGTTTTCAGGAGGGATGAAACAGGATCAGGGGTTGTAAAAAAGACTGTGATGCCGTATAATGGTCTGCGAAGCGGGGGAACGGCAAAAGAGCGGTTCCGGGCATAAATGGAGGAAACTATGGAAATCAGACGTGCAAAAGAAAAAGATATGGACAGGATCAATGAGCTTTTGCGGCAGGTATGTCTTGTGCATCACAATGGGCGGCCGGATTTATTCAAGGGGGATCATCACAGAAAATATACGGACGAACAGCTCTGTGGGATCATACAGGACAATCAGCGGCCGATTTTTGTAGCCGTGGATGAAGCAGGCTGCGTATTGGGCTATGCATTCTGTATTTTTCAGCAGCATAAGAATGATAATATACTGACAGATATCAAAACATTGTATATTGACGACCTGTGCGTGGATGAAAATATCAGGGGGCGGCACATCGGGAGAACGCTCTATGAAAGCGTTTTGAAGTTTGCAAAAGAAGAGGGCTGCTACAATGTGACGCTGAATGTATGGGCCTGTAATGAGGCTGCGATGAAATTTTATGAAAGCTGCGGATTGAAGCCACAGAAGATTGGGATGGAGGCCATATTGTAACGTTTTATCAAAAAGAATAGATTGTGGAATCCCATCAGATATGATAAAATAAGGTGCGTTGAGAGGCGTTTGTTTCAGGTTGCTTCTTTCAATAATCAAAGAGTGAAAACACAAAATTTTATTACAAGGGGATTTTAAAATGGAAAGAAAAGTAGGTACTGTTTCAAGAGGAATCAGATGTCCGATCATCCGTCAGGGAGACCGTCTGGCGGATATTATTGTGGAGAGTGTTTTGGATGCGGCGCAGAGCGAGGGATTTTCGCTGCGCGACCGGGACGTGATCGCGGCGACAGAATCCATTGTGGCAAGGGCGCAGGGGAATTATGCCACGATTGATGCAATCGCAAAGGATGTGAAGGAAAAATTCGGCGGCGGTACAGTGGGCGTTATTTTCCCGATCTTATCGCGCAACCGGTTTTCCATCTGCCTGAAAGGAATTGCAAGAGGCGTGGATAAAATCGTTCTGATGCTGAGTTATCCCAGTGATGAGGTAGGCAATGAACTGGTTTCTCTGGATCAGTTGGATGATGCGGGGATCAACCCCTACAGCGACGTGCTGGATGTGGAAAGATACAGGGAACTGTTCGGAGAGAATAAGCACCGATTTACAGGGGTAGATTATGTGTCCTATTACAGTGAACTGATCAGGGAGCAGGGAGCGGAAGCGGAAGTTATTTTTGCAAATAACCCGCGGGAGATCCTGAACCATACGAAGCATGTTCTGGCCTGTGATATACATACCCGTGCGAGGACGAAGCGTATCCTGAAAGATGCGGGCGCAGAGATTGTCCTCGGAATGGACGACATCCTGACAAGCCCTGTGGACGGCAGCGGATGTAATGAGCGTTTTGGGCTTCTGGGCTCTAATAAGTCAACCGAGGAATCGATTAAGCTGTTCCCAAGGGACTGCACGGGGCTGGTAGAGGACGTCCAGAAGCAGATTCTTGAAAAAACAGGAAAGCATGTGGAAGTGATGGTGTACGGCGACGGAGCGTTCAAAGACCCTGTGGGCAAGATCTGGGAGCTTGCTGATCCTTGTGTATCCGTAGCGCATACAAGCGGCCTGGAAGGCACGCCCAATGAACTGAAATTAAAATATCTGGCGGACAATGACTTTAAAGATTTATCGGGGGATGCGCTGCGGGAAGCAATCTCAAAGAGAATCCATGAGAAAAAGGATAATCTGGTAGGCGATATGGTATCTCAGGGCACAACCCCGCGCAGGCTGACAGATTTGATCGGCTCGCTATGCGACCTGACAAGCGGGTCGGGGGATAAAGGGACTCCGGTGATTTTGGTGCAGGGATATTTTGACAATTATACATCATAGGGGAAATCCGGATCAGGCGGCAGTGAAATTTTTGCTTGTGCTTACGGGGATTCCATGCTAAGATGTTTAAAGAAAAGTCAATAAATTCATGGATGGCTCAGAGCGTGGAGATAAGGTCAGACGATGGGACAGATATAGGGATATATCTGTTCGTTGTCTGGCCTTTTATATTTTTACGCCCCTGAAGGATAACAGGAGGAAAAAAAGATGTATGATGTTGTGATCATCGGCGCCGGCGTATCCGGCGCGGCAGCCGCAAGGGCGCTGTCCGGATACAATCTGGATATCTGTGTGGTAGAAAAAGAAGAGGATGTATGCTGCGGCACATCCAAGGCGAACAGCGCTATCGTACATGCAGGCTACGACGCGAAGCCCGGCTCTCTGATGGCAAAGTTAAACGTGCGGGGCAATCAGATGATGGCTCAGGTGGCAAAGGAACTGGATGTGCCGTTTAGGCGCTGCGGTTCCCTGGTAGTCTGCCGTGAGGGAGAAGACACAGAAATGTTGAAAAAGCTGTACGAACAGGGAATTGCCAACGGCGTGGAAGGGATGAAAATTCTGGACAGGGAGGAGGCGCTATCCTGTGAACCCAATCTGTCGGACGATGTGGTTGCGGCCCTTTGGGCGCCCAGCGCGGGGATTGTCTGCCCCTTCCTTCTGAATATCGCTTACGCGGAAAATGCCTGTGAAAACGGCGTGGAGTTCCGGTTTAACACGGAAGTGGAGGAGATTGAAAAACTGGAAAACGGCTACCGCCTGGTCACAGAAGACGGTTCCCTTGAGGCGAAAGTGGTGGTCAATGCGGCGGGGGTGCATGCAGATCGGTTCCACAATATGGTCAGCAGCAAAAAAATCCATATTACCCAGCGCCGCGGAGAATACTGCCTGTTGGACAAGACTGCCGGGAACCTGGTTTCCCACACCATTTTTCAGCTTCCGGGAAAGTATGGCAAGGGAGTGCTCGTCTCACCCACGGTTCACGGAAACCTGCTCATCGGCCCTACGGCGATTGATCAGGAAGACAAGGAAGCCGCTGCCACCACGCAGGAAGGTTTGAGCGAGGTTCTGCGCAAATCAGCCATGTCTGTGAAAAATATCCCGGTACGGCAGGTCATTACTTCTTTTGCCGGCCTGCGCGCCCATGAGGATGGCGGTGAATTTATCATTCAGGAGCTGGAAGATGCGAAAGGGTTCGTAGACTGCGCGGGCATCGAATCCCCGGGGCTTGCCAGTTCCCCGGCAGTGGGAGAGTATGTGAAGGAGATTGTGGCAGGGATTTTAAAACCGGAAAAAAAATCAGATTATCAGGCCGCACGGAAAGGGATCCTTGATCCAAAAACACTTTCCGTGGAGGAGCGCAATGCATTGATCCGGGAAAATCCCGCTTACGGCAACATCATCTGCCGCTGTGAAAAGGTGACGGAGGGGGAGATCTTAGACGCCGTCCACAGGCCCATTCCCGCCACCTCTTTGGACGGCGTGAAGCGGCGTACCCGCGCTGGGATGGGGCGGTGCCAGTCAGGCTTTTGTTCCCCGAGGGTGATGGAGATCCTTGCAGGAGAATTCAATGTAGATCTGTCCCTCATTACAAAGTGCGGCGGGGACTCCCGCCTGATTGTCGGGAAAAATAAAGAGTTGAAATCAGAAAACCAGGACGGATAGGATATGCAGCGGAGAGAACCCATATGGGGGCAGAAAACACCCTGGGGAGTACTGCTTATACAACTATTTGGGGAAAAGAGGAGAATGGGCAATGCAGAAGAATTATGATCTGGTGGTCATCGGCGGCGGCCCTGCCGGGCTTGCGGCGGCAGAGGCGGCCAGAAAAAACGGGATTGAAGATATCATGATACTGGAACGCGACAAGGAGCTGGGCGGCATACTAAACCAGTGCATCCACAACGGATTCGGCCTGCATACATTTCAGGAGGAATTGACGGGGCCGGAGTACGCGCAGCGTTTCATTGACAGGGTAAAAGGGCTGGGAATTCCATACCAGCTAAATACCATGGTGATGGATATTACCAGAGAAAGAAAAGTGACGGCCATGAACCGTGAGGAAGGGCTGTTCGAACTACAGGCGAAATCCATTATCCTGGCCATGGGATGCAGGGAAAGGCCGCGGGGGGCGCTGAACATCCCCGGCTGCCGTCCGGCCGGAATCTACTCTGCAGGGACGGCGCAGCGTCTGGTGAATATGGAAGGATTCATGCCCGGACGCCAGGTGGTAATCTTAGGCTCCGGCGATATTGGCCTGATCATGGCAAGAAGGATGACTTTAGAGGGAGCGAAGGTAAAGGTGGTTGCCGAGCTGATGCCGTATTCCGGCGGATTGAAAAGAAATATCGTGCAGTGCCTGGACGACTTTGGGATTCCGCTGAAGTTATGTCATACGGTCGTTGGGATTGACGGAAAGGAACGGGTAAAAGGGGTGACGCTGGCACAGGTGGACGAAAAAGGAAAGCCGGTTCCGGGGACGGAGGAATACTATTCCTGTGACACCCTGCTGCTTTCCGTAGGGCTGATCCCGGAAAATGAATTGTCTGTGGAGGCCGGCGTGGAGCTTTCCCGCGTGACAAACGGCCCGGTCGTAAACGAGAGCCTGGAAACCAATATCCCGGGGATTTTTGCCTGCGGGAATGTGTTGCATGTACATGATCTGGTAGATTTTGTTTCGGAGGAAGCAGCGGCAGCAGGGAAAAGCGCGGCCGCCTACATTCAGAGAACCGCAGAAAACGCCGCGGATGCGGACGACAGCACGAAAAACAGAATCCCGATTATTCCGGCGGGAGGCGTCCGCTATACGGTTCCGTCCACAGTCTGCGCAGGCCGCATGGAGGACGCGCTGAAAGTCCGTTTCCGGGTGGGGGCTGTCTACAAAAACTGTTATATCAGCGTATATCTGGACGGCGAAAGGATCCTGCACAGAAAACGTCCGGTCATGGCGCCTGGGGAGATGGAGGAAATCCTTCTGAAAAAGAGCCGGATTCAGGAACATCCGGGGCTTGCGGGCATTACAGTAAAGATTGAGGACAGATAGAAAAAGGCTGGCTGTAAGAGAGATGAACCATCAGGATATTGTAGTAGGAGGTTTACAGCATGAGTATGAAAACAACAGAACTGACCTGTATCGGCTGCCCACTGGGCTGTGCCTTGACAGTGGAAATGGAAGAGGGCGGGCAGATTGCCGGCATTACGGGGAACACCTGCAGGCGCGGGGAGGATTATGCCAGAAAGGAAGTGACCAACCCAACCCGGATTGTGACATCCACCGTAAGAGTGGAGGGCGGAACCTGGCGCATGGTGTCCGTGAAAACAAGATCCGATATCCCGAAACACAAGATTTCCGCCTGTGTGGAAGGGCTTTCGGGCGTCTGTGTAAAAGCCCCCGTGCATAGGGGGGATGTGATTGTAGAAAATATCGCCGGAACCGGGGTAGATATGGTTGCCACAAAGGAAGTAGAGGCCGTGAGACAGGAATAGCCTGATGTTCTGGGTGTAATTATCATCATTTTTCGTAAATTTCGCCAATTCCTTAAAATTAGGTAACACTTTTTTTCACGATCTGTTATAATAGACACGGGTAGAAGACAAAGTATCTAAGGGTATACCCGGAGGGCGTTTTATAACACATGCCTTTTGAGCGGGAAGTATAAAATAATCAGATTGGGGGAATGACGATGGAGAATGAAAAGCACAAAAATGTCAAAGGCATTAAGATCCGTACACTCAATAATCTGGCCATTTTTGCGGCATGTATTTTATATGTGCTTGTACTCTATGCGACGCTTCAGGTTGCGCTTCGGTATGATGAACTGATTACCGCAACTGATGATTATATCCAATGCGAGAAGAATGCGGCCCTGGTGAGGGAGGGGTCGGATTATCTCACGGAGCAGGTGAGGCTTTACGCAGTTACCATGGATACGCAGTATATCAATAGTTATCTGGAAGAAGTGAATGTGACGAAGCGCAGGGAGAAGGCTCTGGAGGAATTGAGGAAGTACTCTTTCAGCGACAGATCCCAGGGCTATCTTTCCACAGCCATTTCCAACTCCAATAAGCTGATCGCAAAAGAGCTGTATTCCATTAAGCTGGTTTCTCTTGCAAATGAATATGACATGAAAGTGCTTCCCCAGGAGGTCAAAGACGTGCAGATCACGCTGGAGGATCGGGAGCTTTCTTCGGAAGAGATGCTGGAAAAGGCGGAGGATATGGTGTTTTCCGATGCTTACCAGTCTTCCAAGGCGCTGATCATGAACGACATCGAGCATTTCCTGGAAGGGATTGAGGAAGAGACCGGACAGAGGCAGACAAGAAGCGCCGGTTCCCTGGACAGCATGATCACCCAGCAGAGGTGGTATATAAGCGCCTTGTTCATATTGAATATCCTGACGTTCATCATGATCATTGTTCTGGTAGTCAGGCCGCTGCGGATTTATTTAGAATGTATCAGAGATGGGCGGCTGATGAAGATTGTGGGTTCTAAAGAATTTCGCTGTCTTGCCGTTACATATAATGAAATCTTTGAGGCAAATTCTGCCAACCAGGCGTTGTTGCGCCATAAGGCAGATCATGACCCGCTGACCGGGATTGCCAACAGAGGCACATTTGACAGGCTGCGGGATCTGCTCAAGACGTCGAGGAGCCCTGTTGCGCTGCTTTTGATTGACGTGGATGAATTTAAGCAGATCAACGACAGCTACGGCCATGCTACGGGAGATATGGTATTGAAGAAGGTGGCGAAGTTACTACAGGAACAGTTTCGATCCAATGACTATCCTGCCCGTATAGGCGGTGATGAGTTTGCCGTGATCATGACAGACATCACGCCCAGCCTGAGATTTGTAATTGAGAATAAAATGGACTCTATCAACCGCACGCTTCAGGATCCGGACGACGGGCTCCCGAAGATCTCCCTCAGCGTGGGCGTGGCATTTTCACCCGAGGGCATGGCGGAAGAACTGTACAAGAACACCGACAAGGCGCTCTATTTTGTAAAACGGCATGGCAGGAATGGATGTAAATTTTACGAGGATCTGTAGAACAGCCGTAAAAGAGTCTGTTTGTATCTCAAAAAGGGAGTCTTACTATAATGAAACGGATTTCTCTGGAAGTAGTTTTAAAGCCTTATTCCCATGAAAGTTATGAAAAGCAGTATTGCCGCATCCGGCGTCTGCTGGATGAGGGCAGGATAAAACCGGTGAAAGCGTCCGGTACGAACGGCAAGAGCCCGGCTCTGTACCAGGAGTACTGGCTGGCAGAAGAGAAGAAGGATTACAAAGCACTGCGGGAGGAGCTGCAATTTCAGCTTGTCCCGCTTATTTCAGTTGATTATTATCTGGCGCATCCGGATATTTATGAAAAGGACAGGGAATGGGTTCTGATGCTGAATGCGTATTTCAGGGACAGGCGGGAACTTTTAAAGCATAAGGAGTCTGTCAATGAGCGCAGCTTTGAGATTTGGAACCGGGAGAAATTTCTTGCCAGAGAACAGGGAAAAAAGATATTAAAGCGGTGCGGGATAGATTTGAGACGCCTGAATGTCTATGGGACAACGGAACCCCTTTCTTACTATTCCCATACAAGGACAGTGCCCCAGAACCTGCTCATATTAGAAAATAAAGATACGTTCTACAGTATGCGGAGGCATCTGCTGGAGGGAAAGAAGAGGATTTTCGGGATGCCGGTGGAGACACTCATCTACGGGGCCGGGAAAGGAATCTGGAAATCTTTTCAGGATTTTAGCCTCTGCGTGGAACCGTATATGAAAGCGGAAGAAAACCACATTTATTATTTTGGGGATCTGGATTATGAAGGGATCGGAATTTATGAAAATCTAAGGGAACTGTGCCGGGAATCCCGGGAAATTGTGCCTTTTTTGCCGGCCTATGAGGAAATGCTCAAAAAAGCGGGGCAGGCCCGTTCTCTGCCGGACACGAAAGAACAGCAGAACCGGAATATCAAAGAAGTGTTCTTTTCTTATTTTACAGAGGAACAGGAAAGAACGATGCGCAAGATACTGGAAAGCGGAAAATACATTCCCCAGGAAATCCTGAATATCGCGGATTTCGACATAGAATCAGAGGAAACAAAAAAGGACTTATAAGATGCAGTATGAATTTTTGAAGAATTTTCCAAAAAGAATGAAAAATGTAGGGCTGTATGCAGTGCTTTTGCAGAACAGCCTGCAGAAAACGATCTGGAAGCAGCTTGGCTTCCAGAAGACGGACGAGCAGTTCAATATGATTTTTGCGGTGATGCTCTATATTATGGAGCAGTCCCTCAAAGAAGAGAACTGTACTATGGACGATATCGGAGCCTATATTGACACGGTCAACGTCCAGTATTTCAAAAAAGATATGAACTATGACGACTGCCGGGGGCTGGGGGATTTTATTGTCAATGTGGTTCTTTCCAATGAGGGAAGAGCCATGCATTTTGACGGCTATGATTTTGGGCAGAATGCTTATCAGAGCATGCATATCAGCTATGTGGCCAACAAGATCGTCTATATCGATCAGGATTTCAGGCGCACGTCTTATTATCTCACGGATGATGGATACAATCTTTTGCTGGCAACTCTGGAAATAGAAAATAATATGAAGCTGACCGTCCACGAGATTATTTTCCAGCTGCATCTGGAAAAGCAAAGCTACGACAAAGCGGTCGATGATATTAAAAATGTATTTAACCTGCTTCGGATCCAGCTTCAGAAGATTCAGGAGGCAATGGGCAGGATCCGGCGGAATGCGCTGAATTACTCAGTCCGTGATTATGAGAAGATTCTTCATGAAAATTTAGCGACCATTGACGACACGAAGAAAAAATTCCAGAACTACCGGGAAATGGTGAAAAGCCGGGTGCGGGAACTGGAGGAGACGAACATCAACGTGAAGAGCCTTGGCGGCAAGGAGGAAGAAAAGCTTAAAAACCTGCGGGAGATAGAGCAATATCTGAACCGTACCATTGACGAACACCAGAAGATTCTTGGCAGCCATCTGGATCTGAAAGCGCTGTACACAAGAGAACTGGAGAACCTGACCCGGATGTCTCTGATCAGGCGTTTTTCATTCCGGGCAGAATTATATGATAAAATATTGGAAAAGTCGGCGGCTTTAGAGGAATTGGAATATTTCCTGCGGCCCTTGTTTAATCAGGATGCAAAAAAAGGGTATAACCTGAATAAAGCATTTCAGCTGCAGAGGCCGCTTCGCAGGCGCATGGAGGAGGATATCGGGGAACAGCTTGATTTTGACGGGGAACAGTGGCAAAGAGAGCAGGAGAGGCTTCGCAGGGAAAAACTTGAGCGCTATGAAAAGAGCCTGACCTGCCTTCTTAAGATGGCCGCCTGTTCTGGGACAGGGGAGATCACACTGGGAGAAGCAGGCAGGGTAGCGGACAAAGACGCAGAAGTCCGGGATGCGTTGATCCCCAATGTAGAGATTTTCAAAGAGATTATGGTGGAGCTGATCCGGAACCGGGAGATGGAGATCGCTGTGCTTAAAAAAGAGCGGAGCCAGTTTATCCAGGACCGGCAGGGGGAATTTCAGCTTAATGAAATGCTGCTGCAGCTTGTGGAGGAGAATCCGGATCTGGAAGCTGTGGAGAAGGTCACGGTATGCCGCCTGGAAGAGAAGGGGGCGGTGACGTTTGAGGGAATCCTGAGTGAAGATGGGCAGAGGAAGAGTATCCGATGCTCGGATGTGAAGATTTGCGTGAAAATGAAGGCTGTTTGAACAAAAACATGTCCGCTTGGTTCGTTGCTTCGCGGGAATAAAGAAAGGTGGGGTTTATGGCATATGAATTTGAGGATATCAGGACAAGCCAGGAAATATTTTATTATCTTTTAGAGCATCATGAACTGCGGGAAGAGGATGAGGGACAGTTGTTCAAAGCATACGCGCAGCAGGAGGAGATCCAGAATCTGGTGAAATCCCAGGGGGAGGCGGCTAAGAGTACGATTGAGCGCTACGGCAATGTTATTTACCTGATTCCAAAGGAAGAAAACCATTTCCTTGGATTTTCCAAGGCACAGTTAAAAGCCGTCCTCTGCAAATCCACGTCTACGGATAAGGATTATTATTTGTCCCAGTTTGTCATACTGACTCTTCTCGTGGAATTTTTTGACGGGCAGGGAAGCAGCAGTAAAGCGCGGGAGTATATGCGGGCAGGCGAGCTGCAGAACTGTATTTCCAGGCGGCTTAAGGAGGGCGCGGAACAGATCTCCGAGGAAGAGGAGGAACGGGCGGGCATTGCATTTTCCAATATGCTGGAAGCTTACGAAGCTCTGAAATCGGACGAGAAAGGCTCTCGGGCAAGGACGACAAAGGAAGGGTTTCTCCATCATATCCTGACATTTTTGCAGAAACAGGGGCTGATTGAATACGTGGAGCAGGATGAAATGATCAAGACTACAAAGAAGCTGGATAATTTCATGGACTGGAACCTGCTGAACCAGAACAATTATAAAAGGGTGCTGCGGGTACTTGAAGCGGCGAAAAATGAAACGCGGGAACGAGGTGACGAGTCGTGAGCAAGTTCAATGCAGCCCGTTTGATCAATATTAATTATAACAACAATGCTATCCGCATCAGCGATGAAACTTTTCATTTTCATGGGGAGAGTACTCTGATCTCCCTCCGAAACGGCGGGGGAAAATCAGTTCTGGTGCAGATGCTGACTGCTCCCTTTGTCCATAAGCGTTACCGGGATGCAAAGGATCGCCCGTTTGAAAGCTATTTTACCACGGGCAAGCCTTCCTTCATTCTGGTGGAATGGGCGCTGGACCAGCATGCAGGCTTTGTACTCACCGGAATGATGGTGCGGCAGAATCAGGATACCGGGAACGGAACGGGGGAGGATCTGGAGACGGTGAACTTTATCTGCGAATACAAGTCTCCCTGCCTTCAGGATATCCATCATCTTCCGGTGGTGGAGAAAGGGAAAAAGGAGATTGTCCTGAAAAATTTTTCCGCCTGCCGTCAGATGTTCGAGAGCTATAAACGGGATCGCTCTCTCTGCTTTTTCTACTATGATATGAACAATGCGGCCCAGTCAAGGCAATATTTTGATAAATTGCAGGAGTACCAGATTTATTATAAAGAATGGGAAAGCATCATCAAAAAAATCAACCTCAGGGAGTCGGGTCTTTCCGAATTGTTTTCCGATTGCAGGGACGAGAAAGGGCTTGTGGAAAAATGGTTTCTGGACGCAGTGGAGAGCAAGCTGAATAAAGAGAAGAACCGCATGAAGGAATTTCAGTCTATCCTGGAAAAATACGTGGGCCAGTATAAAGACAACCGTTCCAAAATTAAGCGCAGGGACACCATCCGGCTGTTTAAGCAGGAGGCCGGGAGGATTCGGGAGGCGCTTTCGGTTTACCGGGAAGGGGAGCAGAAGGAAGAAGAACAGGAGAACCTGATCGCGCATTTTATCGCAGAGCTGGAACGTATGCATGCAGCCGCAAACGACGAGCATCAGGGCATATTGACGCAGATTGAGGATGTGTCCGCACAGATCGCGCATATTGAGTATGAGAAATTGTCCGGCGAGATCCATCAGCTGGAGGAACAGACGCGCTTCCATCTGAGCAACAGGGATATGATCACCATAGAAAAGGAAGCTCTGGAACGGGAAGCACAGGAGATTGAAAAAAGACTCCGCTTGTTTGACTGTGCGAAGCAGCAGAGGATTGTGGATGAGGAAAAAGCGGAGTGGGATCAGGCGCTGCAGCGGCTTAGGCTGGCGCAGGAGAAGAATCTGGATCTGGAGCCGGAGCGGAACCGTCTTGGTTATGTGCTGCGATGCCATTATGAAAAAGAGATGGAAGGGAACCGTCTAAAACAGGAGGGAAACCGGAGGCTTACCTTGCAGGCAAAAGAGGAGATCGCCAGAGAAAAGAAGACCGCAGCCACGCAGGAGGAAACGCTTCGGGCAAAGGCCGGTGAAGAAGGGGCGTTAAAGAGCCGGGTGCAGTCCTATGACCGTCACGAGGAGCAGTTCAATACACGGTATCAGGAACAGTTTGTGCGTAATATTCTGGGCGAATACGAACCGGGCGCTTTGGAGATTTTCCGGAAATCTTGCCAGCGTAAGACGGAGGAGCTGGGACGGGAGCGGTTGAAAAAGAAGAAGTCCTTAGAGGCGGCAAGGGAAAACAGGCGCAGACAGGAGCGGAAACTGGCCGATTTGCGGGAGCAGCAGATCCGGGCAAAGGCAGAGCGGGAGCATAAGGAGCGTACCCGGCAAAAATACAGGGAAGAACTGGAAGCGCGCAAGGTCATTTTAAAATATTTGGATCTGAAGGAACAGGAGTTATTTGCCACAGAAAAAATACTGCATGCATCAAAGCGGAAGCTTTCGGAGATTTCCAATCTCCGCCGGAATCTGGAAAAGGAAGAGGACGCCCTGCGAAAAGAGTATCAGCGGCTGACAAAGGGGCAGGTACTGGAACTGCCGAAAGATTTGGAAGCGGAGTTTGCGGGGCTTGGGATTCAATTTGTGTACGGGATGGAATGGCTGAAGAAAAACGGGTATCCGGAACAGGAAAATCTGGAACTGGTGCGCTGCCATCCGTTCCTGCCTTATGCGCTGATCTTATCCGAACAGGAGCTAAAGAAACTGTCTCACCATCCGGGAAATATATGCACCTCATTCCCGATTCCGATCATCCTGCGGGAGTATCTGGAAAACCGGGAAAGGAAAGGGGAAGGAACTCTCTGCAGGTTTCAGGGCG
The DNA here is from genome assembly GCA_949840465.1 of uncultured Lachnospiraceae bacterium. Taxonomy (GTDB): domain Bacteria; phylum Bacillota; class Clostridia; order Lachnospirales; family Lachnospiraceae; genus Schaedlerella. Next base: position 29,478 of record CATKXE010000008.1, on the reverse strand, counting down.
TCAGCTTCTATGTCCTGTTCAATGAAAATCTTTTGGACGAGGAAAAACTGCGTGGGCTGGTGGAGGAGAAAGAGCGTCAGATTGTCCGGAAGCAGGAGGCGATCCAGATCCGGCAGGAAGAATACCGGCAGTATTTTGAGCGGCAGGAGCTGGTGAAAAACCAGTCGGTGAGCCGGGAAAACTATGACGCCAACGAGAAGTGCTTAGAGGAGCTTTCAGGCCGGATCGGGAAAACGGAGGAAGAGATCCGTTTTGTTTCTCAGGAGATATCGGAGCTGAAAACGCAGATGGACGGATATGAGCAGGACGTCCGCAGGGCTGACAGGGAGATGGAGCGGCAGCAGCGGAGGCAGGAGGATTTTGAAGAACTGTGCAGGGCTTACGGGGAGTACGTCCGTTACCGTCAGGAGTTGGAACTATGCCGGAAGGAAATCTGGAAGCTGACAGAAAAGCAGAAACTTACCAAAGAAAAATTGGAAAAACTACAGAACCGCCAGCGCACGCTGGAATCGGAGCGGGACGTACTGCTGCGGCAGGATGAGGAACTTGACGGTCTGGCGCGCCGGTACGGGAGGTATGAGGAATACGGGGAACTTTTGGAGACGGGGGGGAAAGACTGGAAAGGGCTGTGGGAGGCGGCAAAGGGCGATTCACCCAAACATACAGCGGCAGGGAGCCCGGTAGATCAGGCGTTTGCCACAGAGCAATTTCCCGGTTCGGCGCTGCCGGAACTCAAGAAAATCGTCTCCGACATGGAAGCCAGATATGCGGCGATCACGGCCAGCGTTTCCCTGGAAATCCAGGAGCTGGAGCGCAGGGAGCAGCAAAGCGCAAAACGGTATAAAAAGGCGGAGCAGGATTTACAGGATAAGCGTGATAAATACGGTCTGCCAAAATATGCATGGCGGGACGTTTCCTATAATAAGAAGGAAGAGGCACATCAGGAGACCCTTCTGGAAGACCGGCGGATGAAGACGCAAGTCAGGCAGTCTCTGTGGAATGAGGAGGACAAGAGGATTGCCGTTACCACACAGCAGAAGGAAGACCTGCTGAAACGGATGCGTACAGATTGCGGCAAAGAAGAGCCGCTGCCCAGGGCGGCAATCCAGAATCAGGATTTTGAATCCAGAAAAAATCAGCTCCGGTATCAGGAAAAGGGGCTTAAAAACTCTGCGCTCAGGCTGCAGGGCCATTTGCAGAGCCTGAATGAAAATCTGACCGCCCTGGCGGAATACAGCGCATTTGAGCAGAAAGAGCCGGTTGCATGGGAGCAGGATTTTTCAGAAATGGAAGCGAAGGAACTTCGGAATTTCAAGGGCGTCCTGATCCGGGATTACAATCAGTGCGTGAAATCCCGGCAGGAGGGGAAGGAGCGGTTAATCCGCGTGTTGAACCAGATTGTACGCGACGGGCATTTTCAGGAGGAGTATTATAAGAAACCACTGGAGGCCATGCTGGAGCTTTCCGATGAGGCCGCGCAGGTGCAGAGGCAGCTTGACACCACCATCCAGTCTTACGACAGCCTGATGGAGAAACTGGAAGTAGATATTTCTGTGGTGGAAAAGGAGAAACAAAAGATCGTGGAGCTTTTGGAGGACTATCTTCAGGAGGTACACAAGAATCTGGGCAGGATTGACCAGAATTCCACCATTACCATCCGGGAGCGGGCAGTGAAAATGCTGAAAATACAGCTTCCCCAGTGGGAAGAAAATGAAAATATCTATCATATCCGCCTTCAGGATCTGATTGAGGAGCTTACCCAGAAGGGCATCGGTATCTTTGAGCAAAATGAAAACGCGCAGGAATATTTCGGTACACAGATGACCACAAAGAACCTCTACGATCTGGTCGTGGGCATCGGCAATGTCCAGATCCGGCTCTACAAGATTGAGGCTCAGAGGGAGTATCCCATTACCTGGGCAGAAGTGGCAAGGAACTCCGGCGGCGAGGGATTCCTGTCGGCATTTGTCATCCTGTCCAGTCTGCTCTATTACATGCGGAAGGACGAGACGGACATTTTTGCAGACCGCAATGAGGGAAAAGTGATGCTCATGGACAATCCATTTGCGCAGACCAATGCGGCCCACCTTCTTAAACCCCTGATGGATGTGGCAAAAAAGACGAATACACAGCTCATTTGCCTGACCGGGCTGGGCGGCGACACGATCTACAACCGGTTTGACAATATTTATGTGCTTAACCTGATCGCGGCAAGCCTCAGGAACGGGATGCAGTATTTAAAGGCGAACCATCTGCGCGGGGAGGAGCCGGAGGTTATGGTGGCGTCGCAGATTGAAGTGGTGGAGCAGCAGGAATTGGTGTTCTGATCCGGCTGACGGAACAGCCTGCTTCAATGACCGCGGTCACAGATAGTTGTATAAAAACGAACCATCGGAGTTCCATGCAGACCCGTCAGGAGGATAAGGAGTATCAGAATGGAATCACATCGAATCGCATTAATTTCAGATACACATGGTATGCTGCGGCAGGAAGTGGAAGAGATAGTAAGAACCTGCGAGGCGATTTTGCACGCAGGTGACATCGGGAAGCCTGAAATCCTCCTCCGGCTTAAAGTAATAGCGGACACCTATGCAGTCCGGGGCAATGTGGACGGGAGGCGGATAGACGAATTTCCAGAAGAATTGCCGGAAGAACTGGATGTGGAGCTGTTTGGATTTCATATCTACATGGTACACGATCAGAAACATATCCGTAAGGATCTGAAAGGGGCGGATATAGTTGCCTTTGGACATTCACATAGTTTGACGGACGAAGAAAATGATGGGCAAATAAGATTTCTGAATCCCGGGAGTTGCGGCCCTAAACGGTTTCGTCTTCCGGTCACAATGATGGTTCTGACCCTCTATCCGGCTGCGCGCCGCCTGGAAGTGGAGAAAATCGACTTCACATCCCCTGCGTCTGCGAAGGAAGAGCCGGTAAAAGTACCGGAAAAAGACAGATACAGGCTGATTCAGGAAATTATGATGGAAATTGACGCCGGAAAAAGCATTTCGGAGATTGCTGCCCGGCATCAGATTGATGAAAAATTTACGGAACAGGTGTGCCGGATGTATCTGACCCATCCGGGAGTTGATGTGGACGGGATCATGGATCGGATAGAGAGAAGGAATCTATAGGCGTACATGCTATATCACCTGAGTCATAAAAAATATAATGCCGGGAGAGGATGACACGGAGATTACCAACCGACAGTTTTTCAGAGGATCGGGGCTTTGTATGATATGGAAAATATCTGGAAACATAGCTATAGAACTTCCTTTTTTGAACATAATACTATAGTATAAGCGGCAAAACCCGCTCTATACTCCCTGCGGAGAATAGAGCGTCAAGAGTTTTGCGGCGGCTTATATCATTGATTTGCTCATTTGAAGAAAGGATTCACAATGCTATGAAAACATTCGACGAACTTTATCAGGACGTTCTTAAGAGGAAAATATCGTTGGACAGGCCGCTGCCCCCGGAATATGACCCATACCATCTGGACTGCCTGCTTCACCCCGAAAAATATGCGGCAGTCCTCCCCGTGGATGAGTGTCAGCGCTGCTCTTATGAGAAAGCGTGCCAAAACAGCTGTATATTCGATGCAATCCGGTGGGATACGGAGGGAAAGCTGTACATTGACCCGGAACTGTGTACCGGCTGCGAGGCGTGTATTGAGGCATGTAAGGATGGGCGGCTGACTGCAGGCAGAGATGTGCTTCCGGCAATGAAGGCAGTGAGGGAGGCAAAGGGACCTGCCTATATGATGGTGGCGCCGGCATTTTTCGGGCAGTTCAGTGACAGAGTCACGCCCGGGCAGCTTCGGACAGCGTTTAAGGCCCTGGGATTTACCGGAATGGTGGAGGTTGCCTTGTTTGCGGATATATTGACGTTAAAGGAAGCCCTGGAATTTGACCGGCATGTGCAGAATACCGGAGATTTTCAGCTGACCAGCTGTTGCTGCCCTATCTGGATTTCTATGATCCGCAAGATTTATCAGGAACTGATGCCGCATGTGCCGGGAGCCGTGTCCCCCATGGTGGCCTGCGGCCGTATGATCAAGCGGATCCACCCGGATGCGGTTACCGTATTCGCAGGTCCCTGCCTGGCGAAAAAGAAGGAGGCAAGGGAATCGGATATTGCGGATGCGGTGGACTATGTGCTGACATTTCAGGAATTGAGAGATATTTTCCAAGCGGCGGACATCCATCCGGAGCAGCTGGCGGATATGGAGAAGGAGCATGCATCAAAAGCAGGCAGGCTCTATGCAAGAACAGGCGGAGTGAGCCAGGCGGTATCCGAGATGGTGGACCAGCTTCGCCCGGACCGGGAAATCCATGTTCGTGCCGAACAGGCCAACGGCACAAAAGCATGCATGGAAATGATCCGCAGGCTTAAAGAGGGAAAAACGGACGCCAATTTTTTCGAAGGGATGGGCTGCGTGGGCGGCTGTGTGGGAGGCCCTAAGGCTATTTTAAACGCAGAGGAAGGGACGAAGCATGTGGATATTTATGCCGCTAATGCCCGGTATGGCACTCCCCTTGAAAATCCATATGTTCGGAAAGTGCTGGATGAACTGGGATTGGGGACTGTGGAAGAACTGCTGACGGAGGATGTATTGCTGACAAGGGAGTTCTCTTAGGCTTTTCATTTCAGGTTTTCCGTTGTATTACTTGACAGAAAAATTTTCTTAGAGTATGATTTTTACTAATAGAAACTATTTTTTGACAGGGCAGATACAACCGAAAAATTGCATGCCCAAAAGAGAGGGACGGACAAATGGCTAATGAAGAACAGATCAGGATCGTGCAGGAAACCGTGGCAGGAAAGGAAATCACATTTGCACATGTGATGGGCAGCCCGGCGCCGATCATATACCAGAAGTTAGGATTGAATCCACAGGTGGATTACCGCTCGTCAGCGATCGGGATTATGAATATGACTCCGCCGGAGTCTGCTGTCATTGCATCGGATATTGCGGTGAAGAGCGGGAACGTCTATCTGGGATTTGCAGACAGGTTTACCGGAACCCTGATTATTACAGGCGATATCTCGGAGGTGTTTTCGGCGTTGACGGAGATCGTGGCGTATTTCCGCGATTCTCTGGGGTATGTAGTCTGTGATATTACGAAGAGATAGGAAGCAGCGCTGTAGTTTGAACCAAAGAAGAGACAGGAAACAGCGCTATGCCGAATTACGAAGAGATGGGAAGTTGTGCTATGGATCGGATTACAAAGGAAGAATTGCTGGAAAAGCTGTTCCACAATGACTATGAAAAACTGAAAGGAAAAAGACTGCGTATGACCCGGGTGCGGGTGCCGGGCAAAGAGGTCTGTCTGGCACATGTGCTTACTCCTTCCCAGGCATGCATTTATCAGAATCTGGCGCTGCATATCGGAGTCCATGAAGGAGAGGATCACGGAGGCGAGGCTGTCGGGCTGATCCGGTTTACGCCCTGGGAAGCAGTGGTGGCGGCCGCTGATTTTGCAGTCAAAAGCGCGGATGTGCAGATCGGTTTTATGGATCGTTTCTGCGGTTCATTGATTCTCACAGGAGGCTTGTCTCAGGTTCAGACCGCTGTGGAAGAAGTGGTCAGGTTTTTCGGGGAAGAACTGGGCTTTCAGACCTGTGAAGTCCATAAGAACTAAAGCGTTGCAGCAACATATTTCCAGACAGTTTCCAGAGAGGGACAGGTTAGGGCAGTGAGATGAAAAAACTTTTTCTGATGGGCAGAAGCGAAGCCGGGAAAACGTCTCTGACGCAGGCGCTTAAAGGCGAAGAACTCCATTACGTAAAAACACAATATACCAATACAAACGAGGATACCATCGACTCACCGGGTGAATATGCAGAGTCCAAGCGCTTCAGTGTGGGGCTTGCCTGTTTTTCCTTTGAGGCCGATGTCATTGCGATGGTTCAGGCGGCAGACGAACCCTTTAATCTGTTTGGTCCCGGAGGACGCTCTTTCATTCTGCGTCCGCTTATCGGGATCATTACAAAAGTGGATTCACCCTATGCCAATATTCCCATGGTCAGGCAATGGCTGGTCAATGCGGGATGTGAACGGATTTTCCTGATCAATAATGTGACGCGGGAAGGGATTGATGAGCTTATGGAGTATCTGTCGGAAGAACTGCCGGTTCTCACCCTGGAGCAGGCGAAATGGAAGCAGCGGCTTGGCCTGAACGAGTGGGATCCGATGCCGGAGGAATAGAGCAGGCGTTGTAGGGTAACGCCTGCTTTTCTCTCTATATCCTCACCACAAACGTACTCCCTCCGTCCATGGTATCCTGCACATCCAGTTCAATCCCCTGTATCTGTGCCAGTTTTGCCGCAATGGACAGCCCAAGCCCAAAGTGCTCTTTTTGATTCCGGGACTTATCCCCCCGGAAAAAGCGGTCAAAGACCAGCCCTTTGTCCTCGTCCGGGATCCCCGGTCCGTGGTCAATGACAGATACCGTGATATGGGGACGCCGGTACTCTGCCCGCAAGATTACCTGTCTCTTCGTTTGTCCCGATGGAGGCGCATGCGTGTCAACGCATGCGTCCAGCCCAGATATATGAAAGCCGCTGCAGGCCTCAAGCGCAGATGCAGGCGCGTCATTGCAGGCGCCCAGCCCGTATGCCGCTGCATTGTCCAGTAAAATGGTAAATATCTGACGGCAAAGCTCCGGGTCTGCCGTAACAGGCGGAAGAGTCGTTTCGGGCAGTGACAGAAGAATCTGGCCGCCCCTGGAAATGAAGAGCGGTTCGTATACTTCCAGAAGGCTTAACAGCATTTCATCCAATTCAAAACAGGTTTTCTTCACAGCCCAGTTATTTTGATCCGCGGACGCCAGAAGCAGAAGATTTTTCACAAGAGAACTGCCCCGCAGGCATTCCGTTTTGATTACATTCAGGAGCCGCCCGGCCTCGTCCGGGGCAGCGGCCGCAGCATCCGCAGCCGTCTGGATGACGGCAAGGGGGGAACGCAGTTCGTGGGATGCGGCGGCGACAAAATCCTGTTGTTTTACATAGGTTTCTTCCAAAGGCTTTAAGGAACGGCGGACAAACCAGCGTCCGGTCAGAAAGAGCAGCAGGATTCCCGCAATATTGATCACAAGATAAAAGAGGGCGGTTCGGATGGTCCAGATTCGGTTTCCTGTGATATCCTGTAACAGAACCAGTTTTTTGTAGCCCTCATCCGTATGCAGAATGATGATATTTCCAAGGTAAATATCCCCGCTGTCTCCTGGAATCTTGAGGATGGAGCTTTGCAGCAGATTGGAGGAAATGGGATGGGAATCCTGAAAAATGCCTTCTGCCTCGGCCATCGTTTCCGCACGTGAAAACAGTTCCTCACGCTTTGTGCGCGGGGTGTAAGAGCCGGGAAAGAAGAAGGGCGCCTGATTTTCTTCTATATAAATGAGGAGCCGGTTCTTGTTCTCCATCTGCGCCAGATAGGAGTCGGAAAAAAGAGAATCGGTCTGAAGCCGGGAGGTCACTGAAAAAATCTGATCCTGAAAATTTGATTTCTGCCTGCTGTCCTGTGAGGATACGAGGAACAAAAAAGCGACGGCAAGAATCAGCGTGAGGATAAGCCCGGTACTAAAGGTGTATAGAAATACGAATTTTCTTTCCAGTTTCGGGAACATAAACATCTCCTTTTCATTGGGAACTGTTGGCGGCGACAGTGCAAATTCACACAAGCCAGATGTATGTTAAGACAGTTGTAAAGCGCACAGCCGCTACAGGGCCGCCTCCATCCGATATCCCAGCCCGTGTATCGTAGAGATGGCTGCCCGGCTTTTCAGGAAGCGCAGATGTTTTCTGAGAAAATAGATATAAGTGTCTAAGTTGCCGTCCTCCACCGTGCCGTCCGGCCCCCATACGCGGAAGAAAATCTGTTCCCGGGTCAGTGTTTTTTCAGGATTGCGCATAAAAAACTCCAAAAGCAGCGCTTCCCGTCTGGAAAGCTGCAGTTCTTTCTCCCGGCAGTTTACGGTACGGCTGTCCGGGCTGAACCGGATATCCAGAAAGGAAAGTTCCCGGCGTTCAAAAAATGCCTGCGGCCTTCTGGAAAGTGCGCGGATACGGGCTAAGAGTTCTTCTATGGCGTAGGGCTTTACGAGATAATCGTCCGCGCCGCAGTCCAGCCCGTCAATCCGGTCATGGATCGTATCCAGAGCGGTGGTCACAATGACAGGGACAGTGATATGGTTCTGGCGGATAGACCTTAAGATGGACAGCCCGTCGATTTCCGGGAGCATCCGGTCCAGAAGGATCAGGTCATACGCTCCCTTCATGGCGCAGTAGAGCGCCTCGCTTCCGGTATAGCAGCAGTCCGCCGTATGGCTGTGGGCGTGTAGCTGCAGTTTCAGTGCATCGCACAGTTCTTTGTCATCTTCTATGATCAAAATATGCATCGTTTTCTCCATTCTTTATGTATTGCATTCCCAAACACACTTTAGTATATCAGACAAATCTCAAAAAAACCTTAAAAAATTTATTTCCATTTTCAAAGTTTTTTTGAGATATTCTCTGTATACTCTATTTTGTAAGAATTTCCGGTGAAAAAAACAAACTGTATGGAATCACTGTACGAAGCAGTCCATTAAGAACGTTGGAAGTTTTTGAAACAGGTTCCCGGAAACGGAAAGGAGATATCAGGGTATGAAAAGAAGAAAATGGATGCGCTTTCTGGCGCTTGGTTTGTCTGCCGCACTGACAGTCCTGGTACTGTCAGGCTGCCAGAGCAGCGAAGGTGCGGACAATGATAAAAATGCAGGCGGCAGCGGCAAAAACGGGGACGCGGGAAAGGGACGGTATATGGAGGAAGATATGGAGCTTCCCACGCAGGAAGGGGAGAAAGTCCTGAACCTGATTAAGACGAAGGACGGCAGCCCTGTTTTGTTTGCCCAAAGCGGCGGCGCACAGGTGAAACGTTATGAATATGACGGAACACAGTGGAGCGGGGCCTCTTTGGACTGGTTTCATATCACGGATGACGGTCAGGAAAATTATATTCTGGAGGTGCAGGAGGCCGATGACGGAACGCAGATGGTGAGCTGGATGAGCGATGAAGGGCTTACACATATTGCCAGAGGCGGCGAGGGAAAAGAAGCGGAAGAATTGTCTATCCCATATCTGTCGCAGGAAACAGAATCTGGCTATCCGATCACCACCGGGTTTGCCGTAGACAATGCAGGTAATTATTGGCTTCAGGAACCTTATGCGGCAAAGATTACAGTGATTGACAAGGATACACTGGAAACAATGGACGAGATCAACACTGCGAAGATCTTCAATATGTCCCAGAGGCTTGTGTTTGCAGGGGACGGCGTTCTGGCAGTCAATACAGAGGAAAATGTCTATACGATTTTCGATGAAAACCGTGAGACAAAGGGGATTTTTTCTCTGGAAGCAGAAGCAGGCGAATCGGTCGCCATATGCGGGGACAAGGAGCATTGGTATGCAGTCTCGGAGGAAGGGCTCACCCGTCTTACCGTGGGAAATGATATCCGGGAAGTGGTCATGGATGGCAGTATGGGCGCGATGGGTTCCACGGCCAATTTCGCGGCAGGCATGATATGCGGAAATCAAGATGATTTTTATGTACTGTATTCTCAGGCCAAAGATGGCACCCACAGCCTGAAACACTATGTGTATGCGGCGGATGCCGCGGCAGTCCCCGGGCAGACGCTTCGGGTGTTTGGCCTGGCAGACAGCGATACGATCCGGGAAGCGGCCATAGGTTTCCAGAAGAAATATCCGGATGTAAAGGTGGAATTTGCAACGTCAGGCAAGCAGACCGGGGAAGTCACATCGGATGATATCCGTACACTCAATACAGAGCTGCTCAGCGGAAACGGCGCGGATGTGCTTCTGTTAGACGGGCTTCCGGTGGAGGCATACATTGAAAAAGGGATTTTAAAGGACTTGTCCGGCACGGCCGGGGAGCTGATGGAAGCGGATGAGTATCTGGAAGCAATGTTTCATAATACGGCGCAGAAGGATGGGAAGATCTACGGCCTTCCCGCGAAATTCAGCGTGCCCGTCATCTATGGAAATGAGAATGCAAAAAAAGCGCTGGAGTCCCTTGACAGCCTGAAAGCGTTTCTGGAAGCAGATCCGTCAGCCAGCGTGTTCGGCATTGCAGACAGATTTTATATACGTGATTTCCTATTCGAGATCTATCAGGATGAAATCTTTGGAGAGGATGCGAAGGTGGATCAGGAAAAACTGGCGGAATTGCTGGAGATGGCAAAGCAGATTGCGGGCAACGCAAGGGCGGAGCTGTTTGACGGGGAACTGGCGGGACAGAGCGGTTCCACAAGGGATCCATTTTCAAATTACGGCTCGGAAGGAATTATGAACCGCCCTGAAGGAGCGTCCACCTGCACAATTTCCAGTATTCCCGGCATGATAATCCCCTATGAGGTGATGCGCCGGATGAATCTGACCCCGGAGACGATACAGGGTCTTTATCTGCCAAACAGCGTTGTAGGAATCAACAAAAATACGAGCCAGCCGGAGATTGCCGATGATTTTGTAAAATACTTACTTTCGCCGGAGGTGCAGGGCGCAAAATTGGACGACGGTTTCCCGGTATTGAAGTCTGCCCTGAACGACAGGAAACATGAGGCGGACAGTGAATATGCGGATCAGTTTGCCATGACGTCAAGCTGGACGTTTGAGGAAGATACCATTGAACTGGAAGCAGGTTATCCGACTGTGGAAGAGGTGGAGGACCTGATACAAAAATGCGATTCTCTGTCCATACCGTCAGAACAGAACCGGGTGATCTGGAATCTTTATCAGGAGGAAGCGAATCAATTTATGGAAGGGAATATTGATGCAGCGGCGGCAGCCCGGAATGTGGCGCAGAAGGTGGACACGTATCTTGCGGAGTGAACGCGTGAAAGATGATTCTCGCTGTGCAGTGCGAAAGAGCCTGTTATGCCCTGCTTGTGCCTGGAAAGGAATGATGAAAAATATGAAACCGGCGGGGCGGCGGAAAAGGGAGGCAGGGACGGCATACCTGTTCCTGCTTCCAAGCCTCGTTGGTACGGGGATTTTCGTCCTGCTCCCCTTTTTGGATGTATTCCGCAGATCCTTTCTTAAGGCGGTGGGAAGCGGATTTGTGGGATGGGAGAATTACCGCCAGGTGCTTGGCAATGAAGCGTTCCTTCTGGCAGCAGGCAATACGGCGAGGTTTATGGCGGCCTGCCTTCCCATCCTTCTGTCGCTGTCTTTGTGTATGGCTGTTCTGGTGCGGCAGATGCCAGTCCTCCAAAAGTGGGTGAAGACGGGCTTCCTTCTTCCCATGGCCGTTCCGGCAGCATCCATGGTGGTATTTTTCAGGATGCTTTTTGACGATAAGGGCTGGATGAATTTACTGCTTCAGAAAATGGGGCTTGAGGGGCAGGGATGGCTGACCTCCGACCATGCATTCTGGGTATTGGTGGCCTGTTATATCTGGAAAAATCTTGGGTATGATATGATCCTCTGGCTGGCGGGGCTCGGCGCGATACCGGAGGAACAGTATGAGGCGGCAAAGGTGCAGGGCGCGGGCGCATGGGCGTGTTTTCGGTATATCACCCTGCCGCAGCTTAAGGAAACATTGTTTGTAACGGCGCTGCTGTCATTTGTCAACGCATTTCGGGTATTTCGGGAAGCCTGCCTTCTGGCAGGGGAATATCCTCATGAGAGTATTTATATGCTGCAGCATTTGTTCAATAACTGGTTTGTCAATCTGGATATTCAGAAAATGACGGCGGCCGCGGTGATGCTGGTGGTCCTGACGGGCGGAGTACTGTTGGTATTCCAGAGAAGCGGGTTTCGGGAAACGTAGAGGCCGTTCCCTTTTCAGGCCTCCCGTACAGAGTTTCAGGAGGAAGCATCAAGATCCATTTAAGACGCAAAGCCATAACACGAGGTAATCAAAGGAATTTATAGATAGAAGAAATATGGAACAGAAAGAAGAGAGCGGTATGGAAAGATCAAATGGCAGGGACAGACGAAAGCAGGAAGCAATACAAAGGGGAACCGGCCTGATTGTATGTGTATTTTGCTTTTTAACGGCGCTTCCTTTGCTGATGCTGTTTGCGGACTCCCTGATGGGGGAGCAGGAACTTTTGGAAACCTGCGGGGCCGTCCTTTCCGGCGGCGAGGGGCAGGCCGGATTTAGCCTGTTCCCGCTCTATCCCACGCTTCGGGCTTATTTGAGGCTTCTTCTGGACTCGCCGGAATACTTTACAGCATTTTGGAACGCCATGTTCCAGACGGTGGGCGTACTCCTGGGACAGCTTCTGGTTGCAGTCCCGGCGGCATGGGCATTTGCACGTTTCTGTTTTCCCGGGAAAAAAGCGCTCTGGTTTTTGTACATGCTTTTGATGATTCTTCCCTTTCAGGTCACGATGGTGTCAGGATATTTGGTACTCAATAAAGTCCATCTTATGGACACCCACGGAGCGGTCATCCTGCCGGGGATATTTTCCGCGCTGCCTGTATTTATCCTACAGAAAACATTTGCAGGCATACCGGGGGAGATCATCGAGGCGGCGCGGATCGACGGTGCGGGAAGTGTAAAGATTTTTTTGGAAATCGGAATCCCGCTTGGAAAATCCGGGATTTTCTCCATATTGCTCCTGGGGTTTCTGGAATATTGGAACGCTATAGAACCGCCCATGACTTATCTGAAAACGAAGTCTTTGTGGCCGTTGTCCCTGTATCTGCCGCAGATGGCCAATTCAGAAACCGCGTCTGCATTTGCCGCGTCCGTCGTTACGCTGCTCCCGGCAACGCTGCTGTTTTTTACAGGGCAGGAAAATCTGGAGCAGGGCATCGTGGCGTCCGGGGTGGAGCGCGGAAAAAAGGAAGGACAGAGGAGTACAGACCGATTTGTATCAAAAGGGAAAGGCAGAGGGAGCGCAGGCTGACTTGCATAAAAGGGAAAGACAGGGGGAGCGCAGGCTGACCTGTATAAAAGGGGAAGGACAGAAGGGGACAGACTGACTTGCATGAAAAGGAGAGAAGCAGATTGGAGATCAAAACAAAACGGGCCGTGCGGATCCTGGCAGTATTTTTGATTTTGATGGTGTTGTTTACCATCTTGTCCAGAGCGGCGGCCTCGGTGCTGGTGGCCCAGGTTCAGGCGGGGAAGCCGGGCCGGGGAAAGTTGTCCTATACCTGCAGCGGAGAAGGCAGCGTAGTGCCGGTACAGGAAAATCTGGTTTTTCTGTGGCCCGGGCAGCAGGTGGAATGGGCGGCGGATGTGGGCAGCACGGTAAAATCAGGGGATTGTCTGGTGCAGTTTCGCATGGAATATCTGCAGCAGGCCATTGAGGGCAAACAGGCGGAGTTGACACAGCTGGAACTACAGGCACAACAGCAGCAGGTGTCGGCTCGTGGAAATGCCCGTGTCCCGTCGGCAGAGAGGGCGCAGCAGGCATTGGCGGACGCCCGGCGCAAGCTTCAGGATGCCCGGCAGAAGGAGGCGGATGCCCAGGCAGCCTATGACCAATTTCAAACGGCATATCCACAGCAGCAGTCCGGGGAGCAATTTGCCGGGGAAGCGCCATCGGGACTTTTGGCGCCCGGCGGGCAGCCTGCCGAGGCGGGAGCTTCAATGTCCGGCGGGCAGGCCGCTGCTGCAGAGAGTGCATCTGGCATTGCCGGGAATATCCAGGAACCTGTAGAAGATGAAAATGCCGCCGTACAGAATCCCGGTTCTTCCAGGCAGCCGGAACTGGAAAACGCCCTCAGGGAAGCCCATGCCAATGTGGAGGCCGCGCAGCAGTCCGTAATTCAGGCACAGAATGAATATAATTTTGCCTTAAAAGAAGACGCGGCTCAAGACGCCAACGAAGCCAATGCAGTCCAGTCGGCGCAGCTGGGGGTACAGGCGCTGAACGTACAGGTGGACACGGCAAGAAAGGCTCTGGAGCTGCTTCTGTCCTATCAGGACGCAGGCGGGAAAATCTGTGCAAAGCAGGACTGCATAGTGCTGGAATCAGGGATTCAGGCCGGAACCTTCACCACAGGAGCGGAGGTTCTTGTCACCGGAAGCGGGGGATGGAGGCTCAGGGGCAGGGTTTCCGAACAAGATCGGGAAAAGCTGAAATCCGGCGTTGAGGCTGAGGTCCGTCTGGGGGCAGGCAGGAAGAAGACTGTGCGGATTGAATCTACCGGTGTAGAGCGTGGTTCCAATGCAGGCGGAAGCGGGGAGAATCCCAACGCACCCCAGCAGCTTTTGTACTGCTGGTACGCCGCTCTTCCGGAAAATACAAGGGCTGACAGTGGAGACTCTTTCGAATGGACGGTGAAGGCCAACTCCGAAAAAGAATATGAACAGCTCATCCCCTTAAGTGCGCTCCGGGAGGAGATGGGCGGGGCGTATTGCCTGATCATTTCAGAGGAAGAAACCATGCTGGGAGTTGTACAGACTGCCAAACGGATCCCGGTGGCTGTTTTGGAAAAGGATTCTGAAAATGCCGCGGTGGAATCTACTTTAAAGGACACTGACAGGGTCATTGTCTTGTCGGAAAAATATGTGCAGGAAGGAGACCGGGTGCGGATCAAACCATGAAAATCAGGATACAGGATGAGAAAGTATGTGTGTATGGCGATGGGGGGCATAGACCAGGCTATGAGAACCAAATTGCAGGATAAAATAGAGGTGTATGGCGATGGGAGGCATAGATCAGGCCATGAAGACAAAATTGCAGAATAAAATCCTTTGCCTTACAATGTGCCTTCTCATCCTTCTTGCAAATATCCATGCGGTAAAATGTCTTGCCATTTTAAATGAATATGCGGACAGGATCTTTGTATGTTATCCGAAAGACGGCGCGTCCGCTTCCGCCCTTGGGCAGCTGCAGGAAAATGACAAAGGAGAGCGATTTTCCGAGGCAGCGTTGTGGAAATCGGCAGGGGAAGTGAAAGTTTCTGCGGAAAATACAGGGAGAGGGAAAAAGGCCGGCCTTTATCAGATCCAGGGGCAGCCGGGCGCGGTCTTTGGAAACGGCTGTGTCTGTGGAAGGTATTTTACAGAGGAAGAGTCCGCGGCATGCATGTTGGATCAGGGGCTGGCGAGGGAACTGTTCGGCTCGGAGAAGGTATCAGGAATGGAAGTTGAGGCAAATGGGAAAATCTATCAGGTCACTGGGATCCTAAAGGGCAATCTGTCCGTGTGCGCGGTTCCGGCAGGGGAAAATACGGGATTTGACGGCGCGGCCGTGCGAAAGCAAAAGGCGGCGCAGTCTTCTGCCCAGGCATTTAGTCTGGTGGAAACGGTTTTGGGAAGCACGGACGGCCAGAAGGTGGACGGGCAGCTTTATTTTATGACGGCCATATTATTTTATACATTGGTATTCTCCTTCATGCTGTCAGCCGCGGGGATTGCCGCTCTGAAAAGAGGGGGATTTTTACCCGTATGCATCTTCGGGATTTGCATTTCCGCTTCCATCTGGGGCGTAATATCAGGAGTCAAAATCGCAGCGCCGGGCGTGGATTATCTTCCCACATACTGGTCTGACCCTGACTTTTTTGGCCGTATTTTCCGTGAGAAGGCGGCGCAGATACAAAGCCTTGCGGCACATCAGGAATTTTTTGCCTGGCAGGAAATGCTCCATGCATGGGTGCAGTCCATAGGGGCGGGGATTTTTGCCGGGATGATTTTCGGGATTCTTGCGTCATATATCCGGCCGCGGCGGGAGGGAGGATTCATAAAAGAGGAAGCCTCGTCTCACAGAGTCTGATACGCCGAAGCCTGCCGCAGGAGATTCACACGACCGTCCATAAATCCTGCCCATGGTCCCTAAGCCATTTCTGCTGTTCTTTATAATCCGGCAGGACGGATGCCACGATCCTGTAAAAAGCCGGGGAATGGTTCATTTCCTTCCGGTGCGCCAACTCATGGACTACGATATAATCAAGGACAGATTCCGGCGCAAAGATGAGCCGCCAGTTAAAATTGAGGTTCCCCTTGCTGCTGCAGCTTCCCCAGCGGGTTTTCTGCTCCCGGATGGAGATGCGCCCGTAATTTACATGCATGATGGAAGCATAACAGGCGGTCTTGCGGGTAAAGATATCCCGCGCGAGCTCCATATAACGCCGGCGTTCCCCCTCTGGAAGCGGAGGAGGCGCCGGCGCTTTGTTTTGGACGGCTTTTGTCAGATGTTTTAAGATCCAGGTTTCTTTTTCCATAAAAAAGCGCTCCACCTCAGATTTTGGGATCCGCTTCGGAGCGCGCACTTTTACCTGCCCGTCGAGGGTGATCTCCACAGACAGGGTCCTGCGCGCGCTGTAAATGATTTCATATTCATTCGGATATTGTACGCCCAAATCCGCCGCCGTCTGCCGGAGTTTGTCCAGCAAAGGGCGGGGCAGTGGATGTTTTTCCATGAAAATTCACCTCCGCGCCGTCATAAAAACCGTCAGATCATTGTTACAAAAATAGTTCTGCCGCCAATACGGCGGCACAGCAGAATACGGCTGTCCTGAACAGATCCGCCCCCAGCCATGCGGCCAGGACGCCGACGGCAAAGGCAATGAGGCCGGATACAGGGCTCTGCGTAGCTTCTATGACCGCGGGAAAAGTCATGACCGCAAGGGTTACATAAGGAACATAATAAAGAAAGGACTGGATAAATTTATTTTTTATGGGCTTTCGTATCAAAGTCATGGGCAGGACGCGGATGAGATAAGACACCCCGGCCATGATGAAAAGGTAGATATACATGTCAGGCATTTTTGCTTTCCTCCTCCTTCGGAAACAGCAGCGCGGCCGCAGTGGACAGAACCAATGTCAGCAATATAGTGCGTGTACCGCCGGACATTCCCGAAAAAACAGGCAGGTAAGCCGCGCAGAAGCTGGCGGCAAAGCAGCAGATGATGAGGGCTGCGATGACCCTGTCTTTCCTGGCAGCAGGGATAATGACCGCAAGAAACATGCCATAAAGCGCCACGCTGAACGCGCTTACCAGACGCAGCGGAAGGAGGCTGCCCGCAGCCACTCCGAGAGCCGTCCCGAATGCCCAGCAGGGCGCGGCCATCAGCACCGCGCCATAGCTGTAGTAAGGATTGAGACAGCCCGGGCGGGCAATGGCGATCCCGAACAATTCATCCGTGATATGGAACGCCATAAGGAAGCGGTGGTATCCGGGCATGTCCGGGTCAAGCCGCTGGCTCATGGCACAGCTCATGAGCAGATATCTTGCATTGGTGATCCATGTGACTACTGCCAGTTCGACATAAGCGGCTCCCGCAGCAATCAGCGTAAAACCGGCATATTCCCCTGCGGACGCATTGCACAGGAAACTTGCGAGAAATCCCTGAAAAGGGGTCAGCCCTGCGTTTTTCGCCGCGATCCCAAGAGAAAAGGACACTGCAAAATAACCAAGCCCGATGGGGATGCCGTCCCGCATCCCGTCCCGGAAAGCAGCCTGGTTGCATGTATTTTTTAAAGTATATTTTTTTATCTTACATCCCATTGTACCATCACCTTTTTGGCATGGAAACGGTGCAGTATACAGCCTATAGAAAACGCTCTATACTGCACCGCTTCCGTTGTTTTTGTGTCATTCTTTTCCGCGGCTTTTAAAGAACGGTATGGCAGGATATCCGTACAGCCTGTTCTGGCTGTTTTACAGGTTCCTGTTAGCAGCGGACGCATGAACAGTGCGGCTATGCCATGATATCAATATTCTCTCCCAATCCGGGCACCACAGCGGCATCCAACATCTCGATCATGGCCTCGCTGGTGTTCTCTGCCGTGTCCATCACCTTGGACATCAGTGCGAAACTGATGCTCGTACTCAACCGTTCCATTGACATCGCTGTTGATAATGCAGGAATATCCATAAGGTCACCTCTCTATCATGAAAAATCGTGTTCATACTGCACATAACATATATCGGCAGGATATGGGAAAACTTTAATCTCCTGAAAGCCGATTTACAGCAAAGATTTACAGGCGCATGGCCTCATAAGAGCGTTGACCGCCGCAAAAATAACCCGTATAATAAAAAGCAGGCACAGATATTTGCCGGCATAAAAAGATCCTTGCAAACAGAAAAGGAGGCTGCAAAAGATGAAGTATGATTTTACAACAATTATGGACCGGAGCGGCAGGGATGCGGTTGCGGTGGATATGCTCCCGTATCAGGGCGTGCAGGTCAGGGAGGGGTTCAGTAAGATCCCGATGTGGGTGGCAGATATGAATTTTCCGGCTGTCCCAACCATTCCCGAGGCGGTCGTTGAACGCACAAAACATACTGCATACGGCTATTTTTCCCCGAGGGACGAGTACTATGATTCCATCATCAGGTGGCAGGAGGCACGGCATGGCGTGCAGGGATTGGACAGGGAATGTATCGGATATGAAAACGGAGTCCTTGGCGGTGTGATCAGCGCATTGAATGTATTTTGTTCGAAAGGGGACAAGGTATTGCTCCATTCCCCGACATATATTGGATTTACAGAAGCGTTGGAAAATGCAGGATACCACATGGTACTCAGTCCCCTGAAACGGGATCAGGAGGGCGTCTGGAGGATGGACTTTGAAGATATGGAGAAGAAGCTTGGGGAAGGACATATTCATGCAGCCATATTCTGTTCTCCCCACAATCCATGCGGCCGCGTCTGGGAGAGGCGGGAACTGGAGCAGGCTATGGAGCTCTTCAGAAAGTATGACGTTATGGTTGCGTCCGACGAGATCTGGTCTGACATTATATTGGACGGGCACAAACACATTCCCACCCAGATGGTATCCGAGGACGCGAAAATGCGCACTGCCGCTTTTTATGCGCCCTCCAAGACATTTAACCTGGCGGGGCTTGTGGGCAGTTACCACATTATCTACAATCCCCGCATGAGGCATCGGATAAGAAAGGAATCCTCGCTGTCTCATTATAATTCCATGAATGTGCTTTCGATGCATGCGCTGATCGGCGCTTATAAACCGGAAGGGCATGAGTGGGTGGATGAGCTGTGTCAGGTGCTGACGGAAAATGCAGACTATGCGTTCCGTTATATCCTGGAACATTTTGAAGGCGTGTCCGTGGCAAGGCCGGAAGGGACATACATGCTGTTTTTAGATTGCAGGGAATGGTGCAGGGCGCACGGAAAGACCATTGACGAATTGCAGCGCGCCGGCGTGGAAGTCGGCGTGATCTGGCAGGACGGAAGGCCGTTTCACGGAGAGTACGCCATCCGGCTCAATCTGGCTCTGCCGCGGGCTTTGGTGGAAGAAGCCATGAGACGGCTTCAGGAATACGTTTTTTGACCGTGGGGGGTTGGGAGCAGGAAATGTCATAAATTTTTGAAGTGACCGGCAGAATTTTTTACCCCATGCATGAATTCAGGGCGCCCCTTCATATATTAGTATCGACGAATGTTTCCAGGGTGCAGCTATGCCTCAGATTTTGAACATCATCCAGTCCGTGCAGGAATTTCTGTGGAGTTTTCCCATGCTTGTCCTGCTGATGGGAACCCATCTCTATTTTACGATCCGATCCCGGTTTATTCAGAGAAAAATCCCCGAGGGGATCCGGCTTTGCCTGACAGGCGCCGGGCAAAAAGCAGAAGCCGGCAGCGGGATAAAGACCGGGCGAAAGCATGGTTTTGGCGGGGGAGGCATCGGCGAAGCCAGCGTTTCCCCCTTCTCCGCCCTTGCCACCGCCCTTGCCGCCACCATAGGAACCGGAAATATCATCGGTATCTCCACAGCGGTTGCCATCGGGGGACCCGGGGCGGTGTTCTGGTGTTGGATGACGGGCGTCCTGGGAATTGCCACCTGCTATGCCGAATGCTATCTGTCCCTGAGATGCCGTAAAAAGCAGGAGGACGGCACATTTCAGGGCGGGCCTATGTATGTGATGGAACATGTTCTGCATCAGAAAAGTGCTGCTGTTCTATTTTCGGTCTCTGTGATTCTGGTGTCCCTGGGAATGGGGAGCAGCGTGCAGTCCCATTCTATCACAGCGGCAATTCTGGAGCAGGGGGAACTGCCTCCGCAGATCATCGGCGCAGTAACAGCCGCGCTGACAGGGGCTGTGATATTGGGCGGGGCGAAACAGATTGCAAAAATCTGTACTTGGCTGGTTCCGTTCATGAGCGTTTTTTATCTGGGGGGATGTTTTCTTCTCATCTGGATGAACCGCTGCTTCCTGCCGGAGACCCTTCGCATCATCGTCCAGTCAGCCTTTTCCTCCCGCTCTTTGGTTGGGGGGTGCGCGGGGACGGCGGTCATGACGGGGATGCGGGTGGGTATCTCCCGGGGGCTGTTTACCAATGAGGCCGGGCTGGGCTCCATCCCTTTGGCGGCGGCCTCCGCGCGCACCGAATCTGCGCGGCAGCAGGCATTGGTCTCTATGACAGGCACGTTTTGGGATACTGTGGTCATGTGCGCAATTACAGGGATTGCGGTTGTGGGCAGCATGCTCAGGCAGCCGGAAGTCTTTCGGGGGGCGGAACCGGATCGCCTTTGCTTTCTTGCATTTTCCCAGTTGGACGGTTTATTTCAAAAAATAGGTCCCAAAGCGGCGCAATCATCTGGAAGCCTGCAGATAGACGGAAATCTGCTCCTGTCGGCGGCTCTGGTCTTGTTTGCTTTCGCGACCATAATCGGGTGGAGCTTTTACGGAGAGTGCGCGGTGCGCTACCTGTGGGGAAAAGAAAGGCTGCGGCAATACCATTCCCTTTATATTGCTGCCGTGTATCTGGGCGCAGTATTGTCTCTGGATTTCGTATGGACGCTGTCAGATCTGTTCAACTCCCTTATGGCAATTCCAAACCTCCTGTGTCTCTGGATGCTGCGTGAAATGGTCATTAAAGAAGCCTGCATTGGGTCATGATATTCTATGGAGCGCGGCCTGCCATGTATTCCGCCATTATGGGGTATATGGGGACGATGCGGTTGCCGCAGATTCCTTTGTGGTGGCGTTACATAATTTGGGGAGGATCCTGTGATTTGGGACGGCAGGCGGCCGGACAATATCACGAGGGATGATTTGTTTGACGGCGTGCAGGGCGAAGCAGCCGATACCAGAAAAGGAAAAGGATTCCCGCCCCGAGAACCGTCATAGCCATATATAGCAGGATCACGGCCCCGTTGCCAAGAACCGGAACGAGATCCGAAAAAAGAATCTGTTCCATCGGATATGCGGGGTTGATGTAGAACATATTGATCGTGCCGTATCTGCCGCAGATAAGATTGATGCAGGAAGCGGCGGCGCAGAAGGCGAAGTATAAGTAAACTGCGTCTGCAAAACTGCGAAAAACCGAAAGGGAAGAGCTGCTTTTGGGAGAGTTTTCCGGGGATTGGCCGGAATCCGTGGAATCAGGAACGGCCAAAAAGGCGGAAGCAGCGTTTGGCGGTTTGCAAAAGAAGCGTGCAGCCGCCGCAAAGCATCCGATCAGGATCAGCAGGAAATGCCACATATAAGAATGGATGGTCAGGGCAGGCAGCGGATAGTGAAGCCCGGTGGTATCGGCAAAAACAGCGATTCCGCCGAGAAGTCCGAATGACATGAGAAATGTCAGGCATGCATGGGCCGTCCGTTGTTTTTTTATATAAGGGAGGAACAGCAGGATATACATAGGGGCGCTGCAGAGCTGGAACGGAAAATACCACCAGTTATAGGAGCCGCCGCCCACCGGAAAAGTAAGGCAGTATTGTTTCCAGATTTCGGAAAATAACATGCAAAGCCCGCAGGCAGAAAAGAACGGGGAAAAACGGATGGATCTATTCCCGCGAAGCAGCGGGCGAAATGGACATATTGGCCTGTGCATTTGGCGGCTGCCGCCAGGTTTTTGCCTGAAGTATGGAGTGGAGGTCCTGCTCATAATCATTGCTCCTTCATTTGAAATCATGTAAAGTTGATTCACAGTTTCTTAGTATTTTACAATTATACCAGATAAATGCAGTTAAAAAGAAATTTTTTCCTTTAATTTATAGGCTTTTTTGCATGAAATTGTGGAAAAAAAAAAGAAAAGATTGTATAATATGAACATTAATATGAAAGAGAGGGTTCACTATGAAGCAAAATAATATGGTAGCAATGATTTTAGCTGGCGGCCGTGGATCTCGTCTTCATGACCTGACCAACAAAGTTGCCAAACCAGCCGTTTCATATGGAGGGAAATACCGCATCGTAGATTTTCCGCTCAGTAACTGCGCAAACAGCGGGATTGACGTAGTTGGAGTTTTGACACAATATGAGTCTGTACTGCTCAACAGCTATGTTGCCGCAGGCCGCCGCTGGGGGCTGGATGCAAAGGGGAGCGGGGTTTTTGTACTGCCGCCGCGGGAGAAGGCGGATGCCAATCTGGACGTATACCGTGGGACTGCGGATGCGATTTCGCAGAATATTGATTTTATAGATACATACAATCCGGAATACTTACTGGTGCTTTCCGGCGACCACATTTACAAGATGAATTATGCCAAGATGCTGGATTACCATAAGGAGAATCATGCGGATGCAACGATTGCCGTGATCGGGGTGCCTATGCGGGAGGCAAGCCGTTTTGGAATTATGAATACGAATGATGACGGCGTGATCTATGAATTTGAGGAGAAGCCGGAAAAGCCGAAGAGCAACCTTGCATCCATGGGAATCTATATTTTTGACTGGAAACAGCTGCGTAAGCTTCTTGTTGCGGATATGAAGAACCCGGATTCGCATCATGATTTTGGCAAAGATATCATTCCTGCCCTCCTCAACGACGGAAAGCGGCTGATGGCTTATAAATTCAAGGGATACTGGAAGGATGTGGGAACCATAGATTCCCTCTGGGAAGCCAACATGGATCTTCTGGACAAAAAGAACGAACTGGATTTAAGTGACCCTACCTGGAAGATTTATACGGAAGATGTGACCACCCTCCCGCATTATGTAGGGGCGGAGGCTGATATCAAGCGTGCATTCATTACACAGGGCTGCGTCATTGAAGGCGAGGTTAAGAATTCTGTCCTGTTTACAGGCGCGAAAGTGGGATCGGGCGCAAAAGTCATTGACAGTGTGCTGATGCCCAACGTCGTGGTAGAGGAAGGCGCGACCGTGACACGCGCCCTTGTGGCAGACGGAGTGAAGATCGGAAAAGAGGCTTCCGTAGGAAATGCAGACAGTGAACATATCGAGCTGGTTGCAAAGCGAGTAAAGGGGGTAGAATAATATGGCAAAAGCATTTGGTATTGTAAATACGGCCGGAAACCATATCTGGGTAGAAGGGCTTGAGAACTACCGGACGATCGGGGCGTTCTCTTTCCTGGGCAGATACCGTGTGATTGATTTTCCGATTTCCAATTTCAGCAACAGCGACATTGAACAGATTAAAGTATTTGTCAGGAGAAAACCTCGTTCCCTGATCGATCATCTGGGAACAGGGCGCCACTACAGTATCAACTCCAAGCGGGGGAAGCTGCAGGTATTGTTCTCTGAGAACAGTGCGGACAACGACATTTATAATACAGACATTGCGGCATTTTATGAGAATCTGGATATTATTGAGAGGATGCATGAGCAATATGTGATCATTGCGCCGAATTATATGGTCTTTGTACAGAATTTTGACGCCCTCCTTCAGTCTCATATCGAATCAGAGGCAGATATTACCATGCTGTATCATTCGGTGGATAATGCAAAAGAAGCGTATCTGAACTGCGATCTTCTGAACCTGAATAAGCAGAAAGGTGTATTATCTATCGAGAAGAACCGTGGAACCGCTAAGAACAGGAATATTTTCATGGCAACTTACGTTATGAAAAAAGACCTGTTCATTGAGCTGGTGAAGAAGGCAAGGAAGATTTCTTCCATGTATACGCTGCCCCAGATTGTCAATAGGGAATGCGAAGAGCTGGACATCCGCGGTGTTGCGCATCGTGGGTATTTTGCGACGATTACGGACTTTAAGAGCTATTATGACGCGAATTTAAGCCTGATTGACAGCAAGATGGCTGCAAGCCTGTTTGATGAGGACTGGCCGATCTATACCCGTACCAATGATTCCAGCCCGACCCAGTATTTTGAAGAATGCGACGTGAAGTATTCCGTGGTATCCAATGGATGCCTGATTGAAGGTTCCGTAGAGAATTCTGTCATTGGACGTGGATGTGTGATCAGGAAAGGGGCTGTAGTTAAGAACAGTATCCTGCTCCCGGGCGCACTGATCGGGGAAGACGCCCGTATCGAGAATCAGGTGGTGGACAAACGTGCCAGGATCATACACGCAAAAGAAGTGATTGCAACGCCGGAGAAACCCGGATATGTCCGCAGGGATGATACACTGTAAACGGACGGATTTGGGATAGACAGTACGGGACGCCCTTCGGGCAAGAGTTTATAGCGAACGATTGAAAAGCAGGAAGTACCTCAGGCTTCCTGCTTTTTGGCGCTGTTTTGTATACGGGACTGTGTAAAAATGACTGATACATCCAACGGGTCTTAATAGCCGTCTGTACAGGTTATTGCTCCATAGTTCCGAAGGGTCTGAATGAATTAGGAGGGATTACATATGAGGCTACGCAATATTCCACGTGCAAGAGAAGTGATACAGGCGCATAAGGATGTGGTCAGGGAGGCAGAAAAACAGAAAGGTTGCTGGCAGGAGGTGTTTGGCAATACGGCTCCGCTGCATATTGAAATCGGAATGGGAAAAGGGCGTTTCCTGCTGCAGACGGCGACGGAGCACCCGGAAATCAACCATATCGGGATCGAACGCTATTCCAGCGTGCTTTTGCGCGCCATAGAGAAGTATGATACGCCGCAATTTAAGGATCTGGTAAACGTGCGCTTTCTCTGCATGGACGCCCATGATCTGGAAACGATTTTTGCTCCCGGTGAAGTGGAACGCATCTACCTGAATTTTTCGGATCCATGGCCGAAAGCGCGCCATGCACAGCGCCGCCTGACGTCGGTTCCTTTTTTCGGGAGATATGGGAAGATTATCAGGCGGGGCGGACGGGTAGAATTTAAAACGGACAATCAGGCTCTTTTTGATTTTTCGCTGGAGCAGGTAGAAGAAGCGCCGGGATGGGCGTTGTCGGCATATACCCGCGACCTGCACAAAGACACGGCCATGAACAGGGGAAATGTCATGACTGAATATGAAGAAAAATTTTCCGCGCAGGGGAATCCCATCTGTAAACTCATTGCCGTCAGAACATCAGAGGATGGGATATGAGGCCATAACGCCGCTTTCGTCTTAGCCCTTCCGGTCTGCCAAACGATCAGGTTACATTTTACAGGAACCGTGCATATAATAGTAAGGAATCCATGGTTCAGGACAACAGGTACTGTCGTAAACCGCCTGATTATTTTATGTGCCGGGATGAGGCTGTATGGCCGGCGAGATCACCTGGCAATCTGTTCAGGCTGCTTTTCTACAGTTCCTCGGTTGGATAGAAAAAGAGTAAGGGAAGGGATGCAGATGAAGAGAAAAAGATGCTGGAAGGACTGCATTTGCGAAAGGCTGTACTGCAGGCCGGAATGGAACCGGAAGCTGATGTGCCTGAAGCGTTCGCTTGATGAAGTATATCGAATATTGAACATGGACAGCTGCCATGGATGTTGATTATAAGAAGCAGGTGTTGGCTATGAAAGTAAGAGTAACTGCAGAAAATTATCAGACAGAAGTGCTTAAGGAGGATATACCGGTCCTGGTGGAATTTTTTGCCCTCTGGTGTTCAAAATGCGCCATGATGGAAGATGTGGTGGATGCAATATCCGAGGGATGCGGCAGAAAGCTGAAGGTATGCCAGATTGAGATTGATGAGTCGGCAGGCCTTGCGGATGAATTTCAGGTGGAGGCTGTTCCTACTTTTGTACTGTTTAAAGGCGGGAGGCCGATATCGGCCGCAAGCGGCGTATCAGATAAAGAAGTGCTTCTGGATATGCTGTATCAGGAAACCGGGTTACGGATATAATGTGATTTTTTGGTGTCTTATGCGAATTGCCGGTTGACAAATTTCTTCAAAATGCTAAGATGTTTATAGTAGAGATTTCTGCCTGTTTATGAGATTGTACAATGTGGGGAGAAGATCCGGGATATTCGGAGAGGCAGAGTCTGTTGGAGTATGGCTTGTTGTAGCTGTTTTGCACAATATTCAGTCAGGCCTGTCCGTAAGCCGGGCAGGCCGCATCATGGGTAAGAGACAGTATGGCGGGCTTTTTTGGAGGGCTATGGATTTTTGGCAGCACGATGCAGCAGAAAGAAGGGGTAGAAGAATGAACAAACGCAAAATCTGGCGGAGATATGGATTGGCTCTTGTCCTTATCCTGGCGCTGTCCGGCTGTAGGGCGGCGGATGAAGATGTGCCTGTGCCAGAAGAAAAAACGTTTGAAGGGGAGAATTCTATTGAAGAGCAGGCAGAACCGGCCGGGCAGCCAGTGCTGGATGTGGACGCCGTGCTGGCGGAGCAGATGGAAGAGGAGGAAGACGGGCAGGAAGAGGAATCCGTATCTCAGGAGATGTCATGGGCTGTGGCGTATGCTGTTGACGGCAAGGCTCTTAGCGACACGGAAACGGCGATCTATAATGCTTTAAAAGACTGCATTACAGAGGTGGCAAGAGGAGAACGGGAGACTACGCAGTTCAGCCTTAGTACTGCTTTTTCTAAGGAGCAGCTTTCACAAATCGATGTCAATACCATTGTATTTTATCTGCTGAATGACTGTCCGTTTGATTTATTCTGGCATGACAAGACGATGACCACAGAAGCAGGAAAGCCGGTAGACGGGGTATATTGCCAGTATACGGATGGTAAGGTGGAATTTACCTTCAAGGTATCAGCGGCATACCGAAAGAGCCCGGACAACCTGTATCAGGTCAATGGGGCTTATCTGGATAAAGTGAGACATGCATACAATAAAGCCCAGGCGATTGTGGATGCCAGCAAAAACAGTTCTGATTATGATAAGCTTGTTGCTTACAAAAATGCCGTCTGTGATCTGGTCGCTTATGATACGGCAGCATTAGCGGCGCCTGATTATGGAGATGCATATCAGGTTATCTCTGTTTTTGATGAAGATCCGAATACCAATGTGGTTTGTGAAGGTTATGCAAAAGCATTTAAGTATTTGTGTGACCTTACCGCATTTGACCATGATGTGCAGTGTTACGTTGTCTCCGGGACATCGGACAGCGGACAAGGCGCGGGAGAACACATGTGGAATGTTATCCGCACGGGCGGGGAGAGTTACATGGTAGATGTAACCAACTGCGACGCGGGCACGATTGGGGCGGACTATGAATTATTTCTGGCGGATAATCCGGCGGGGAGCGTGGACAGCGGCTACACTTTTTACTGTAATGGATGGGCGCCGATTACATATACATATAATGCGGATCCCAGAACTATTTTTGGAGCTACGATTTTAACCCTTGGCAACGCAAGCCATAACGGGCTGGATTCCCTGCATAATCAGGGGAATGGCGGACAGCCGGATATACCGGGGACAGGAACGGAAAATCCACCGGCACCGGCACCGGAGCCGACACCGACGCCGGAGCCAACGCCTGCTCCAACGCCGACGCCTGATTCTTCACCGACACAGGCGCCGACCAACAATACTACGGCGAATCCATCGGAACAGAAACCGGAAAAAGAAGAAAAAACGGCAGAAAAGCCGACAGAGAAGACAGCCGTGCTTAGTTTTGACGTAACGGATGTGCAGAAGACATATGGGGACGGAGCATTTACAGAGACTGTTTCCGGTGCGGAGGAAAATTCTAAGATTACATATAAGAGCAGTGATGAGTCTGTTGCAATCATTGGAAATAAAAAAGGAAAAGTGCGTATATTAAAGCCGGGAACCACCACAATTACCGCGACAGACAGTGAGGGCGGTTCCACAGCTTCTTATAAACTGACAGTGGCAAAGAAGCCTTTGACCTGGGATGTAAGCGGAATGTATGCGGTAGATCAGAAAAATGAGATTGGTTCTGCCGCAGAGGCGACGCTTTTTGGAGAGATGACCATAGAAGGCATTCTGGAGAGCGATAAAGATCAGGATTCCCGATTCAGTTTCAACAGTAACGACTTGACTGGAACATATGTTTCTACTGTGGTAGGGACACAAAAAGTCACCTTGAACTGGAAGGAAGGGAAAAAGCGTACTTTAAACGGAGAGAAAGCGAATTATTACGAACTGCCGGATACATTGCCGCAACTGACCGGAAAGATTACTTCAACTACGGAACTTGAGACTCCGCCGGAGTCAACAGATCATTTGATGCTGGAGTTGGAGATGGAGGATTCGATTTCTCAGGTTCCGGAGGCGTTTCTGGAAGATAAGAGCCTGGATTTGAATACGCCTGCAAAAATAGAAGAAGCACTTTTCACGAAGGTTCAGGAGTGGGATTCTGCTATTTCGGACGACAATATTGCAGTTTACGATGTAACGCTTAGAAGCCTGGATAAGGCAAGCGATAACGAGACCGATGAGGGCGAATGGGTAAAGGTGACGGATGAGAGATTTCCAGAAGAAGGAGTGACTGTTACGCTTCCATATCCAAAAGGCACTTCCGGAAGAATGCAGGACTTTGTCGTGTGCCATATGTTTGCGGAAGATATGTATTTGTCGTCGCCTGGAGAAGTGGAATATCCGGAAGTGACAGAGACTGCAGAAGGGATACAATTTAAGGTTTACGGATTATCCCCGATTGCTGTCGGCTGGACGAATACACGGCAGTCACAGCCTCAGGCTGCAGAGGATGGCAGCACGCAGGAGGCGCAGGATACAGATTCTCAGAAACAAAAGGATCAGGATCCCGGTATTGATCAGGATAAATCCTTAAAAAGCCCGGCGGTATTGGGCAGCAGCGGGGAATTACGTTCTCTCATTTTTGCGGCTGTAATTCTTCTGATTATCGCTATCATACTTGCGATTCGTCTCAGAAAAAACAAAGATTAATATAAGTGCCTCGCAGTTTGCTGCGAGGCACTTTTTGGAAATTTTTGTCCAAAAAGTGATAAATAGGTTCAGCATAAAAAATTTGAAAAAAATAATAAAAAAATATGAAAAAACTCTTGCATTTTTTGTCGTGATGGGGTACAATATCTCTTGTCTTGTTCAGGGAGATATTAAAAAGGTGTTTTATTGGATAATATGTGCGCGATTAGCTCAGTTGGAAGAGCACCTGACTCTTAATCAGGGTGTCCAGGGTTCGAGCCCCTGATCGCGCAGTTGAAATCACTGTTTTTGCAGACATTAGAAGCTGTGGGGACGGTGATTTTTTTGTAATAACCCGAATGCATTCCTGTACTGGCGATTCCCGCGAAGCAGCGAACCAAGCGTACTGAGAGTTTCAACAAAAATTTTGAAAAACTCCCAAAAACACCAAATAAAACGCTTGCAAAATGAATCAAGATGTGCTAATATAAATGTCGGTCACCATGAAGGAGGCGGCTGTTTGTTTTAGGCTCCGTGGTCAAGCGGTTAAGACATCGCCCTTTCACGGCGGTAACACGGGTTCGATTCCCGTCGGAGTCAT
>CATKXE010000007.1 GCA_949840465.1 uncultured Lachnospiraceae bacterium | reverse complement strand
TTCTGCCTGCGTGGTTTCCTCCGTGTTATCCGCCGCCGTCTTCTCCCCGCCTTTCGAACAGCCGGAAAGCAGGAGCAGCATTGCAATCAAAATGAATCCTGTCTTTCTCCAACCTTTTTTCATCCTATTCATCTCCTTCACACAGAAACTATTTTACCCCAATCGCCTCCAGATACCGTTTCAGCGCGTCCTGCCAGGGTGGAAGAAGGGCAAACCCGTTGTCTGTCAGTTTGCTTTTATCCATCCGGCTGTTGTGAGGCCGCTTTGCCTTTGCCGGAAATTCCTCGCTGGTAACCGGGTTCACCTTCACGTCCACCCCCGCCTGCGAAAAGATTTCCTTTGCAAATTCATACCAGGTACATAATCCTTCATTGGTGGCATGGTATCTGCCGTATTTTTCCGTTTCCACCATATCCGCAAGCAAGACGGCCAGATCATAGGTGTAGGTAGGAGACCCTGTCTGGTCGTCCACCACGTTGAGCTCGTCATGGTTTTTCGCCAGATTCAGCATCGTCTTAATAAAGTTCTTCCCGTTCACTCCGAATACCCAGGCGATCCGCACGATAAAATATCGTTCAAGGTACTCCTCCACCGCCAGTTCACCCTGATATTTGCTCTCCCCGTATACATTCAGCGGATTCCTTGCATCATCCGGCTCCCAGGGTCTTTCCCCTTCCCCGTCAAACACATAGTCCGTACTGATATACACCATTTTTAAATTAAGCTCCCTTGCGGCTCTGGCAATATTGCGGGTTCCCTCCGCGTTCACGCGAATGCAGAGTTCCCGGTTGTCCTCCGCCGCATCCACCGCCGTATATGCGGCGCAGTGGATGACCGCGTCCAGATCGTCCGCTTTCATCTCTCTTTCCACAGCGGCGGCATCCGTGATATCCATCTCCTCCACATCTACCCCGATGGCCGTGTGGCCCCGTTTCTCCAACTCGTTTACCACGTCGTATCCAAGCTGCCCTTTAACCCCTGTTACTAAAATTCGCATTTTTTACTCCTCCTCTCCTGAAAATACTCTGCAGGCAGTCCACCTTCATTCCGGCGGGATTGCCTGCTCCCGGCAAAAACCTTCCTGACAGATGTTTTCCTGCTCCCGAACCGCTCTTATGCCCCATGTATCTTACACTGTTTCCTCCATACATTAGTTGGCGTGCAGGTTCAGCCCAAAATTCCCGTCGTCCAGCGTCAGATTGGGATTATAGTAGGGATCTCCCTGCTGCAGGAATTTCCTCCACCGTTTCTCAAACAGGCTGATCTCGGAATTGAAGCGTTTTACCTTCTCTTCCGTGTCCTCATATCCTCTGGACTTTGATTCATAATGGTTCATCCGGGCATAAGGATTGTATACAACCAACCAGCCTGCTTTGCGTATCCGCAGGCACAGATCCACATCATTAAAGGCGACTGCATATCCTTCGTCAAATCCTCCAACCTCCTGGAAGACGGATTTTTTCATCAACATGCATGCGGCTGTGACGGCGCTGTAATCCTGCGCCATGATGATCCGTCCAAAGTATCCCGGATCCTCATGACCGGCCCTGGAAAACGGATGACCCGCAATTCCGCCCAGTCCCACGATAACCCCTGCGTGCTGTATCGTGCCGTCGTCATAGTACAGCCGGGCTCCGACGGCTCCTACGTCGCTGCGCTGGCAGTACCCCAGCAGTTCTTCAATACAGTCTTCATTCACAACCTCTGTATCATTGTTCAAAAACAGCAAATACTCTCCGGACGCGTGCTCTGCCCCAAAATTATTGATTGCAGGATAGTTAAATGCTTTTTCCTTCCAGAACAGGACCTTTACTTTCGGATTCCTCTGTTCCAGCTCTTTGTAATACGTAAAAGTCTCTTCCTTTTCACTGTTATTTTCCACTACCAGGATCTCCAGATTCTGATATCTGTTCTTCTGCTCCAGTGAAGAGATACATTTTTCCAGATCTGCGATGTGGTCCTTATTCGGAATGATGACCGAAATCAGAGGATTTCCCGAAATCTGATATCTGGAGCGGTAGATTCCTTTATATGCGGTCTCCTCCGCGGCCGCGGGAATCCCCATCCTGTCATAGTGAGCCTGAATCGCCCTCATCCCCGCCACGAATGCATAATTCTTGCTTTCAGGATTCTCGGCCGTGGAATTTTTATGGGCGCGCCAATGGTATAAAATCTTCGGAATATGTTTGATTTTCCCGCTCTTTTCTACGCAGCGGAGTACAAAGTCATAATCCTGAGCGCCGTCGAATTCTGGATTAAGCATACCTGCCTTTTCAAAAATTTCCCTCTTCACTACGAACAGATGGCAGATATAATTCGTACTGCACAACATATCTATATTAAAATCTGATTTAAAATGAGGCATGAAATGCTCTTTCCCATTCATGTCAATCTTGTCTTCATCCGTATAGATGATCTCTGTTGACGGCTCCCGGTTGAGCAGGTATACACATTCATACAGGGCGTTGGGCGCCAGCAAATCGTCATGATCCGCAAATGCGATATAATCCCCTGTGCAGACCTTCAGCGCCTCATTCGTATTTTCAGAGATCCGCAGCTGTTCCTTATTATATACAACTTTGATCCTTTCATCCATCTGTTCATATTTCTTCAGGATCTGCGCAATCGGAGAATCTGCGCCGCTTCCGTCAGACAGGCAGAGTTCCCAATTCCTGTAAGACTGGTTTCTCACAGACTCGATCATTTCCGCCAGATACGTCTCCGGCGTCCTGTACAGAGGCACCACGATGGAAATTTTGGGGGCAAAGGCAAATTTTTTCTCCCTCTGGAGCCTTAACACCCCTGCCGATGGGCTGTGCCTTTTGAGCCATGCTTTATAGCTGATGGCCTCCCGCCCGGACAGTTTATCCAGCGCCCGAAAGACTGTGGCAGTAATTCCAAACTGCTGGTAGTAGACCAGCGCTTTTTTGTAAGCCGTTCCCACTGCCGCAGCGCCTTTTTGCAGAGGAGAGGCCTTCAGGGTCACCACGGTCTCTTCATATCTGGACGCATCCTCAAACCCGGCCCGGACTTTTTTCGGCACGCTGCCCTTGTAGGAGGCCACAAATCCAACCACCTCTTCCTCCGAATTCTCCGGATACATCTTTCTGACATCCGGCCGGTCCTTCCCTTTGATCTCAACAGGAAGTTCCTGTCCGGACAGATCGGTAAAACTTACTTCGATTCCACCCTGATCGATATACCATCCTGAAATCTCAAATCCATCTTCATCTGCCGCGCTGCTGTCAATATACCGCTGCATGATCCCCTCGATATCCCTCAGATTGGATACAGGAACAGAAAATGCGGTGTAGCCGGCCCCATGGTAAAAATTCTTGAGCTCCAGCCGTTTACACTCTCTCCAGCTTTTTGGAAGGTCGATCCACAAAAAATACTGCTTTGTAATCAGAACCCCATCCCTTGTCTTCAAGGTGCTTCGCCCCATATCCACTTTCTTCATGGTAAACGGCAGCTTCTTCCTGTCCAGCAAGACCAGAAGTTCATTGTTCCGAACCCCGTTTTGATAAAACCATCCTATGATCAGCAGCTTGTTCTTTACTTTTGTGTGAAACCTGCATGTTGTCACAAAAAATTTATTCTCCATGGTATTTTCTTCCCCTTATATCTGTAATTATTTAAATAACCTGTAAAGCATGCCCATAAAGCCGGCAATAAAGGCCGCAATTCCCAGCAGGACCACAAAGGTCTCCAGGTCAAACCTGTGCGTGAGCATTCTGACAATCAGCGTTCCTTTCGTCTCACTCCCTTTGATGGAAAGCGTTTCCTCATTCCCGCCCCCTTCAGTCACATAAAAGCTGACGCCTGCCATATCGTCTGTCCCGGATTCCTTAAGCCGCAGCATATAACGCTTCCCTTTCGTTCCCGGCAAAACCTCAAAATCCAATTTGTTAAATTTATTGTTTTTGATCTCACTTCCCGCTGCAGACGCCGTCCTGACCTCATCGCCGCTTTCTAAATCTATCAGGGAATATTCTATTTTTACGGCTTCTGCGCTGCCAATCAAAGTGGCTTTCAGATTGATTCCGTCCAGTGAATTTTCCGGGCAGGTAAAGGTCTGCGTAATCTCTTCCCCTTCCTTCAGGATCCCGGTTCCGATAAAATCAGCCGAATCCGTATTCCGGTCATACAAATAGGTGTTTTTGTCAATATGTGCATATAAATATGCACATGCAAACAGGCAGATGCCCAGTAAGATAAAGCTCCATTTTTTTTTCATATTCCGTAAATCCCCAATGAACTTCTTTTCATGTGTTTCCTACGAGCCGGCATAAATCCTGCAGATTTCTTCTGCATCTCCAAACTTTTTCAGATGCCCTTTCTCCAGCCACACAATCTTGTCGCAGATTTTTTCCACCTGCGTCAGGCTGTGGGATACGAACAGGATCGTGGTTCCTTTTTCCTTCATATTCCCAATCCGCTCCTCACACTTTTCCTGAAAACGGAAGTCGCCCACAGACAGGACCTCATCGCAGATCAAAATGTCCGGCACCCCGATCGTGGCAATGGCGAATGCCAGCCTGGATACCATACCGGAAGAGAAGTTTTTAACAGGGACATTCATAAATTCGCCTAACTCGGAAAAATGTACGATATCCTCATATTGTGCTTCCATTTGCGCACGGTTATAACCCAAAAGCGCTCCGTTCAGAAATACATTCTCCCTTGCAGTCAGATCCATATCAAACCCGGCTCCCAGTTCGATCAGAGGCGCCATATTCCCGCCTACGGCCACACGTCCTTTGGTGGGTTTCAATACGCCCGCTATGATTTTCAGCATGGTGCTTTTTCCGCTCCCGTTGAGCCCCACAAGCCCAAGGGACTGCCCGCGCTTTACCTCAAAAGAGACGTCCTGCAATGCCCAGAATTCATCGTAAGAAACCTGTCTTTTTATACTTTTTATGACATATTCCTTGAAGCTGTCAAATTTCTCCGAAGACAGATTGAACTTCATGGACACGTGATCAACCGTCACGATTGCGTCATTCCCCATACTATCGCTCCTATATATTTAATATGAACTCATCCTGATTTTTATAGAATACATAAACCCCAAGAACTATGGCAGCCAGACACTCCACGATCCCCAGGATCATAGAACCGAAGGAGGGAATCGTACTGTTAAACGCCAAATCCCTGAACATGGTCACATAATTGGTCAGAGGATTTAAAAGCACCACAGACTTGATCCCGGAGGGCAGCATGGACATCGGATAAATCACCGGAGTCAGGTACATAAGCCCTGTGGTAAACACAGAGTATAAATGCATGATATCCCGGAACCGCACCGTCAGGGCTGCCAGCAGCATTCCCACGCCCAGCGAGAACGCCACCACCAGCAGCAGCGGGATAGCGGATAACACTAACGTCCAGTGCAGCTCCGCCCTGACTGCCACCATCACAAGCAAAAGCGCGGTAAAAGACGCCATCAGGTTGATGAAGCTGGAAAACACCCTTGCCAGGACAAAAAGATATTTCGGAACATATATTTTTTTTAACAGGGCCGCATTACTGATAATGGACGTCATGGAACTGGTTGTCGCATCATTGAAAAAATTGAAAATCACCTGTCCGCTCAGGACATATAAAGGAAAATTCTCCACATCAAATTTGAAAATATTGGAAAATACCACCGAGAGAATCACCATCATGCAAAGCGGGTTCAAAAGCGTCCACAGCACTCCCAGAACAGAACGCCTATATTTGATTTTTACATCCCTTGCAACCAACTCAGACAGCAGGGGCTGAAATTTCAAAAAATTTTTGATATATGTTGACACAATCTTCCTCCGGAAATCTTTACTTCAGATCTTTGATGCCGCCCCAATGCTGATCCTTTTCTGAGATGGTCAGTTCCATGCCTTCTGGAATCGGCCAGTCCACTCCGATATCCGGATCATCCCATTTTAAGCCCCCTTCGTCATTGGGATGATAAAAATCCGTACACTTATAGGCAAATTCCGCAGTATCCGACAATACCAGAAATCCATGCGCAAAACCCTTTGGAATAAAAAACTGCTTTTTATTCTCCGCAGACAGGACGACCCCGTGCCATTTTCCATAGGTAGCAGAACCTTCCCGAAGATCCACCGCCACGTCAAACACTTCTCCGTTGATCACCCGCACAAGCTTGTCCTGAGGATAGTGAATCTGAAAATGCAGTCCGCGCAGCACGCCCTTTTTCGAGCCTGACTGGTTGTCCTGCACAAATTCCATGTCAATGCCTGCCGCTTCGTAATCCTGATAGTTATAAGTCTCCACAAAATATCCCCGTTCATCTCCGAACACGGTGGGGGTAATCACCTTCAGTCCCTCAATGCCGCATGTTTCAACCGTAATTTTTCCCATAATGTAAGTCCTCTCTGGTTTCTTTATTGATCAATATATTTTCCGTCCAATACATCTTTCAGATATCTGCCGTACTGATTTTTCTGATAAAGCATGCAGGCCTGGCCTAATTTCTCCTCGTCGATCCATCCGTTGTTATACGCGATTTCTTCCAGGCAGGCAATCTTCCGGTTCTGATGGGACTCCACTGTCTTAATAAAGTTGGTGGCGTCCACCAGAGACTCGTGGGTCCCTGTATCCAGCCAGGTAAATCCCTGCCCTAAAAGCGTCACGTCCAGATTCTCTTTTTCCAGATAGATGCGGTTCAGATCCGTAATCTCCAGTTCCCCTCTGGCGCTGGGCTGAATCTGCTTTGCATACTCCACCACATGGCTGTCATAAAAATACAGCCCTGTCACCGCATAATTGGACTTGGGATGCTCCGGCTTCTCCTCCAGAGAGACCGCCTTTCCCTCGCGGTCAAATTCCACCACTCCAAACCGCTCCGGGTCGTCCACATAATAACCGAATACAGTGGCGCCTTCCTCCTTCGCCGCTGCCGCTTTAAGACGCTTTCTAAGCCCGTGCCCGTGGAAAATATTGTCTCCAAGAATCATCGCGCAGCTATCCCCGTCAATAAACTCTTCCCCCAGTAAAAACGCCTGGGCCAGGCCATCCGGAGAAGGCTGTACCTTATAGCTTAGCTGAATGCCGAACTGCTCCCCGTCTCCTAAAAGTTCCTCGAAGCGCGGCGTGTCCTCCGGGGTGGATATAATCAGGATCTCCCGGATTCCTGCCTCCATCAAAATACTGAGCGGGTAATAAACCATGGGCTTGTCATAAATCGGCAGGAGCTGCTTGCTTGTCACCTGAGTCAGAGGGTAAAGCCTTGTCCCTGAGCCTCCTGCCAGAATAATTCCCTTCATAAAATGAAACCTCCTGTGTAAAATCGAACCGGGGATCTGAGTTACTTCCCGCAATACATCTCTTCATAGTATTTCTGATAGTCCCCGCTTGTAACATTCTTCATCCATTCTTCGTGTTCAAAAAACCACTGGATCGTCCTCCTGATTCCGTCTTCAAACTTCGTCTCAGGATACCAGCCTATTTCCGCCTTAATCTTATCCGGCGCTATTGCGTAACGCCTGTCGTGCCCTTTGCGGTCTTCCACATAGGTAATCAGCCCTTCACTGACCAGCTCTCTCCTGGGGTCTTCCTCTGGCAGCATCTCCTGAAGCGTATCAAGAATAATATGGATGATCTGGATATTCTGCTTCTCATTATGGCCGCCGATATTGTAAGTCTCAAAGAGGCGTCCCTTTTCCTGGACCATATCGATCCCTTTTGCATGGTCTTCCACATAAAGCCAGTCACGGACATTCTTGCCGTCGCCGTATACCGGCAGCTTCCTGCCCTGCAGCGCATTATGAATAATCAATGGGATCAGCTTTTCCGGGAACTGGTAGGGTCCGTAGTTATTGCTGCAGTTCGTGATATTCGCCGGAAATCTGTAAGTATCCATATAGGACTTCACCAGCATATCCGACGATGCTTTGCTGGCAGAATACGGGCTGTGCGGATCATATGGCGTAGTCTCATAGAAATACGCATTCTCATCCTCCAAAGATCCATACACCTCGTCTGTGGATACATGAAGGAACTTCTTGCCTTCCTTAAATGTCCCATCCGGAAGTTCCCAGGCTTCTTTCGCCGCATTGAGCATAACCAGGGTTCCCAGCACATTCGTCTTCACGAACACTTCCGGATCCCGGATACTCCGATCCACATGGCTCTCCGCCGCAAAATGAACCACCCTGTCAATATCATATTCCGCAAAAATCCGGCGGATCGCGCCGGAATCACAGATATCCGCCTTGATAAATGTATAGTTGCCGCGGCCCTCCACGCCCTTCAGATTCTCCAGATTGCCCGCATAGGTCAGCTTGTCTACATTGATAATCCGGATCTCATCCTGATATTTTTTTAACATATAATGTATATAATTAGAACCAATAAATCCGGCGCCGCCGGTTACAAGGTACGTCCGCATAGTCTCTCCTCCATCAATTACATCTTCTTATTTTTTCCATTTCCTGATTATTTTCCAATTATAGCATTAGTATTGCACAAAATCAACTCTTGTAAACCTTAATTCTTTTTGGCTCTGGAAAAACTGAATATTTCATTGACATTTCTGACATTATAATGTAGCATAAATATTGTTTTTTTGCCCCGCTTTTTGTGGGACTTTTCAGGGAGCCGCATGGAATCATGGCGTACCCAGTTCCCTGCGCACCTTAACCTTAGATAAGGAGATCATATAAAATGCAGTTGCACAGTCAAAAAGTCCTGGTATTAAGGCCAGCCGCATTTACTATTCTTTGGTTTTTATTTCTATATAGTTTCAGTGAGATTTATTTACATTTGAACATATTTAAAGATGGCAATATCCTGATCCCGTTCATATTATGTCTTCCTGTGGTAATATTTGCGGCTTTTTTATGCTCCTGTTTCTCCCGGAGGCTCAATATCGCAATCGGAGCGCTCATTACCTTTCTCGTATGCGCTTTCTGCGTCATGGAGATGATCTATTACGGTATTTTCCACACGCTCCTGGCTCCTTTCAGCAGCATCGCGATGGCCGGCAATGCAGTGGATTTTCAGAATGTACTGTTTGAATATATTGGGAAACATACTGGAAAGCTGATCGTATGCTTCCTCCCCTGCGTCCTGTACGCTTTTTTATGCGTGTTCAAATTGATCTGCAACCCCGTTTCCAAACGTACGGTCAAAAAAGGCTGGGCCGCCGCTTTCCTTCTATATATAGCAGGCCTTTTCTGCCTGCTGCCCTTTGGAACTGGACTGAAATCCCCCCTGTATACTTATTTTTACAGCACCCAGATTAATCACAATATCCAGACCCTGGGGCTTTTCACAGGGATTTCCCAGGATTTCTTCCGGGTCACATTGAAGGGGCTGACCGGATACGACTCGCTGTTCTATGGGATGATGGACAACAGCAACGTGATTGACCAGGGCAGCGCAGGAGAGGAAGAGGGCGAAGCCAGGGAACCCAATATGATCGACTATGATTTTGATATGCTGATAAGCCACACCACGAATAAAAAAATCCGATCCCTTCATGAATATATGAAGAATGAGGATCCTACCTATCAGAATGCGTATACCGGGATGTTTGAAGGATACAACCTGATCTTCATTACTGCGGAAGGATGGTGGAAATACGCGGTTCGTGAGGACCTGACCCCGACCCTGTACAAACTCCTCCATGAAGGGTTTGTCTTTGAAAATTACTATACGCCTCTGTGGAACGGAAGCACCATCGGCGGTGAATTCGCCAACCTGACCGGGCTGATCCCCAAGGAAAGCGGCCCCTTCAGCATGGTGGAGACCGGGGAAAATGAAAATAACATGCAGTTTACATTAAGCCGGCTGCTATTGAAAGAAGGATATGGAGTCCGGGCTTTCCACAGCTATCTCCATGATTTTTATTTCAGGAATAAATCCCATCCCAATATGGGATTCGAATGGTATGCTGCGGGCAACGGCGGATATCAGTTTGAAACGCACGAAGACGGCAAGGTCCTCTGGCCCCAGTCGGATCTCAAACTGGTGTCAGATACATTCGATGTATATGGGGATCCGGGACTGGAGCCTTTCTACACGAATTACATGAGCTTCAGCGGCCACGCCAACTATGACGATTCCAATGATATGTCGGCCAGGCACTGGGATCTGGTGAAAGACCTTCCCTATTCCGATGAAGCAAAAAAATATCTGGCCTGCAATTATGAACTGGAACTGGCGGTAGAATATCTGATCGAACGGCTGGAGGAAAAAGGAATGCTGGATCACACATTATTTGTAATCGGGCCGGATCATATTCCTTATGGTTTTCAGGACATGTGCAGTGAACTGGCGGGGGAAGACCTTGAGGATAGCCTGGAATGGTATCACAGTTCTCTGGTGGTCTGGTCTGCATCCATGCAGGAACCGGTTGAAGTCCCCAAATACTGCAGCAGTATTGATATCTTCCCCACAGTAGCGAACCTGATGGGGCTGGAATACGACTCCCGATTGCTGGCCGGACGCGATATCCTGTCCGATGCGGAGCAGTTCGTCATATTCCCGGACAGAAGCTGGATAACCGGAAAAGGCATTTATCAGAATTCTACAGAAGAATTTACCCCCTTTGAAGGGGCGTCTTTTGACGATGAAGAGACCGAAGAAGACTATATTGCAGAGGTAAGCGCCATTGTAGAAAATAAGATACAGGTTTCGGCTGATATCGTGGATTACGATTATTATGCACATCTCCCGGAAGTACTGGTGATCGAATGATATTTACGCCAGTCTCCCCCGGGAAGCAGCCTGCATCCTTCTTCTTTGTATCAGCGCAGCCACAAAAAAAGAGCCGCACAAGGGGGAGGCTACATAAGGAAGTAGCTTCTCCCAATCGAAAAAAAATAAATCCATAGGAATATAGGGGCAACGGTTAATTTACATTATAGTAATTTCAGCAACAGGAAGCGCTGTCATTCGCAATTCGTTCATCAATGTGCCTCCTTCTATATCCTGTCACTATACGGCAAGGATTTCATATATTTGTCCATCCAATCCCAATCAGGAATATAGCCCTCGTCCGAAAACTCATGCGTTTCATTATACACTATACCGTTTGCATCGGACTTAACAGGCAACTTAATGGTAAAATCTTTTCGAAAATGTGCATTAAGTTCTCGACCAAACGCTTGATATTTTATCTTACATTCGTTTCTAATAAGCGTTGCAATAAACAACTTTGTATGATTAGTTAAAGGAATCTTTTCTTGTAGTACAGCAACATTTTGAGCAGTATAGAATGTTTTCTTCTGAATAAAGCAAGACCCCAAAAAACTTCCGCCCAAAGCTAATGACATTGCCCCAGCAGGAAAAGGTTCTTCACCCTCAATCTCATCTACGAATCCCACTACACCATTTCCGTTGCTATCCCGGGAAACATAATTGTATTTGGGGTCATCGCTTGTGGTAAGAATGGCATCAATACCGTTACCCATACTTGCAACAAATAGCTTGTGTAGATAAAACTTTTTCCACTCTTTTGTATCCAACAAAACTGAATTGCCTTTATGTATACTTGTTGTTATTGGATGAAAGCTCAAAGAATCAATATATTTTTCCATATACGCCCAATCTGGCTCACCAGTAGGGGTAGAAGGTAATTTGATTTTTGCCTTTGGTAAATTGGGCTTATATTTGCGTCCAAATGAATATCTATAACGCTCCAGATCAAGGACAGTAACTATAAACAAGCCATTTTTCTCATTCAAATGACTATTATAACCTGCAGACAATGTAGTTGAGCCTATAAAATCGTGATTTATATAATTGGCATATCCTACTGAGCCCTGTCCATCGCAAATAAAAATAATACAATTCCCTTTCGTAACAAGGTTTTGGTTGTACTTAACAAGAGTCATAACCCCATTATCATCTTTTTTAGCACCGATATATTCAATATCTGTTCCGTCTTCCAGAAGTTCTCCTGCATTACTACACTTGCAAGACTCAATTCTAAATATTCCGTTATCGCCAATTAAATCAAAAAACTTCCATTGAGATGTATCAATCATTGATTACCCCTCCGCTTTTCACAAGATACGATAAGTAATCATTAAGTACTTTTTGGAAATCAGCCTCCTGTAATGTACTATAATCAGTTTCCATATATGCTTCTGCAAGCCACTCATCTTTCCAAGTAACACGGTGCATAACAGATAAGCCCGGAACCTCTCTCTTATTCTTATAAAGGTTAAGCCACTGTTCCTTCGTCTTAACCCATAAGCTATTCCCATCGGAATCAGTGCGCTCAATACGACCAAGCCCTTTTCTCTTTATAAATTTATCGTCTTTGAAATAACCAAAGAAAGTATCTTTATTTGCTTTTTCGTGTTTCTGCGAAAGGTCAAAAATCATACAGCAGGCAACCGCTGCAGCGCCGGGATAAAACATTTCCACGGGAAGAGAAAACACTGCATCAAGAGTATAGTTATCCAGCATTTTCTTTTTGAAGTCTTTTACATCACCAGCATTACCTATAGCTGCCTGCATAGGAAGCAAAACCGCCATTTTACAAGTAGAAGGAACGTGACGAGCTACCCATTCAACAAAGTGCAGTCCCTTAGATGGGTCTTCCTTTTTCTTTGCAGCCCATCTCTTTGTATAATCCGGGTCGCAGCATTTTTTAGTAGCGTTGTATGGTGGATTCATTAATACGATGTTAATATTGTTTTCTGCAATCCAATTAGCTCGTTTAAACATAGAATCCTGAACAACATTAGAGTTGCCGTCACCGTGAATTAGCATATTAGTTGAGGACAAACCAAATGCACCTTCCTCATATTCAATGCCGAAAATTTGATTTTTCTTTACTTCTTCACGTTCTTCTTCAGTGTCGCAATCATCCATTGCATCTGTCATTGCTCTGACAAGGAAAGCTCCACTTCCGCAACAGGGATCCAAAACACGAGAGTTTTTATTTACGCCAACTGCCTTGCTCATAAAATCGCAAATATGATCAGGTGTAAATGCCTGGTTCTTATCGGATTTACCAACATATTTGTTGAATGTTGTAAAAAACAAATTCAGTAAGTCCTGTCCTGCTGTACTTTTATCATTGATATATGGAACCACATTATTGTCGATAAATTGCAGTATATCTTCGAGTTCTTTATAGGTCAGGCTTGTAACATCTTGGTCATCAAGGACTTTACTGTTCAATACAGCAAGTT
Source organism: uncultured Lachnospiraceae bacterium (assembly GCA_949840465.1). GTDB lineage: Bacteria > Bacillota > Clostridia > Lachnospirales > Lachnospiraceae > Schaedlerella. The sequence continues at coordinate 54,376 of CATKXE010000007.1, read as the reverse complement.
TTCCAGCCTTATTCAGGCTACCACCACGGGTTAGCAAACCTTCAAGAATATCTTTGACACTCTTCAAAACAACTCTTTCAGGCACAAGCTTCTTTCCCGTTTTCGGATCCAACGTTTCTTTTACATTTTTATAAACAAGACCGTTTTTTAGTGCAAGAAGGCAAGTACCAACAAATTGACTGCGTAATTTCTCGTTGATGCCATCAGAATGAAGCTTTTCGTTAAGTGTTTTAATAGAATCAACAACCTTAATTTTGTCGTTAACTCTACCAAAGCACAAATTTTCATATTCTTCAAATGGGCGAAGGACGGTCTCTTCTTCCCTACGGTGTTCGTCATCGATAATAACAGACTGACCATACCATACCCATACATCGTCTCCGTCGGTTTCAGCAAGTATAGCGACAATCTTTTTATCGGAATATGCTTTCTCAAAACGCACATAGTCTTGCAATTGCCCTTGAATTTTTGCCTTGTCCCAACGACTGAATTTATTTTTGCATTCTACAAGAACAGTAAGTCGTTCGTTTTCAAAACGAATATCCAGAAACTGGTGTTGGGTTCCTGTTGTGGCTTTTTGGTAATCCCTAATATCTTTACCAACAGTTTTCAAGGCTTGTGTATAGCTGAACTCACCAGTTTCAGTATTACCTATACGGTATTGATCGCCAATCCTATTTATAATATCAAATCTGTTCATAATATCCTCCTAAATTACTTCCATTCGCAAACGGAAGCTGACCATTGTTTAACGTATTCTTCATTTTGTACTGCTGCTGTGAATGGTTTCGTAAGAAATGCATTTATTGTTTTAAGCACTGTGTCGAAAACAGCAGTTTTCGTATCTATCTTACGGGTAAAGGCTCTCCACTTTTTCTGCATGACGGAATCATCGGCAAAACCCATAATCCGCTCAAACTGTTCAATCGTAAATGCGTGTCCACGGTTTTCAAAAGTCTTTTTAAGCGCTTCGGTCAAGACATCGCCATCAAAATCAAACTTATTTGCAAGATAATGAATATCGTAATAATCTTTCATTCGGCTTGAAAATTCCATTAGGCTGAGAATTGCATCAAGCTTCTCGGCAATGGTCGTTTCGAGAGAATATGTATTTACCGTCGGGGCAGTAAAATCATCAAGTTGTGTAGGAATTTTTCGTTTTTCCTGCTTCGGCACAATAACATCCCCTACACCGAAATCAATGCTGAATGGCGTTTTGGTATTTTTGATATATGCTACAAGTGAAGCACCGATACCTGCATACTTCTTTTGAATAGCAATCGGTGCAATGTCTTTAATTTCAAAGGTAATAAAATCATTTTTTGTCGGAGTAGCAATGATTTCCTCTAACACAACTTTTAACTGTTCAGGAGTATTGGGAACTTTCTGAAGAAGAAAATCTACATCCACCGTTACCCGGCTGTCAAAATCAGTAACAGAATAAATAAACAATCCACCTTTTAATACAAGATTTTCTGCATACTTTGATTTTTCTAAACGGCGCAGAAACTCCTCTTGGCAAAAAAGCTGCAAGCAGAGCTGATAACTTCTACCACTTTCTTTTGCTTTGTTTTTTAGTCTTGCAAGTACGGACACAGCCATATCAGCCATTAAGAAGCACCTCCATTATATTCATCAGTTTTGTGTAAACTCGCATTTCCTTTGCGTATTTTGAAAGATTGCCTAAATTTTTCTTATCATCTGCGACATAGGCATTAAGAGCTTTATTAAACAGCTCATTGTCGAGCTTTGTGCGATATTTGAAACAGTCGCAAATGGTGCGTTCACGGTCATAAACAGCAAGTTTCACGCCATTAAAATTGCTTTTTGCTTTTCCTATTTCAAATTGAGAATTTTGAATGTAATATATTTTCATAGGCAAAGTATCAAATTTCAGCCTTGTTCTTGAAAATGTCCTTGGAACAGCGATAGACCATTGCCTTGGTGCAAAATCACTGTATCCATAATAAAAAAGTGCAGACTCAACACAAACAATACCTTCAGGAAGAAGCGATGCAAGTATTTGTTCCTCTTTTATATCTTCTTTTCCTGCAAGCTGATAATAACCGTGTCGTATACGCTCGATATATCCATCATTGCACAAATTGGCAACATCAAAATTCGAAAGCCCTGCGGAAACAAATTCGGAAGTTTTAACAATACCACCTGTATTACTTATTACCTTTTCAGCAGTTTTCTTTTTGTCCATTTATACACCAACTTTCAAATTACAATTATCTAAAACTGTGTTCTGAAAATATTCTAACACAAAAGAGAGTGGATATCAACAATTTTTAATACACAGTTTCTTGAAAAAGCAAATCAAAAATATTATTTCCAATATTTTTAAAAGTATAGGTAAAAGTATGCTTTTAATATCTTAACGAGCAATCACTCTGTAATGTATAATATAATTCCTCGTAAGCAAGGGACTAAAACCGCTACAATGTCAATGTCTTTGGAACGCGAGCAGGAAAATTTAAAAGCAAGCGTTACCAAAGTGTCGAAATCCGCTATAACGGAATCGGCATTATCAGAGAGCCTTCCCCCGAAGAAATGGAAGAATATTTCCAAGAGCATATGCAGAACAAAGCTGCAAGAGCAACAAAAACGACATAGCAACTTGCTACACCGTTTTCATACAACAATACTTAATTTGAGATGCAAAGCCTTGGGGCACCTTCCTTACGGAGGGTGCCCCAAAAACGGCTCTTTTTCTTATCCTTTACAGCTTACCACCACATCACAGATGCGATCCACATCCGAAAGCCCCAGTCCTGCGTACAGCGGCAGCGTCAGCACCCTCTTACTGATATGAAGGGCTGCGGGGGTCTTTGACACATCAAACCTCCGATGGAAGCAGGAAAACGTATTGGTCAGCGGGTAAAAATATTTTCTTGCGCCGATCCCATGCTCCGCCAGCCGGTCAAACACTTCGGCCCTGCTGGCTCCAAACTGCTTTTCCTCAAAGACCACCGGAAAATAGGAATAGTTGGATTTTACCCCGTCCTGAACCACATTTAACCGGATTCCGTCGATTCCCTCCAGCCGTTCCCGATAGCGCTCCACAATCTTTTTCCGCTTCTGGATCTCCTCGTCCACATGGCGGAGGTTGCACAGGCCCATGGACGCACTGAACTCATTGAGCTTTGCATTCGCCCCTACCTCGCTGACCTCCTCCGGTCCGTGGAAGCCGAAATTCTTCAATTCATAGAGATAGTCGCCCAGCCATTTCTCCCGGTAGCTCACCGCTCCCCCTTCAATACTGTTGAATACTTTGGTGGCATGGAAACTAAAACAGGAGGCGTCCCCAAAGCTGCCGATTCCCTTTCCATGGTAAGTCTCCCCAAACGCATGCGCCGCGTCATAAATGACTTTTAATTCATATTTATGCGCGATGCGCTCAATCTCTTCTATATTACAGATATTGCCGTACACATGCACCGGAAGCACCGCGCAGGTATAATCTGTAATCAGTTTTTCCAGCTTCCCGGCGTCCATCGTATATGTAACCGGATCAATGTCGCAGAATACCGGTTTCAGCCCATTGCGCACAATCGCGTGTGTGGTGGATGCAAACGTGAAGGGCGTGGTGATGACCTCCCCCTGCAGGTTCATGGCCTGCAGGGTCAGTTCCAGCGCCATATGTCCGTTGACCAGAAGCTCGATATGATCCAGGCCCAAATATTTCTTTAACTCTTCTTCCAGCTTCTGATGCTTCGGTCCCATATTGGTCAGCCAATGGCTGTCCCACATCTCCCTGATCTCATCTATATACTCCTCCATGCCGGGCATGGAGGAGCGGGTCACCAGAATCTTGCTATCCATATACGGTACGTCCCCCTTCATCATTTCCCTCTGTGAATTCCCTTCTGAAGCTTATGCAGGGCGCGGATGGCGAGGGAAGAACGGTACTCGTCCAGCAGCCGTTTGTGTTCCCCAAACATCTTGCGGTAATGGTATACATCTGCCTTAGCTTCCATAAGCCTCTGTTCCAGTTCCCTGGCCTTCTCCTCCTGTGTTACCCGGTATCTCTCCACATCTGCCGCCGGAAGGACTCCTGCTTTCAGGATCAGATGAAGCGCCTTCTGCCCCTCTGGCTCGATCTCATACTGCGGATCCAATGTATAAAAACAATCCCTTCCTTCTTCCCTGACGCCGTTGGCCGGATGGATCTTTGCATCCTCCCCATCCTCCCACCAGGCCTTGATGACAGTACAGATCCTGTACATCTCTTCATCCGGGTCAAAACGGAGCCTCAGGATCTTCCTTCCTGAAAAACCGCTCAGATCATATACAAGCCTTACAATCTTTGTGCCCGGAATAAATACATGCTGCCTGATGCATTCCTTCTCATGGTATCCCTCCCCGGTGTCTACAAACAAAGAAGTCGTTAAAAATCTTTCCCTGCCTATGTTTCCGAAAATATCAAACCTCTGCTTTTCCAGATGATATTCCCGCTCTCCATAGCCATACAGGTCTTCCAGCTTCCTCTTTGTTTCCTCGTCCTCCAACAGTTCGCCGATCCTGGTAAGCCCCAGCAGTTTCTGGGATTTTCTCGGCGCTTCCAGAAAGATTTTCGCCAGTGCAAACTCCACCACACACTCTTTGTCCTTGATATATTCCCTGCTTTCAGGGAATATATCTGTCAGAGTCCTTAAATCGTGAATCCCAAAATAGGCCTGATATATATAATACTCTTCCATAAAGGTCCGGTTCAGCTTTCCCTCCGTCTCACCGCTCTGGCTTGTCTCATCCTCATGGATCCGAAACAGTGTGAGCGCCTCGGGGATAACGTGGATATCAGCATGGAAACACAATTTTACCCATTCATAAAAATCCGGCAGGCTTGTCAGAAGACCTACCTTCAAAATCCCGTATTCTTTATACGCATTTTTCCTGATCAGCAGGCTTGGATGGCACAGACAGTTGCTGTGATAAAAAAAATAGCGCAGCCACTCAAAACGTGTCCGGTTCTCCGCCTGAAAAACCTTCGCCCCCGCCTGGCTTCCCGTATATACTTTTCCATCCAGGCCGATGGCCTGCACACCGGTAAAACAGGCGGCGACATTGCCGTGCCTTTCCAGCACTTCTACCTGTTTTTCCAGTTTATCTTCCTTCCATTTATCGTCCCCGCACAGGATCGCCACATACTCTCCCGCAAAATTGTCCACTTCTTCTTTTAAACCGCTGTGTCCCATATTCTTCTCATGGAACACCATTCTGATTCTGGAATCCTTCTGCGCATATTCCCGGATAATATCCCGGCTGTTGTCCGTGGAACAGTCGTCAACGATCACCAGTTCATAATCCTGATAAGTCTGATTCAGGGCGCTTTCAATACTCTCCCTCAGCAATTCTCCATGGTTATAGGATGTGAGCCATATGCTTACCTTTGGCATGTCTTCTTCCCCCTTTTCATAAACAGCTTCTTTTCTCCATACCCGATAAACAGGTACATTGCAGATGTCAGCGCCAGCCAGAACCAGGTGGTCGGGTTGCTGAACCATGTGGTAAAAAAGGAAAGTCCCAGATAGATTGCGGCCTGTCCGTAAAACAAGTACACCACAGGATTCCTGCTTTTTTCCACCCATCGGCCCAGCCAGGCGGCGGCACAGCCTGTGACGGCCGCTAACAGGATGATACCCGCGATGCCGAAATCATAATAGGCGTCATAAAATAAAGTAACCGTTGTCAGTTCCTCTTTCGTCGTATAAATCGGAAACGCCGTCACCTGTGGAAATAGAAATTTCAACCCTGTCAGGGCAAAAAACGGAAACAGCATCCGAAGCCCCATCGCAAATTCCGGAAGTTCCCGCACCATGCAGTTAAAGTTCTCATAATTATTCGCTACATAAATATAGGGCTGTGTGATAAAAATCGGCATCTTACTGTACTTCATCTCAAAAATACCGTTGAGATATGTGATATCATGCCGCCGCGCCACCGTCAGAAGCACGTAGACCGGAATCAGGATGACCACCATTGCCACAATCATTTTCCAGGTCACATGCCGGTACAGCATGAGATAGACCACCGCGGCAAACCCCACTGCAAACAACAGCTGGAACCGGGACACACAGAGAATCGGAATCCCTGCCGCCAGCAGATTCCCCGCCGCCAGTACTGCAATCCTAAAGGCATTCCACCTGTCATTCAGCCTGACATACAATACCGTCAGCGCAGGAATCAGGATGCAGCTTACTGTAAAATAATGCACCCCGGAGATATGGAAGTAAGAATAAGCATGCGGTTCCGGCGAAAACAGGGGAATAAACCCCAGGACAACGGCCTCGAGCAGAAAGCAAAACAGGGAACCGGCCCCCAGAAGGATGATGCAGATCAGGATTCTGCCTGCCTGCATAGGCCGTTTTTTTTCAGATTCTTCCTCCTTTTCCCCAAGCCCTGCAGGGGGCTGCGGCTTCCTGCCCGCAAAATCATATCCTGCCGAAAAGAAAATGTATGCCAGAAAAAAACAGATCCACGTCACAATCTCCCAATCTCTCTGGAGCCTGCTTAATTGCAGGCAGGCGATCCCTTCCCCGCCCACCCAGGACAGGGAGAAAAGCCCCCGCAGATCCACCAGATTCCCGGTTCTCCCATAGCTGCGCAGATATAAAAACAGCGCTTCCGCCATCAGCACGGTTCCGGCCAGATACACCGCCCCTGTTCTGGACGCCGTAAAAGACAGTATATAGGTTACAGCATAGGAAATATAATCCACCTGTTTTTCTTTCTGATGCATAGCGTTCCCTTTCTGATTCTGAAAATACCCGGAACAGAGCCTCCAATAATCCGTTTCCGATACATCTTTGCAAAAGCCTGAATCCATGCGGATGCCCTTCACGTTCAATAGGCATTTTTGTTGATAAATCCTTTAAAAAACGTCAGGATGATAATCTTCAGGTCAAGTCCCAGCGTCCAGTTCTCAATATAGTACAGGTCGCATTCGATCCGCCCCCGGATAGAAGTATCCCCCCGATATCCCTTCACCTGAGCCCATCCGGTCAGCCCCGGCCTGACCTGGTGCTTAATCATATATCTGGGGATTTCCTCCTTAAACTTCTCCACGAACTGCGGCCGTTCCGGCCTTGGCCCCACCAGGCTCATATCTCCTTTGAGGATATTGAACAGCTGCGGAAGCTCGTCAATACTTGTCTTTCGGATAAAATGCCCGATGGGCGTCACACGGGGATCATCCTTCCGCGTCCACCCTTTTTCCTCATCGGATTCACTCTGCATGACCATGGAACGGAACTTATACATATAAAAAGGTTTATTTTTCAGCCCAATCCTCTCCTGCTTAAAAATCAGAGGCCCGGGATCGGTTATTTTTATCGTCAGGGCAACGATCAGCATCACCGGCGAAAACAGGACAATGGCAAACAATGAGCCAAAAACATCCATCATCCGCTTTGAGATCCAGTTCAGCGTATTATTCAGGGGGACGTGCCGGATGTTGATGACAGGGATTCCCTGAATATCTTCCGTATATGGCTTCGTCGGGATAATATTATTATAATCTGGAATAAATTTTGTATGCACGCCGGACTTTTCACACATGCCCACGATCCGCTCCAGCTTATGGTATTCGCTCAATCCCAGCGTGATCACAATCTCGTCCAGCCTGTTCTGGGGCAGGATGATATTGAGGTTGTCAATACTGCCAAGCACTTTGATCCCTCTGTATTCCATACCATGCGGCATAGTGTCATCCAGAATCCCACGCACATAATACCCCCATTCCGGGTTGACCATGATCCTGTCTATATACTGCTCCGCCGCACGGCTGTATCCGACCAGAATAATATGCTTTAAGTTGTGGCCGTTCTTACGCATGCGGCGCAGGATATACCGGACAATGTTGCGCTCCAGCACTCCCATGAAAATATCCGTACAGGCAAATACGAAAAGCATATTTCTGGAAATATCAAACTGCCTGATCAGGTATAAAAGCAGGATCAGGATCATAACGCCAAGTACATTGGCCTGGATCACTCTCCAGGCTTCCAGCCTTCTTCCCAATACTCTTTTGGGCTCATACAGCCTGAACGCATAATATAAGATTAAAAATCCCGGCACGATCAACAGCAGAAGCTGCATATACTTCTCCGTGGAAAGCGTCCATGGATCCTGTTCAAAAATTCCCGTCTGGAACCGAATATACCATGCCAGCATATATGAGGCTACGATCGTCATCCCATCCAGAACGACCTGCAGCCTGTTCAAAAGCTTTTGATTCTCTTTTATCACCGCTTACTTCCTTCTTCCAATCAACAATCATTCGTACAAAGCCTGGACAGATTCCATCTATAGACATTCTTTTTCCAGTTCGTGTAATATCATATAATATTTTCCATAAAAGGACAAGTCCAAACATACATTTTACACATTTCTATTCACTGTTTTGTAATATTTTTGTAACTTAACAGGTTCATGCCCCCTTTATTTTCTCCTGTACTTTTCCTATATATGGTGTTATACTTAAAAATTGTCAGGCAGCGGCCTGGCAGGTACACTTTTGGGCATATCGATACATTTTGGTTATAGAAAGGAAACATATATGAACGATCCGAAAATCCTGAATCTCCTTTTCACGTCTGCGGGAAGGCGGAGCTATCTGATCAAATATTTTCAGCAGGCCCTTGCGGGCGGCGGAACCGTACATGCCGCCAACAGCTCCAGGATCTCAACGGCACTGCAGGCGGCTGACCATTCTGTGATTACTCCGCTGATCTATGATCCTGAGTATATTCCTTTTCTGCTCCGATATTGCAGGGAACATAAGATTGCGGCGGTCATTCCCCTCTTTGATATTGACCTGCCGGTTCTGGCACGGCACAGGAAGGAGTTTGAAGAGGCCGGCACAAGGCTCATTGTGGCGGATTCTAAGATTGTGGATATCTGCAATGATAAATGGAAAACTTTTCAATTTTTAAAGGAGAATGGGTTTGCCGTTCCCTCTACATTTATCCGTTTATCGGAAGCAGAAACAGCGATAGAAGAGGGAGCCATGCAGTTTCCCGTCATCATCAAGCCAAGATGGGGAATGGGTTCCATCGCGGTTTACGAGGCGGAAGACGAACAGGAGCTGCGGGTGCTGTACCGCAAGGTAAAACGCGAGATCTTCCGATTATATCTGAAATTTGAATCAGAGGCTGATATGGAAGGAAGCGTCCTGATCCAGGAAAAAATCCCCGGACAAGAATACGGCCTGGATGTAATCTGCGATCTGGACGGAAACTACTGCACCACCCTCACAAAGAAAAAAGGCGGCATGCGCTCAGGAGAGACTGATTACGCGCAGATTGTAGATGCGCCCGAACTAAAGGCCGTGGGTGAAAAACTGGCTCTGCTCACCCGCCATGCCGCAGATATGGATGTGGACGTCTTTATCTCCGGCAGCGATATCTATATTCTGGAAATGAACGCCCGCTTCGGAGGCGGCTATCCTTTCAGCCATACCGCTGGCGCAAATCTGCCTCTTGCGGTCGTAAAATGGCTCAGAGGAGAGACGGTTGATTCCCTGATACTGACCCCGCAGGCCGGGGTGATGGCGCAGAAAGATATTTCCATGATGAAACTGGCCTGAAGCATCCAAACCTTCTGTTTCACTTGTCGGAATTTCATTCTGCCATGTGAGGCATTTTATCCAAAAAACAGGAAAGGAATTTATAATGAGCAAATTATCTCAAGCACTTTTTTTTGACCGTGCAAAAAAACCTCTGGAAGAAATCAAAGCGTGGAACGGGAAGAACCCCGAACAAAAATTATATATCTGGGGAACAGGCAGCGTGGCTGCCGGGGCTGCGCGGGAACTGATACGCTCCGGCATTCAGGTGGCCGGCTGCTTTGTCAATGTCAACGGATACAATCTGGACTCCCGGATCAAAAAATTAAACATCCCCATCTTTCTGTTGGATGACCTTTTACAAAAACAAGAGCATTTTTCGGTAGTCATGGGCCACTCCCATTATGAATTGGCCTATCAGATGGAAGAACTGGAGCCGGTTGACCATGTCTGGTTTCTTTCCGGCGCCGTGAGAGATGACGACGATATCACGGCAGACTTTTTAAAAGAAAATCTGCCGCAGTTTGAGGAAGTTTATCAGGCGCTGGCAGACCCCCTGTCCCGAAAAAACATGGCCGCTTATTTGAATGCAAAAATCAATTATGACGACTCCTGGATCATCAAAGACTTCACCGGCCCATCCACCTACTTTTCCAATGATGTGATACATATGGAGCCGGATGAAGTATATCTCGACCTGGGTTCGTATGACGGCAGGTCACTGCAGGAATTTCTCCGGGTACAGCAAGGCTATCAGAAAGTCCTTTGCGTGGAGGTCCAGCCCCACATGTATGAACAGCTTCTGGAAAAATGGGGTCAAAACGATCAGATTCAGATCGAAAATATCGGAATCAGCGACCATGAAGGAACCGACTATTTCCACTTTGACGACCAGAGTACCTGCATATCCAAGCACAATGGTGAATCTGTACAAGTCACGACCGTAGATCTCCTCACCGCCCCCCTTACAGATGTAACCCTCATAAAAATCTGTATCGGGAATACCATCCTCCCCATTCTGAGAGGCGCAGAATTGACTATTAAAAAGCATCTTCCCAAAATGATCATATCCGCCGGGATCGACCAGAGGGCGTTGATCGATTATATTCCTTTTATCGAAAAGGCGGCGGGGACAGGGAACTATCAATATTATTTACGCTTTACCAACGCTGTTACAGAGTGCCTGACGCTCTATGCAATCCCTCACAGGTAAAAAATGCTGATGGCAGACGCCATCAGCATTTTTATTCCTGTCTGTTCTGTTCCGATAAAGGTTACGGAGCGTTCTTTAGTATAACGACAGCTTATTCATATAATCCACAATACTGGTTCCATATCCTTCTGCCGTAGCCCAGCCTTCACCAAACGGATTTTCCTTCTGGCCAAGCCATTCCACATAAATAGCGCTTCCTTTTTTCACATAGTCAAACCGTGGGTCAACACAAGCGTCCGCCAGATCGCTCTGCTCTAAGCCTTCCGTCGCGTAAGCTGCCAGGTGCTGAACCTGCGCCCTGATCCCTTCCTGAATACTTCTGAAGCTTGCTCCGGATGCGCCGCCGCCCGTCGCTCCAAGGCCTGCAAAGTTATACTGCTCTTTCTTTACGTCTCCGCCGAATTTCAGGAAGCCTGTCTCCTTCATTGCCTGACAGAATGCAACTTCTGGATTGACTTTATTTTTCAGGCATTCCTCATAATATAACTGGCAGAACTGCTTGATATTCTTTACATTTGTGTTGTTCGCATAATAGGTCGGATAGGTTGAATTTGCCAGGAAGTATGTCGCCATCTGGTTTACCCGGCTGGTTTTCTGAGAAGTATATGTATTCACTTCGCTGCTATCCAGCATAATCCGATGATAGATCGGTGAGCTTGTGTTATCTCTTCCTTCACTTTTTCCGATTTCGATATAGTGTCTTACATACGCCAGATTATTGTCGCCGAAAGCTCTCCTCAAGTCTGCATAGTTATTTTTATATGCGCTCACACTGAAGCTTCCGATGGCCTGCCGGCCTTCGTTGATTCCGAATTTGATAAAGTGCTCTATTGCCCCTGCAGGATTGGTACCAAACGCGGCTTCCAGATCCGAATATTTCTTCATATAATAATCAAATTCATAGACATCTGAATAATCCGTACCCTGATAGGAAGTAACCTTCGGCATATCACACTTACGTTTTTCACCTGCTCCATGATTAATATAATGCAGGTAATATTTTTTCAAATCGTTCCCAAATGCCGCGCGCAGGTCGCTGTATCTGCTCTGATAGCCATAAACATTGAACACGTCATTGCCGCTGCGTCCCTCGTCCATACCATGACGTATGAAATGCTGAAGAACCTTTTTAGGGTCATTTCCATATGCCTGCCTTACATCCGGATACTTCGAAATATAATAATCAAAATTGTAAACAAGTTCATAATCTACAAGTCCATACTGTGTCGTCCCTGTTGTAGCGCCTGGCTCCCTGTCTGAACCTTCTTCCTGATCTTTAAAAAGGGTCTGTGTCCGTTCCTCTTCTTTCCCATGGTCAATATAATGCATATAATATAGTTTTAAATTATCTCTGTTGACTCCAAAAGCCTCAGCTAAATCTGGATAATTCTCCTTATATGCATTAACATTGAACGTACCCTTTGCCTGTCTTCCCTCATTCATTCCACATTGTACAAAATGCTTCAGGGCACCGGCATAATCACCGGTATATACTGCTGCAAGGTCTTTATACCGAGTGATATAATACTCATAATCATAAACATCCCCGTAATCAATCCCGCCATAGATCGTATTTGTAGCCGTGTTATTGGGTACATTCGCCCCTGCATTGGAACCGGCATTGGGATCGGAACCGTCCGTGGTTCCTACTCGCCCTTCCTTTATGCCAAAATTAATGTAATGCAGATAATACGAGGTATTATTTGTCCCAAAAGCTGACGCCAGATCCGGATAACGACCCTTGTATGCGTCAACATTGAAGTCTTTGCATCCCTGCCGGCCTTCCTTCATACCATAATTGATGAAATGCTGCATAGCCCCAACCGGGTTGTTGCCAAAAGCGCTTTTCACATCCGGATAACGGCTCACATAATAACTGAAATCGTATACCGGAGAATAATCCGTCTTTGTCTGGCAGTACTTCAGGATTCCCTGTGCATCGGCCTGTCCCAGCTGCTGTAGAAATGTTCCGTTCAACGTCCCGTCTTCATTAAAGAAATTATCCGCATCATCATCGTTGGTCAAAAACGCGTGCTCTACGATGATTCCCGGGAACCCGTTCTGCTTACTGTCCCGGATGACCTTGTAATAGTCCGCCGTAGAACCGTCCGCATATTCCATATCATCCGAATTTCTGATTTTGATTCCCCGGTTATCCAGCCCTAACTGCACCAATTCATTTAAGATGTTCTGAGCTGCCGCCTTTCCTTCGTTAGAGACCGCCGGGTTGTAATTCGAATTGGGATAATAGACTTCCGCTCCCTTCGCTTTATCCTGATTTTGATCAGTTGAATTCATATGTATGCTGACAAACAAAGTGGCATTCATTAACTTTGCTGCCTGCACTCTTGCGTCCAAACTGACATATCTGTCATCATCACGGGTCATATAGACCGTAATGCCATTATGCTTTTCCAGTTCTTTTTTACAAAACCTTGCGATAATTAAGTTGATATCCTTTTCCACCAGGCCGTTGGCCGTCGCGCCGTTATCCGTTCCGCCATGCCCCGGATCCAGAACGACTACAACCGACGATGTGGTTCCCGTATATGCCCTCGGTGTGCTGACGCCGCCTAAGCTCATTGCCGCGTCCACTTTTGCTGTAGCCTCCAGGCTGACGCCGGATCTGCCGTAGGACTTGTCGGTACTGGAAGACCCTAATTCAACCGTGCCGTCCTGCACGTTCTCAACCGCTTCATCCGCAGCCTCCTGAATGACCTGTTGGATCTCGCTTGTCATATCGTCCGAGATATCATCCGAGGTAAGAGCCTTAACCTCTATCCCCGGCTCCTGCGTACACTCTTCCTCATCGCTCTGTGCAACGCCTGCCTGCACGGTAAACTCTACGGATATCCCGGTCTTTTCGAAATCAATATATTTTCTGTGCCCGTCCTGTACGTAGGAAAACCGTGTTATATGATAAATTCCTGCTTCACTTTCCTCAAATGCCCTGACAAAACGGTAACTGGCGTCCTCTTTCTCTGTTAACGGGATTTCTTTCTGCTTGCCCTCTTCCCCTGTGAGTACCAGCTTGACGGATGAAATCTCCTCCGTCCCGTCTCCATAAGATACAATCACGTACTGCTCCCCTGGCGCTTGCATCTGTGGCTGGCCGATAGCCAGATAATTGATCAGGCTCTCCTGAACCTCTTCTTCTTCGTCTTCCTTCTCTTCCTTTGGCTCTTCGGATTCATCCTGATCCGCCGATGTGTCCGAACCTGCGGATTCATCCTGATCTTTGGCTTTATCCGAATCTCCTGCCCCCTCCGTTCCGGCTGGCTGGTCATCCGTTTTCGGCTGATCCGTTGTCGCATCTTCTGCCGGTTCTGTATCCGGTTCTGTGACAGCCGCATCCGAAGTTGGCGTACCCGAATCAACATCGCCATCCGCTGCAGTCTGATCAGCGTTCAGAGCCGGTCCTGTCGCTGAGACGCTCAGGCCGGGAAACGAACTCATCAATAAACTGAGCATAAGAAGCCAAACAACGAGTTTCTTCTTTCTCCCTTTCATCATCATTTCCACCTCATATTTTATTTATTTGTACAAGCATGGATTTCATTATACATCAATCTCCTTTTACTTTCAAGGTACAATTTTTCGACATCCGGCGTCTGGGGAAACACAAAAAAAGGCTGTTTTTCCTGTCCGTACCGCAAAAAAATCTCCTGCCGCATCACAGGAAACAGCCGTAGCCACGGGGCTTTTCCTATGATGCGGCAGGAGGAGTCCGATCATTTTTTTCTTATGGGAACCTGTAGTTTCGCGGTACTTAAATATTACAAATTAATATAAATTTTACATTTTATTTACAAATAGTTACATTTTATTTATTTCTTAAGCCAGAAATAAGTTTACTCCTTCTTCTCCCCTGGTTCCCCCCTCAACCTGAGGATTCCGTCGATGAGAATCCGCGCATCGTCAAAGATATAGTCAAAGGCGCCTGCCTGGCACATATTGATCACCACCATCCCTATGGGCACGGAAAGAATTAAACCCAGCACGCTGCTGACCCGGTATCCCACATATAATAGGAACAAAGTGACCAATGGGTTCATCCCCATACTGTCCGCCACCAGCTTTGGCTGCAGGATCTGTCTGCTGATCTGCGTAATGGCATAAATAATAACCAGCAGCAGCGCCGTCTTATAATCCCCCACCAGAAGCTTGTATACCGCCCAGGGGATCATGGCAGTGCCTGTCCCGAAAAAGGGCAGGAAATCCAAAAATGCGATCAAAAAAGCCACCAGTGCAAAATACTTGATCCTCAGCAGGGCAAAACCTGCCAGCAGAATGATAAATACGATTCCCATAATCTTAAACTGCGCCCGGAAATATCCGCCCACCGCATAACGCAGATTGTCCGCCACCAGCGTCATCCGCTTTACAACGGACTGCGGCATCACCTTCTTTGCCCAGTTCAGCACTTCCTCACGTTCTACAGTAAAAAAATACGCTGAAATTACTGCCACCAGCACTGACACCAGATAGAAGGGAAGGCGCATGGCTAGGTTTCCCGCAGCCGTTACAGTCGGCTCCCCGATCTTAGAGATCAGCTCCCCCATGTACCGGTTGAAATGATCCATCATGGACTGCAGGCCGGTCTGGGTCTCTTTTGGCAGCCGCTCAAACAGCCCGGACAGGGAATTCCCAATCGTCCGAAACCCGCTTTCCAGCTGGCTGTACATCTCCGGTATATTCTTGACAAGATCCCCCACCTCTGCCACAAGCCTGCTCACCGCCAGATAGAACGCCAACACGATCAGCCCGATCACCAGCACGACAATCAGCGCGGATCCCAGTTTCTTCACGATCCTGAAATGCTTTTCCAGCCAGTTTACCACAGGCGCGGCAATGGCGGAGATGCACCATCCGATTACAAAGGGCATAAAGAAAACGATTGCCTTCACTCCTATGATGATAAATGCAGCTGTGGCCAGAATACTAAATACCAGGCTCACCGCCACCTGCCAATACGGCCTCTTACTTTCCATGAACCTAACACCTCTGCTTTTTTACATGAACTTCCTTCATCATTTACTGCAAATACCGCGCGGAAGAACCGGTATATTCTCCTGCCCGTCTGACGGGCAAAACAGCTTCCCCTGCACGGTTGCCGTCATACAAGGCATTCCTTCTCTGCATATTCCCAGATTTCCTCCCGCCCCTGCCTGGTCACTGACGAAAAAGGGATCAGCTTTGTACCCGGAATGAGCATCAGCCCTTCTTTTAACACCTTCAGCTGCTTAGGCACCTGGCTCCTTTTCAGTTTATCCAGCTTTGTCGCAATAATGACCGGCTGAAATCCCTGCTCCAGAATCCACTGGTACATCATCCTGTCATTCCCGGACGGTGCATGGCGGATATCGATCAAAAGAAAGACCGCCTTTAACTGGGAGGAACCGTGGAGATACCGCTCCACCAGCTTCCCCCACTGCTCTTTTTCCTTCCCGGATACCTTCGCATACCCATATCCAGGAAGGTCTACCAGATACAATTCTCCGTTAATATTATAGTAATTAATCGTCTGCGTCTTTCCCGGCGTGGCGGAAATCCGTGCATAGGACTTCCGGTTCATCAGTGCATTGATAAGCGAGGACTTTCCTACATTGGATTTCCCCGCAAATGCAATCTCCGGTTTTTCATTGTCCGGCAGCGTACTGGTAATCCCACATACTGTTTCCAAATTTACATTTTTAATGACCATAACGATCTCCTATTTGCTTTCATTCACCAGGGTCCGCTCCAATACTTCATCCATATGCTCCACTGCAACAATCTCCAGACCTTTTGTGATCTCGGAGGACAACTCTTCTACATCCGCCTTATTTTTCTTCGGAATCAGTACGGTTTTAATGCCCGCATTTTTCGCTGCCAGCAGTTTTTCCTTGAGGCCGCCGATAGGAAGCACCCTCCCCCTGAGCGTTACCTCCCCGGTCATGGCCAGATCCGCGCGGGCCTTTCGGCCTGCGATTGCAGAAATCATTGCCGTTGCCATGGTGATCCCGGCTGACGGCCCGTCCTTGGGAACCGCACCCTCCGGGATATGTACATGGATGTCGTGCTTTTCAAAAAAATCGTCTGCAATCTCATAACGGCTGCTGATGGAACGGATATAACTGATTCCGGTCTGGGCAGACTCCTTCATTACATCGCCCAGCTGCCCGGTCAGCAGGATATCCCCCTTCCCCGGCATGATATTGACCTCAATCTGAAGCGTATCGCCGCCCACGCTTGTCCATGCCAGTCCCCTGACGATCCCCACCTCGTCAGAAGTATTGGCCATCTGATAGGAAAATTTCTCTTTTCCAAGATATTTTTGAATATTCTTCTCAGTAACCGTGATTTTTTTCCTGTTCTCCGTCAGTATTTCCTTTGCTGACTTTCGGCAGATATTTCCAATTTCCCTCTCCAGCTGCCGCACCCCGGCTTCCTTTGTATAATGTCTGGCCACCTTTCCGATCGCCTGTTTGCTGAAGGTCAGCATGGAAGCATCCAGCCCGTGCTTCCCCAGTTGTTTTGGAATCAAATGCTCCACAGCGATATGCAGCTTCTCATTCTCCGTATAGCTGCTGACTTCAATAACCTCCATCCTGTCCAAAAGGGGCCGCGGGATGGTCTGCGTAGTATTGGCGGTAGTCACGAAAAGAACCTCCGACAGATCCAACGGTACCTCCAGATAGTGGTCGCGGAACTTTTGATTCTGCTCACTGTCCAGAACCTCCAAAAGCGCAGAGAACGTGTCCCCTTTATAGTCTGTACTGACTTTGTCAATTTCATCCAAAAGCAACAGCGGATTTTTCACTCCTGCGAGGCGGATTCCATTGGCAATCCTTCCCGGCATGGCTCCCACATAGGTTTTCCGGTGCCCCCGGATCTCTGCCTCATCCCGCACGCCTCCAAGGGAAATGCGGACATAGGGCTTTTTCAGCGCCCGGGCCAGGGATTTTGCAATCGACGTCTTTCCTGTTCCCGGCGGCCCCACCAGGCAGAGTATCGGGCTTTCCCCTTTTTTCGTCAGCGAACGCACTGCCAGAAATTCCAGCACGCGTTCCTTCACTTGTTCCAGCCCATAGTGATCCTCCTCCAGCACTTTCTCGGCAAAGGCCAGATCCCCGCTGTCCTTAACCGACTTGTTCCAGGGCATTTCCAAAAGAGTCTCAATATAGGTCCGAAGCACGCCGCTCTCCGCAGGGCTGTTCAGGGAACTCTTAAAACGGCTGATCTCCTTTGCCAGTTTCTCCTTCACTTCCCTGGGCGCTTTCAGTTTTTTTGCAGCCTGCTCGAACTCCTCTGCATCCGACAATGTGGTATCATCGCCCAATTCCTCGCGGATGAGCTTCAGCTGCTCCCGGAGGATATATTCCCGCTGGTGCTTATCCACCCGCTCCTTGACCTTGGAACGGATATCATCCTTGATATCCATGATCTGGACTTCATTGACCATCTTAAAAGCCAGCATCTCATATCTTTTTCCAAACTCTATCTGGTTTAAAATCTCCTGCAGGTCGATATAATAGAGAGGAATATTCGCGGAAATCTCATCTACCAGTTCTTTCAGATCCTGGATTTCCAGAATCCGCCCAACCCCCTCCTTGGACATCTTCCCATTCTTCGCCGCATAGTCCACGAAGATATCCTTCAGGCTGCGCACCATGGCGGCCTGCCTGTTGGAATCCTCCGGCGGCTGGAAATCAGATTCGTCGACGAGCTCCACTTCTGCGCGCAGATAGGGGGTATCGTATTCAATATTCTGCAGGATCCCTCTCGTCTCCCCTGCCACAAGAACCCGCAAAAGCTTCTTCGGCAGCTTGATAATCTGCTTGACAGACGCGACCGTACCAACCTCATACACCTCCCGCTGGTTCGGATCATCCGTCTCCTGTTCCCGTTGTGTGGCAAGAAAAATCTTCTGATCCTCCAGCATGGCCTCCTGTACTGCCGCAATCGAGCGCTCCCGGCTGATATCGAAATGCACCACCATCTCCGGCATAATTGTCATGCCCCGCAGCGCGACCATGGGGAGACTTTTTCTCTCACTTTTCATGGTTGTTAATCCTCCAAATCAGCAACTTTTTTGTTTCCTAAGCCGCTGCAAAGTTTCTTTGTTACTGAATAACCTTCTCATTCTTTCTCAAAATGCATCTTATATGAAAGGGCAGGTACCTGGTTTCCCCATAATACCCGCCCCTATTTTCTCATTCCTTAAAGATTCCTGTAAGATATACCTGCCATCTTCCAAACCGCCGCAAAATGCCCTTTGCCGAGCCCCCCTACAGGTTACTTCCCAAAAGCATTTACGCACTGCGAGGCGTCAAAAACGACCTGCGCTCTTCCCCGTCACACTCGTACAAAGGCTGCCCCGTGCCTTTTACAGTATCCTTCGTGATCCTGCATTCCTTGATCGTCTCATCCGAAGGTACACGGAACATGGTATCCATCATAATCCCTTCCATAATAGCCCTGAGCCCTCTGGCTCCGGTCTTGCGCGCTAATGTAGTCTCTGCAATGGCAGTCAATGCATCCCTGTCAAATACCAGCCTGACGCCGTCCAGTTCCAAAAGCTTCTGATACTGCTTGACAATCGCACTCTTAGGTTCTGTCAGAATCCGGATCAGCGCCTTTTTATCCAGCATCTCCAGAGCAACCGTCACCGGAAGACGGCCTACCAGTTCCGGGATCAGCCCAAACTTCACCAAATCCTGGGGAAGCGCTTCCCTTAAGAGTACATCCACATTATACTCATGCTGGGTTGCGATCTCCGCGTTAAATCCGATGGACTTTCTATCAAGCCTCGTCTCGATGATCTTGTCAAGCCCCTCAAACGCCCCTCCACAGATGAACAGGATATTGGTCGTGTCGATCTGAATCAGTTCCTGATGGGGGTGTTTTCTCCCGCCCTGCGGGGGAACAGATGCGACAGTCCCCTCTACAATCTTCAAAAGGGCCTGCTGCACGCCCTCTCCGGACACATCACGGGTAATCGATGGATTTTCTGATTTTCTTGTGATCTTATCAATCTCGTCAATGTAGATAATCCCATGCTCGGCACGCTCGATATCTCCGTCCGCCGCCTGGATCACCTTCAAAAGGATATTCTCCACATCTTCCCCCACATAGCCTGCCTCAGTCAACGCTGTGGCATCCGCGATTGCAAAGGGAACATTCAATACTTTTGCAAGGGTCTGTGCAAGAAGCGTCTTCCCGCATCCCGTGGGTCCCAGCATCAGAATATTACTCTTCTGCAGTTCCACACCCAGATCCTGTTCCGCCAAAATCCGCTTATAATGGTTATATACAGCCACCGAAAGCACTTTCTTCGCTTCCTCCTGTCCGATGACATAATCATCCAGAAACGCTTTCATCTCCTCCGGTGTAAGCAGATTGATGTCCGCAAAAGGATTCCTCTCTTCATAATCTAATTCTTCTTCAATAATCTCAGAACATACTTCCACACATTCATCACAGATAAATGCCCCGTTAGGCCCCGAGATCAGCTTGCGGACCTGCGTCTGCGGCTTGTTACAGAAAGAACATCTTACAATTTCTTCCATCATTTTTCCTGCCATCTGTTTTCACCTCATATAATCCCTTAATGTTTGGCAATGACTTCGTCAACCAGCCCATACTCCTTCGCTTCCTCTGCGGACATAAAATTGTCTCTCTCTGTGTCCACCTGAATCGTCTCCAGAGGCTGCCCGGTATTGGCTGCAAGGATTTCATTCAGCCGCTTTCTGGTTCTCAGGATATGTTCCGCGGCAATCTGAATTTCCGTTGCCTGCCCCCTGGCGCCGCCGGAAGGCTGATGAATCATGATCTCTGCATTGGGAAGTGCGAACCGCTTGCCCCTGGTCCCTCCGGAGAGCAAAAATGACCCCATGCTGGCTGCCATGCCGATACATACCGTAGACACGTCGCACTTGATATACTGCATCGTATCATAGATTGCCAGCCCCGCAGTCACAGAACCGCCCGGACTGTTGATATAGAGCTGGATATCCTTATTCGGGTCATCCGCCTCCAGAAACAAAAGCTGGGCCACTACGATATTGGCGGAAACATCTGTCACCTCTTCTCCCAGAAAAATGATCCGATCCTTCAGCAATCTGGAATAAATATCATAGGAACGTTCCCCGCGGCTCGTCTGTTCAATGACATAAGGTACTAAACTCATCTGAAAATCTCCCTTCTGAAATCATGCTTGCAGCCCGTCCGGCTGACGGGCGGGCTGAGGAATCTTTATTTCCGCGAAGCAACGGGCCGGACGGACATGTTTTTGTATGTCCATCCGGCGACTGCCGCGAGGGTTGCTAAGTGCCGGCGGCACTTGTCTGGCAACGACCGAAACGGAGTGAAGACCAGATCCCCCGCGGCTTGCTGCGCCGGAAATTTGACGCCCCGTCAGTTTGCTGCGGGGTCTTTGACTCTGCCATGCCATTCCCATCCTAAAGGATATGGAATGTATCTATTCTTTATTCTTCCACCGCTGCATCGGCGATCAATGTAATGGCATCCTGTACGACAATGTTTTCTCTCAATTCTTCTATCTGTTTTTCTCCCATATTCTCTTTGAACTTCGCAGCTTCCACCTTATAGTTGTCCGCCATCTTCTGTATTTCTTCTTCCAGGCGTTCCTCGGATACTTCTATATTCTCTGCCCTGGCAACCGCTTCCAGAGTCAGCCTTGTTTTAATGGAGCGAACCGCCTGCTTCTCCATATCCTGTTTCATACGCTCCTCTGTAAGCCCTGTCATCTGGAAATACATCTCTTTTGTCATTCCCTGCATCCTAAGACGATAAGACATATCGTCCAGCATCTGCCTTACCTGAAAATCAATCATTGCCTGCGGAATATCCATCTCAGCGTTTTCTGCTGCCTGATCTACAGCCTGGTCTTCCACTTTTTCCCGTGCTTCCGCCGTCTTCCTGTCGAGCAGTTTCTTCTCCACCTCTGCCCTGTACGCTTCCAGAGTCTCGCACTCTGATACGTCTGAAGCAAATTCATCATCCAATTCAGGCAGTTCTCTCTCTTTGATCGTCTTTACAGTGCATTGAAATACCGCCGGTTTTCCTGCCAGTTCTGCCGCATGGTATTGTTCGGGGAAGGTCACGTTCACCTCCAGCTCTTTGCCGATCTCTGCGCCGATCAACTGTTCTTCAAATCCCGGGATAAAGGAACCGGATCCGACAGTGAGTGCATAATCTGTGCTTTCTCCACCTTCAAAGGCTTCTCCGTCTACAAATCCTTTAAAATCCAGCGTAATCATATCCTGATCCTGAACCGCCCGGTCTGTAACCTCCACAGTGCGCCCGTTGCGCTCACGCTCTCTCTGGAGTTCTGCATCTACATCCTCTTCTGTTACTTCCACTGAAATCTTATCCACTTTCAGTCCTTTATATTCACCTAATGTCACTTCCGGCTTCACCGCAACTTCCGCGGTAAAGATAAATGGCTGTCCTTTTTCCATCTGGACTACGTCAATCGTCGGATTGGACACGATATCAAGGCCGCATTCATCATAAGCCTTTTCATAATGCCCGGGAATCATGCTGTTCACAGCCTCATCATAAAACACCTCCGGGCCGTACATCTTCTCCACCATCTGTCGCGGCACTTTCCCTTTTCTGAAACCCGGTATGGAAATCTTCTTACGCTCCTTCAGATATGCGGCCTGAAGCGCCTTCTCCACATCCTCCGCAGCAACCTCGATCGTAAGCTTTGCCATATTATGCTCTAACTTTTCTACCTGTAGACTCATCTTTCTAATTTCCTCCTTGACATTTGTAGGGAACTGTATGCAGAGAATAACACCATTTTCCTGCCGTTCCTGCTCCATCTGCACGGCAAAACTGCCGCCGCTCTTTTCTGCACGGGCATTCGCCCACAATCATTAAACAAGTATAGCACAAGAGTTCCCTGATTTCCAGTACTTTTTGTATGGATATACGCCTTTTCATGAAAGCCTGAAAACAGAACAGACATTTTATGTCTTTTCTAAAAATATTTTTCTCGTGACAAAATTATAGACCATGACAATGCCGGTTGCGCCCAGTTTAGATACCATATAGTAAATATGGAACTGATCCACCGCCACCCACATAACAAGCTGGTTTATGCCCAATCCAATCACGCTCAGAATAAGGAATACCGCCAGATCCTGCGTCTGGCTTCTTTCCCCCGCAACATCAAAAACCCATTTTATACTCATTATATAGTTGAATATTACAGATACGGCAAATGATATTGCCCCGGATACCAGATAATTGAGTCCGGTTACTTCTGTCAGTAAAAACAATATGCCATAATCGATTGCAAAAGCACTGCCCCCGACAATGCCAAAGCGGATTAATTGCTGCAGTAAAGACCTCCTCTGTGCCAAAATTCAGCCGTCCTCCTTTATACCTTTTCCCCGTCCGTGACTGTCCGCCGCCCGGCAGGCAGGCCGCGGCCTCATCTGTAAATGATCGAACGCCCGATCTCTTCAGCCTTTTCTTCCCCGCACAGAAGCCCCGTCAGCTTCAATGCAAACGGAATGGCCGTGCCCATCCCCCGGCTGGTGACCACATGGCCGTCCACGCTGACTGCATCCTGCACAACCTCTGCGCCTTCGAGCTTTTCTTCAAAAGAGGGGTAACAGCATGCCTTCCGTCCTTTCAAAAAACCCAGTCCGCCAAAAATACTCGGCGCCGCGCAGATCGCCGCAATATACTGCCCCTGCTCATGATACGCCTGCAAAAGCGACCTCAGCCCCTTATGCTCCATCAGGTACTTTGTCCCCGGCATTCCGCCCGGGAGTACCAGCATATCCGTCTGTGTAAAATCCATTTCCTCAAATAAAAAATCCGCCTGCACGTCAATCTGATGGGAGCCATGGATCGTCCTGTCCCCTGTAACCGACACCGTGTCCACCTGCACCCCTGCCCTGCGAAGGATATCCACTACTGTAAGCCCTTCGATCTCTTCAAATCCGTCTGCCAAAAATACGCTGGCCCTCTTCATTTCCTTTACCGCCTTTCTGTCCTTATAGCCGGTCCCCGCTGTCCGTGCATTCTTGCCCTGACAACATCCGGCTGTATATAGAATACATTTAAATCCCCAATATTTCCCTGACTGTCTCTTTCATCTGATCCACATCACATTCCCTTGTGTGCAGGATCTTTGCATTTTGTATCTCCTCGATCGCATGAGGCACCTGGGTG
The DNA here is from genome assembly GCA_949840465.1 of uncultured Lachnospiraceae bacterium. Classification (GTDB taxonomy): domain Bacteria; phylum Bacillota; class Clostridia; order Lachnospirales; family Lachnospiraceae; genus Schaedlerella. Next base: position 30,395 of record CATKXE010000007.1, on the reverse strand, counting down.
CCTGACACTTTTTTCAATTCGCCGATCAGATCAAATTCATCCATGGAACTATATTTCCCGTCAATGGCTGTCATCACGCTTTTTACAAATTTGTACGGGCTTGCCGTGGATGCCACCAGGGCTTTCGTGTGATCCTGATTCTTCTCCCGGTACGCCCTGCACACGTGGGACGCCACCGCCGTATGGGTATCCATTACATACCCTGTGGATTCATACGTATCATGGATTGCCGCCATGGTCTCCTCTTCCGTGGCATATCCGCCCGCAAAGTCTGAAAGCTGTTCTTTCATCTCCGGAGTGATCTCGTACCTGCCCTCAGATTTCAATGCCTCCATCAGCTTCCGGTCCTTCCCGTCGTCCCCTCCGGCGATCGCATAGATCAGCCTTTCCAGATTGCTGGAGATCAGGATATCCATGGACGGGGAAGAGGTGAGTACAAATTCCCGGTTCCGGTCATAAGTCCCGGTGCGGAAGAAATCAAACAATACTTTATTCTCATTGGAGGCACAGATGAGCTTCGCGATCGGAACTCCCATCTGTTTTGCATAATAGGCTGCCAGGATATTTCCAAAATTCCCGGTAGGCACGGTCACGTTGATCTCTTCCCCCGATGCGATCTCCCCGTTCGCCAGCAATTTTGCATAAGCATACACATAGTACACTACCTGCGGAATGAGGCGGCCGATATTGATGGAGTTTGCGGAAGAAAACTGATATCCCTTCCCCGCCATTTCCTCCTCCAGCGCTTTATCCTCGAACAGCGCTTTCACACCGCTCTGGGCATTGTCAAAATTCCCGTGGATCGCCACCACCGCCGTGTTGCTCCCTTTCTGGGTCACCATCTGCAGCTCCTGTACCCGGCTGACCCCGTTTTTCGGATAAAAAACAATGATCCGCGTCCCGGGCACACCCGCAAACCCGGCCAATGCCGCTTTTCCGGTATCGCCGGAGGTAGCGGTCAGAATGACGATCTCATTCTCCACATGATTCTTTTTGGCCGACGTGGTCAGAAGATGGGGCAGAATAGACAGCGCCATATCCTTAAATGCAATCGTCGCCCCATGGAACAGTTCCAGATGATAGGTATCCCCCACCTTTACCAGCGGCGCGATCACCTCGGTATCAAATTTGGAATCGTAGGCGCTGTTGATACAGTGCTTTAATTCTTCCTCCGTAAAATCCGTCAAAAACAGCTTCATCACAGCGTAAGCCGTCTCCTGATAGGACATTTCCTTTAATTCTTCCATCGTCACATCAAGCTCCGGCACAGACTCCGGCACAAACAGGCCGCCGTCCGGAGCAAGCCCTTTCAGGATTGCCTCTGAAGCCGTCACTGAAAGCTTTACGTCCCGTGTACTTTTATATAGTAGATTCATATCTTCCATCCTCTTCTCTCTCCATGCTCCCGGCTGCGAAATCCTTCCGGCAGCTACATTTTCTGTTCATCCGCTTTCCTTATGCTAAAGCATAGCAGAAGGACAGCGTACAACCGTTCTTCGTTCCCACTGTCCTTGTATTGTTTCCTTTTCAGGCCGCTAATACTCTATGAATCTGCCGCTTTACTCTTTTACGTCAGGCATTTGCTTCTTCGGCCTTTTTATTGTTCGTATACTTCACCAACCCGCCTGCCGAGATCAGCTTCTGCATAAATTCCGGGAATGCCTGTCCCTGGAACTCCGTCCCTCTGGTCCGGTTATAGATCTTTCCACTGTCAAAATCCACTTCCACCTCGTCCCCGGCTTCGATCCCTCTGGCCGCCTCCGGGCATTCGATAATGGGCAGCCCGATATTGATCGCATTTCTATAGAAGATTCTTGCAAATGTCTCCGCAATCACGCAGCTTACTCCTGCTGTTTTCAGACACAGCGGCGCATGCTCCCTGGAAGACCCGCAGCCAAAGTTTTTATTTGCCACGATCAGGTCGCCCGGCTGCACCTTGTTCACAAATTCCGGGTCAATATCCACCATGGCATGGCTCGCCAGTTCCTGCGCGTCAAAAGAGTTCAGATATCTTGCCGGGATGATCACATCCGTGTCTACATTATCCCCATATTTAAAAACGTGTCCCAATGCTTTCATGCTTTGCCACCTACTTTCTCTGGATTCGCAATACAGCCTGCAACGGCGCTGGCCGCCGCCACTTCCGGGGAAGCCAGATAGATCAGGGAATCCACATGCCCCATGCGACCCACGAAATTCCGGTTCGTGGTGGACACACATTTTTCCCCTGCCGCCATCACGCCCATATGCCCGCCCATGCACGGGCCGCAACTGGGTGTGTTCACTGCACAGCCTGCGTCAATAAAAATATCAATCAAACCTTCTGCAATGCACTGCTTGTAGATCTTCTGCGTCGCAGGCACCACCATCACCCTCACGTCAGGATGCACCGTATGGCCTTTCAGTATAGCCGCAGCCTTCCTCATATCTTCCATACGTCCGTTGGTACAGGAGCCGATCACGACCTGATCGATCTTGATAGGCTCCATTGCCTCTATCTCGTCAATGGTTTTCGCGTTGCCCGGAAGATGTGGAAATGCGACGGTAGGCCGTACTTCGTCCAGCCGGATGTCTATAACCTCGTCATACTCCGCGTCCTCGTCCGCCTCGTAAATATGATATTCCTTTTTACAATGTTCCTTAATATAGCTTTCCGCCTGCGCATCCACAGGGAAAATCCCGTTCTTTGCGCCTGCCTCGATGGCCATGTTGGCCATGGTAAACCGATCGTCCATGGACAGGTTCGCAATCCCGTCCCCTGTAAATTCCATGGATTTATAAAGCGCGCCGTCCACGCCGATCTTACCGATGATGTGGATGATGATATCCTTTCCGCTCACATACGGCCCGGGCTTCCCGGTAAGCACGAACTTAACTGCGCCCGGAACTTTGAACCACAGTTCCCCCATGGCCATTCCTGTGGCAATATCGGTGGTCCCTACTCCTGTAGAAAATGCGCCCAGCGCGCCGTATGTACAGGTATGGGAATCCGCGCCGATAATGCACTCTCCCGCTGTGACCACGCCTGCTTCCGGCAGGAGCGCATGCTCCACCCCGGATTTGCCCTGTTCGAAGAACCAGCTAAGCCCCTGTTCCCTTGCAAACTCCCGGATTGCTTTGGAATTCTCTGCTGACTTGATGTCCTTATTGGGCGTAAAATGATCCGGCACCAGAACCACCTTGTCTTTATCATATACCTTTTCTGCCATCTCACAGAAAATAGGCAGCGCCATCGGCCCGGTGATATCATTTGCCATCACCACGTCCAGCTTTGCTTCTATCAACTGTCCGGCTGATACAGAATCAAGCCCTGCATGGGCTGCCAATATTTTCTGTGTCATCGTCATTCCCATTGTGAAAACCTCCTCATTTTTCGCGCTCTTCTTATTTCAGAAACGCTCTGTTTTCTGTCTGCTATTCTAACACACAATTCCACGAAAGGAAAGCAGAAAGTGAAGGATCACTTTTACCGGATCACTTTATCCGATTTTCCTCCGTGCCGCCGCCACCAGCGCCGCCAGCGACAGCAGCATGAAAACGACTGCCGGAAGAATCCCTATGGCGTCCCCTGTCTTCACCGATTTCCCCGGATTTACGGCAGGTTCCTCCATCCCTGGCATATGTACCCTGATCGTCTGCCCCTCATCATGGATGTCTTCATGGGCAGCCACCTCCGCACCGCCTGATAATACTTTTTCAAATACAACGATCTCCATCTTCTTAAGCGGCTGGGCTTCGAATGTAAATTCTATCTCCACAGTCCCCTCCGCCTGTTCGGGGATAAACGTCTTTTCCGCCGTCACTTCTTTCTCCCCGTCCGTAAATGCTTTTCCTGTGGCTTTATCCATCAAAATCCCTTTTATGGTATATTCTTCCCCCGGAATCAGATTTTTATAGGCCGCCTCATCCACAATGGTCATTTCTTTCTTCTGTGCCGCCGTAACCTCCCGGCCGCCGCTCTCTTTTTCCCTGGCCTTTGTCCCGATTTCCGGAAAACGGATGGTCTGCTCTTCATAGCCAATATCCTTGTGGGCAGCCACCTCTTTTCCGTCCTGCGTCACGCTTTCATATGCCACGGCTGTTTTCCCCGCAAGCGCGGAAGCGTCAAATTCAAACGTCACGTCCACGGTTCCTGTCCCATCCTCGGGCGTAAATGTTGTCTTGGCGGTAATTTCTTTACCGTCCTGCAAAAGCGGTTCCTGTGTCTGTTTATCCATCAGGATTCCCTCCACCGTATACTCCTGCCCTGAGTTAAGATTGGTGTAAAATACCGAATCCACCACGACCGCGCCATCTGCCGCATTGGCGCTCCGGCTGTCCGTGTGGACGTCCCTCGCCGCCGTGCGGACTTTCGGGAAACAGACGGTCTGGTCCTCGTCGCGGATATCCGCGTGGACTGCATATAGTTTGCCGTTCTTCTCTAATCGTTCAAACGCAACCAATGTCTTCCCTTCCAGCATGGAGCCGTCAAATGTAAACAGAACCTCTGCTTTCCCGTCCTTTTCTTCTGGAACAAATTTTACCTCCGAAACCACGTCTCTTCCGTCGGCATCTTTTACAATCTGTCCTGTCTCCCTGTCCATCAATTTACCGATCAATGTATATTCCTGTCCTGCTTTCAGGTTTTCATAGGTGACGGTATCCACAACAGCGGCCTCTTTCCCTGCCGCTGCCATATTGGTTCCGGATGCCTTGTCCGCTGCCTTTGTCCTGATTTTCGGGAAATGGATGGTCTGTCCTTCGTCCTTTCGATCCCTGTGCTCTGCAATCTTCTTTCCGCCGCAGTACAATTCCTCATAAATTACCACATCAGAACCGCCCAGCCCTGACGCGTCAAATGTACATTCCACTTCCACGATGCCTGCTGACGCTGACGCAGTAAATGTCTGTTCTGACACAACCGGATTCCCGTCCTTGTCTGTCACCGCTTTCCCGTCCGATTTGCTTATGGGCATGCATTTCAGAAGATATTCCTCTTTCTCTTTTAACCCGCTGTAGATCACGGAATCGATAACCGTCACACGGCCTGCCGCTCCATAATGGTCGCCCGTCGCCTCGTTCCTTGCGCTGGTGGAGATGGCAGGCACACACTCGTCGGGTCCCTTATTTTCCAGATTCCCAAGGCTGACGGTCACACGATCCTTGTAGATGACAAAGGTGGTATTAAGCATCACCTTCCCCTCATTGGCATCCGACGGGAGTTCTTCCAAAGTGTATGTATCATAAGGCAGCGCCCCCTTCTTGTCATTGACCGGCGCCGGATTGCCTTCCCTGTCCGTCCCGAACCAAAGCCCGTCTTCCCTGCCTCCCAGATTAGTGTTATGGGAATGTTTGTTCCACGCAGATTCGGAACAATAATAACCGTTTTCGTCCGTTGTGATTATATGGGATTCTCCTGTATTTACACTGGTCACCCTAAACTGCACGCCCCGGATCACATCCTGGGTGTCGGCGTCAATCTTACGGAGTTCAAAATCCCCCCGCTTCACCTGATTCTGTATGGAATGTTCCGGCTCTGTAAGATCCACAATTTTTCCATTCTCGGTGACGGAAAATTCCTGGCACAGAACCCCTTCTTCCAGATAGCCCGCCGGCGCCCCGGTCTCGATAATCCGGTATTTCCCATAGGGAAGCAGATCCTTTTCCGTCTGCGCCACGCCGTTTTGATCGGTCTGCATCACCGCCACCTGGTCGTTTCTTCCATAGGATTTTCCGTTCACTGTCACCTGGTTTTCATTTAGATTTACAATGATGAACACGGCTTTTTCAAAATCCGCGCCGCCCTGGGGCAGGGCGCCCTTTGTCTCAAAATCCCGTTTCCGTATCTTCACGCCTCCGCGGATCACCTGATCGTAGACGGCATATTGGCTTCCGCCGATCAGCGAAATCCCGTTTTGCCCCTCCCTGATCTGGGAAATATACAGGCCGCTGTGTGTTTCTTTGCTGCCCTCCGCTTTCACATAAAACTGCTCCAGAAGATACCCTGCCGGAGCCTTCGTCTCTTCAATGGTCACCGTTCCGAAGGGCAGCACGGCATTTCCATCCTGCATGTAAAAATCATCGCCCGATACTTTGTGGCGCTCATCCAATGCCGCCCTGTAACCAGACGGCCCTCCGTCAGGGTCTTCCATCTTTCTTACCTGGAGCACCCAGGTTCTTACAGGTGTGCGGGGCAGGCTGTCCTTGTCATAATATCCGTTGTAATATTTTACGGTAAACTGAGTTCCTGCAAATGCGGCGTTTCCCTGCGGCAGCCCCTCCTGCGTCTCGGAATCCATTTTCATCAGCCGAAGTTCTCCCGGTGCATATTTTGGCACGTCACTGACCTGTACTTGCGTTTCCTCCCCTGCATTGACATGGATGGGATACACCGTCTCGTTCCTGCGGTATCCCGTGGGAGCCTGGATTTCTTTCACCCAATAGTCCCCTGCCGCCAACTCCACGGAATCGCTTTCCCCTGCTTCATTGGTGGTAAATGTCCCGGCCTGCAGCGTACAAGGCGCATCCACATAAACCCCATACTCCGCCCCGGCTAAAGAATAGCAGCCATTTCCGGCCGTAAGAGACGGATTGGACGAGCTTTTGCGCAGCCTGGCGGTTCCGTCAACAGGCCCGGAATATTCCAGCCAGACAATATCCTGATCATCATTATATGCCACATATACCGTATACTCCTGGAAAACCGGCATCTGCGCCTTTCCGCTGTTCATCTGCTCATCCAAAGCATTCCGCATGGCCGCGATCTGAACCGCTGTCAGCCCGTCGGTATCGTTTGTATACTCAATCCCGATCATGGCGTGTATATAGGGATAAGGATTGTCCGTCCCTCCAAACAGCGCGGAGGCCTCCTTTGCCCAGGGTCCGTCTGCGCCGAACATCAGCGCCATTTTAATACGGTCATTGCCTTCCATTTTTGATATTTGATAAATGCCCGACGGGGTCGCCTTTTTCGGCTGTGCGCAGTAACCCATATAATTTCCCGTACCGGTGGCCACATAGAATTCGGTGGTCTCCCAGCCTCCATAATGGTGCCTGGTCCCCGGCGTGATCGTACAATCCGCGTTCACCGCCGAACGCATCATGCGCCCCTGGCCGCCCGCCACGAAGGCTGTTCCATAATGTCCGGTAAGATACTGCCTTCCAACCGGCGGGACTTTCGGGAATTCCAAAGCCTCTTCTTCCCCGTCCTCCTGGGATTTATCCACATTCTGAGCGGAAGCTTCGCCCTCTTCTGGGTCTGCATCGTCTGTACCCCGGGAAGAACCGGCCTGGCCGCCGGAGGTCTGGTTTTCCTGCCCGGTATTTTCCAAAACCGCCTCTGTTTCTGCCAGGGGCGCATCCATCTCTTCTTCAGCCCGCACGGAAACCACGCTTGTTGTGACCATGCAGCTAAAAATCAACAGGAAGGCCGCCGCCGTCCGGAACGCACCTGCCATGCTGTAAAACACTTGCTTCATATTCTTTTCCCTCCATACAAATCCTTCTTTTTTGCACCTGTACCGGGGAAGCGCCACTTAAAGTCAAATACCCCGCAGCAAGCTGACGGGGCATCATATTTCCAGCGCAGCAAGCCGCGGGGTATTTGACCCTCGCGGCAGTCGCCAAATGGACATACAAACACATGTCCACCTGGCTCGTTGCTTCGCGGAAATAAAGCCGTAATGCCCTTTCGTGTTACTCTGATCAAAGCCGTCCCGTATGGGGCGTGAATTGGGACGGCTTTTTCTCACAAAATCAGAAAATCCCTCCCTTCTGGAATGTTGCGTCTTTGGCCCTCACAAGCCCGTCACAAAGCAAGACTCGTGTCAGTCGCCAGGTGGACATACAAAAATAAGTCCACCTGGCTCATTGCTTCGTGGGAATAAATAACATAGCTATGTCCTCGCGTTTGGATAATGGGATGATACTCCCAAAGAAATAAGATTTGTCCCAAGACGAGTAAGTTGATGATAAACCAAGATAAAAGATTTGTCAATACTATTTCTAAAATTGATGCTGTACCTGGTTGCTGCTGTCCGCAAACCCCAAAAAAAAACCATATAGCATCATCCCTTTATTTCTCATCTTTTTTACATAGCATGCTATAGAACCGCCTCTTCTCTCCCCTTCCCACAATTACATAGCATGCTATGATAAATTTGTCCCAAAAATCTCCCCCGCAGCTTGCTGCGGGGGATTTGGTGTACACTCCCTTTCGTTCCCTGCAAAAACAAGTGCCGCCGACACGGAGCAACACTCCCGGCGGCCGCTAAACCGGCATGCCCAGATCACGCTTTCTTTTCAATATATCCTTTTGCCGTCAGAGCCTCCGCGCACAGCACCGCGCCGCCTGCTGCCCCCCGGACCGTATTATGGGACAGCCCGACAAATTTATAATCAAACAGGCTGTCTTCTCTCAGCCGCCCGATGGATACGCCCATGCCATTCTCGTAATCCACATCCAGCTTCACCTGGGGGCGGTTATCCTCTTCCAGATACTGGATGAACTGCCCGGGCGCGCTGGGCAGCCCTGCCTCCTGCGGGAACCCTTTATAATTCACCAGCTTTTCAATCAGCTGCTCTTTCGTCGGCTTCTTCTCAAAATTCACAAATACCGCCGCCGTATGTCCGTCCAGAACCGGAACGCGGATGCACTGGCAGGTAATCTTCGGAAGCTCTGCCTTTACAATCTGCCCGTTTTCCACCCTGCCCAGAATACGTAAGGGCTCCTGCTCGCTCTTTTCCTCTTCCCCGCCGATATAGGGAATCACATTTTCCACCATCTCCGGCCAGTCTTTGAACGTCTTTCCTGCGCCGGAAATCGCCTGATATGTGGTTGCCGCAACCTCCTTTGGCCCAAACTCCTTCCATGCGGCAAGGCAGGGTGCGTAACTCTGGATGGAGCAGTTCGGCTTTACAGCAATAAAGCCCCGCTCTGTCCCAAGGCGTTTCCTCTGATCCGCGATCACCTCAAAATGCTCCACATTGATCTCCGGCACTACCATGGGCACGTCCGGCGTCCAACGGTGGGCGCTGTTATTGGATACCACCGGGGTCTCTGTCCTGGCATATGCTTCCTCGATTGCACGGATTTCCTCCTTGGACATATCCACCGCGCTGAACACGAAATCCACGGTCGCGGCAACTTTTTCCACTTCATTGACATTGAGCACCACAAGATTTTTGACGGCCTCCGGCATAGGCGCGCTCATCTTCCATCTGCCGCCCACGGCTTCTTCATAGGTTTTCCCTGCGGAACGCGGGCTGGCCGCCACCGTAACCACCTCAAACCAGGGATGGCCCTCCAGCAGAGAAATAAATCTCTGGCCTACCATTCCTGTTGCCCCTAAAATTCCGACTTTTAATTTTTTCTCCATCATATTCCCTTCTCTCCTTTGACTTCTGACCCATCTGTACACATCTTTGGATCTCTTCAACCGCTCATCATAGAATCCCCTGTGTTGCTTTGAACGCGCCGTCTATTCTGCCGCGAGATACGCCTCTTCCAGCGCGATCACCTTTTCCATGGCCGCCTTCCCCGGAGCGCCCACCGTATTGCGCGTCTCCACACAGGTTTTCATGCTGATCGCCTCATAAACATCCTCCTCGAACACCGGTGAGATTGTCCGGTATTCTTCCAATGACAGCGCATCCAGCGGCTTGTTTTCCTCAATACAGTAAAGTACCAGCCTCCCGACAATCCCATGCGCATCCCGAAACGGCACGCCATGTTTTACCAGATAATCCGCAGCGTCCGTGGCATTGGTAAACCCGAGTTTTGCGCTGTCTTCCATCCTCTCCCTGGAGAATTTCATGGTATCCAGCATTCCGGTAAATAACGCGAGACACCCCTTGGCGGTATCTATCGCGTCAAAGGTCAGTTCCTTATCCTCCTGCATATCCTTATTATATGCCAGTGGAATCCCTTTCATGGATGTCAGCAGGGACAAAAGCGCCGCATACACCCGCCCGGTCTTCCCACGTACCAGTTCCGCGATATCCGGATTTTTTTTCTGAGGCATGATGCTGCTCCCGGTGCTGTAAGCATCATCCAACTCCACAAACCGGTATTCATTGGAATTCCAGATAATCACTTCCTCCGAAAACCGGCTTAGATGCATCATCACCGTGGATAACGCCGAAAGCAGCTCGATCAGATAATCCCGATCCGCCACAGAATCCATACTGTTGAGGGTTGGCCCGTCAAACTCCAGCAGTTCCGCCGTATACTCCCGATCCAGAGGATAGGTGGTGCCTGCCAGCGCCCCGGCTCCCAGAGGACATGTATTCATCCTGCGGTAAATGTCCTTCATCCGCGAACGGTCCCTTTTAAACATTTCAAAATACGCCCCCAGATGATGGGACAGCGTAACCGGCTGCGCCTTCTGCAGATGGGTAAATCCGGGCATATAGGTCTCCATGTGTTCCTTCATTAATTTCAGGAGTACTTCCAGCAGGCTTTTTAACAGTCCGTCCAGCTCCAATATCTCATCCCTTATGTACAGCTTCATATCCAAAGCCACCTGATCGTTGCGGCTCCTCCCTGTGTGCAGCTTCTTGCCCACATCCCCGACCCGGTGGATCAGGTTCGCCTCCACAAAGCTGTGGATGTCCTCATATTCCTCTGTCACCGGAAGCGTACCGGCCTCCACGTCTCTTTGGATGCCCTCCAGCCCCTCGATCATCTTCTCTTTCTCTTCTACGGTCAGTATCCCCTGCTTTGCCAGCATCGTCACATGGGCGATGCTGCCCCGGATATCCTGTGCATAAAACCTCTTGTCAAATGAGATAGACGCGTTAAAATCATATACCAGCCTGTCCGTCTCTTTCGTAAAACGACCGCCCCATAACTGTGCCATTTACGTTCCCTCTCTTCTCCAAAATATAAGTTGCTGTTTTGGAACCGTGAAAAAACATGTACATCTGATATCTGAATGTCCATCTGCACAAATCATTTTTTCACATTCCCAGTACCAAATTTAAAAACATATTATCACAGGTCACGGGCTCTGTCTATAAGGAACTTCCACAGTTCCTAACAAAATCTGTCTCTACGCGGATTGATCTGGCAGGGAAGGGCGACGATGTCATAGTATTCCGCCTGATTTTTCTCAATGCACTCCCGCACCTGTCCTATCTCTTCCGGCTGGATCAAAAGGGACATGCCGCATCCTGACTCCCCCTGAATGGAACGTGGGGCAGGCGAAATGCGGGAGGAAATATGTTCCCCCCGCAAAAGTTCCTGAAGCATCATCCCCTGTGTATAATTCTCAAACAGGATATAATAATTGATTCTGCTTTCCCCGTCCATATTATCCCAACATCTCCACAAATGCCTCGATCCTGGTCCGAAGCTGTTCCGCGTCTGCATCCGTATAGTCCGTCTCAATCCCCAGGACCGGGATACCGGCATCCTTCAATGCCTTTTCTACCGTATAGCCTTCTGTATCATACAGACAGCAGAATTTCAGGTTCACGTCAATCACTCCGTCCACGTCATATTCTTCCGCAAGGCGCAGGATATCATCCACACGTCCTGTATTCGGGGTAAAGCATGCGCAGTTCACACCCATATATCTCCTGGCAATCGCCGCATACTGCCCGTCCAGATCCGTCTTTGCCTCATCCACCAGATTTTCAAAATAGCGTGTTCCTGTACAGGTTTCTTCACATACCACCGCTGCGCCGCTCGTCTCGATGATGTGATGCAGCTTCCAGTTCGGAATCGCCATAGGCGTCCCGGACAGCAGGATACGTTTTGTCCCCGCCGGGAATACAGACACGCCGTCGGCGATACGCTGCTCTAATTCATCCGCCAGCCGGTTCGTCATCTGCGCACAGCGCACCGGATCGTCAAAAAATGCGATCTGCATAACCAGCAGCGCGTCCCTCCCGCTGACAGGGATATTCTTTGCTTTCCTTGCCTCATACACGCGGGCAAGGGCTTTTCGCTTTTCATTGATGATATGGATGGCCCCGCCTAACTTTTCCGGCGTGATTTTATTTCCTGTACATTCCTCTACAACGCCTGCAAATTCCCGGATCTCATCTTCCCACTTTTTCACATCCTGGGGGCGCTTCATCTGCGGCATGTCCATAATATGGATCGGAACATCCTTCCCCAGGATCTCCCATGCTTTTTTCTTGCCGTCACAGGTCGTCTCACCTACGTACATGTCCGCAATACGGAAAAACGGGCAGGTTCGCTCAAGCCTCGCGCCTACGGATGCCTTGATCAGCGGGCAGACACTTTTAGGAAGCACTTTCTCCCCGCCCGGAACCCAGAACTGGGAGCCGCCGCACAGCCCGGTCACAATGCCGTCCGCCGCAACCACCACTTCGTCCGGTACATACACGCAGAATGTCCCGAACACCTTCTGCCCCTTCTTTTGCGCCTCCATCAGCTCTGCCGGACGGATACCGTGGATGTCGGCCACCACCATGTCCCAGAATCCCATGCCCTCAGGGCGGTTTTCCTGTGAAAGGTATACATCCCCAAATGCCGACGGAAGCACGGCGCAAAGCGCGTCGTGAGCCTCCAGATCCATCCCCAGTTCTTTCCACATTTCTACATAATTTGCCATGGTTCTTCTCCTTTGTTTTTATCATTTTTTATTCCCGCGAAGCACTAAGCCAGGCAGGCATGTTTTTGTATGTCCATTTGGCGGTTGCCGCAGGGGTTACAGCCTTCACGCCAGTTCCCCCAGCGCCGCCGCCGCGGCGTCGATTTCTTCCTCCGTATTAAAATGAGAAAAGCTGAAGCGGACCGCCCCCTGCTCCACCGTGCCCAGCGCCTGATGCATCAACGGGGCGCAATGGGCGCCCGGCCGCGTGGCGATCCCGTAGGACATAAACAATTCGTCGCTTACTTCCGAAGAATCATAATCCCCCAGATTCAAGGCCACAATGGGGCAGCGGCGCTCTGCCGTAAAGTCCCCGTATATCTTCACCCCCGGGATTTTTTTCACGCCGTCATAAAACCGCCGCATCAAAGCCTGCTCCCGGTTCCGTATCACGTCCATCCCGGTCTCCTGTATATAGCCTATGGCCGCATTCAGCCCGGCAATCCCGTGCCCGTTCAGGGTGCCGGCCTCCAAAGCCGTGGGCATCTGGGCCGGATGCTCCCGGCTGTATGTCTGGACGCCGCTGCCTCCGCTGAGCAGCGGACGCACATCCACGCCTTCCCGCACATACATACCGCCGGTCCCCTGAGGCCCTAACAGGCTTTTATGCCCGGTAAAGCACAATATGTCGATGTGCATTGCCTGCACGTCAATGGGAAATATCCCCGCCGTCTGGGAGGCATCCACGCAGAATAGCACCCTGTATTCACGGGCAATTTTTCCAACCTTTTCGATATCCACCAAATTCCCTGTCAGGTTGGAGCCATGGGTACAGAAGATGGCCCGTGTATTTTCCCGGATTTCCCGTTGAAAATCCCGGGGATTGACGCACCCCTTTTTATCACTCCTGATAAAGGTGAGCTCCACCCCCTTTTTTTCCATTTCATATAAAGGACGGAGTACCGAATTGTGCTCCAGTTCCGTCGTCACCACATGATCCCCGCTTTTCAGGATCCCCTTGACCGCAATGTTCAGGCTCTCCGTTGAATTCATGGTAAATACCATCTGCTTCGGGCTTTCTGCATGGAAAAAATCCGCCAGCTTCTTCCTCGTGTCAAATATCACCCGCGACGCCCCCAGCGTGGCCTCATGGACGCCACGGCCTGCATTTCCCAGCGAACACAGAGCCTCCGCCACAGCTTTCGATACCCGGCGCGGCTTCTGCAGGGTGGTCGCCGCATTATCCAAATAAATCATATCCCCTTCCCTTTCGTTTCCGCCTTATTCTTACTGCTTATTAGTATAACTTTTATTTCAGGTTCCGTCTAATTGCAAAATAAGATAAGGACAGCCGGCTTATAGACTTTTTCTATAAGCCGGCCGTCCCCGTTTTCGTCCTTTCTGTCTACGAGGTACTTTCCCCCCTGGCCGGGCGGTTTTCCAGTGAAAACTGACAACCGCAATAGTCCTGGCGGTACAGTCCGTATTCTTCCGACAGTTCCACGGAACGCTTATATCCGTTCTTCTTTTTAAAATCCGACGCCAGATAAGGGACGCCCGCCTCCCTGCCCAGCGCCAGGCCGATCTGGTTGAGCTTCTGCGCGTTTTTTAAAGGGCTGATGCTGAGCGTGGTGGTAAAATAGTCGAATCCGCCTTCCCTTGCCTTTTCTGCAGCTTCCGAAAGACGCAGGGCATAGCACCGGAAACACCGCTCGCCTCCCTCATTTACCTTCTCCAGCCCTTCCGCCATCCGGTAAAATTTTTCCGGATCATAGATCCCTTCCATAAAAGCAACCGGATGGACCGTCTTTAGTTTGCGGATCAGCATCTGCTGCTCCGCCGCACGCTGATTGTACTCGCTTGCCGGATAAATATTCGGATTATAATAAAACACGGTGATTTCAAAATAATCTGACAGATATTCCAGCACATAACTGCTGCAGGGCGCGCAGCAGCTATGAAGCAAAAGCCGCGGCACACGCCCCTCTTCCTTTAACCGTTCCAGAATCTTGTCCAGTTCCTTTTGATAATTTACTTTCTGTGTCTGCATTTTCTTCTCCCGGCTGTGAATTCTTTACACCTTCGGCACATTAAAGTACTGACGGCACATAACCTGTGCATCTTTTGCCTCAGCATCTGTCTGCTGCATCATCTGCACAACTTATGTTTCATCCGTTCTTTAAAATTGCCACGGATACCCTTGTAATAATTTCCGATTCCAGTTCCGTTGACTCTGGCACGCTCTTTCCGTCAATCATATCCAGCATCTGCATGGCTGCGATCCTTGCCAGCTCCTCTGTGGGATTTTCTGCGGATGTCAGGGGAACCTCACAAAAAGCTGCAATATCCGAATTATCAATACTAATCACCGACAGGTCGCCGGGAACTCTGATCCCTTTCTTTTTACACACAGGAAGCAGCTTGCTTGCCACCACGTCATTATAGCACACACAGGCCGTGCATCCATGCAGCCTGCGGCTGATCCATTCTCC
Source organism: uncultured Lachnospiraceae bacterium (assembly GCA_949840465.1). Classification (GTDB taxonomy): domain Bacteria; phylum Bacillota; class Clostridia; order Lachnospirales; family Lachnospiraceae; genus Schaedlerella. The sequence continues at coordinate 15,361 of CATKXE010000007.1, read as the reverse complement.
GTTCAGTTCAAAATCAGACAGCATTTCCGTATCCAGCCACGCGACCCGTTTGTCCTGAATCCTGATGTTGGCCTCCATCAGGGCTTCCAGATACCCTGCGTAACGCTGATGTCCCTGGCCGTCGTCCCCCTTGAAGATCGCCGCGATATCCCGATGCCCGCATTGGAGCAGATAATTGGTCACCTGCTTTCCTGCCAGTTTATCGTTCAGGCTCACATGGGGCGCATCCAGCTGGGGATAATGGCTGTTAATAAAAAGCACAGGGATGCCCCGTTCCATAAGCTCTCTGTAAATATCCAGGTTGGGATTGGGAAGCCCGCTTCTCGTCGTCTCCGCGATCACCCCGTCCACTGTATTTTTATTCAGGATATTTTTTAAAATAAACCGTTCCTTTTCCACCGAATTATTGGTGACAGAAATCTGAAGGCTGTACTCCGCATTTGAAAACTGTGCCTCCATCTCGCGGATGATAGAAGAAAAAATGTATTCCTGCACAAAGGTTGTCATCACTGCGATCTGCATGGTCTTTTCCCGCCGCGCTCCGTTCTTTCCCAGGTCGCTGATATACGTGCCGCTCCCCCGGTATCTCTGTATGATCCCCTCTTCCTCCAGCACGGCAATGGCGTGCCGCACGGTCTGCCTGCTGACCTGGAACTGCCTGCACAGCTTATACTCCGATTCCACTTTATCCCCGGGTTTGAGTTCACCGCTCTCCAGACGGTTCCTGATCCATAGACAGATTTCTTTATATTTTGCGATTGATTCCTCCAAATGGCCACCTCCATAATTTCCATAACTGAAACAACATCCTGACTGGTTCACTGCCCAATTATTGAATATAAATACAATTTCCGAAACAACTAATGTATAATATACAATACAACTTTATTGTTTACAATTCGCAAAATGTACTAAAAAACAAATACTGATTTTGTGCAAAAGTACTTCACCCACACATTTTAAAAAAACCTGCAGCCTTTTCCATGCCAAAAACCGAAAAAACAGAGGCATGAAATGCCTCTGTTTTTTCCTCCTGTAAAATATGCAGTATTCCTTAATTCTTCTTTTTACTTGACAGCACATCAAATGTAACTGCCCCAAGAAGTACCAATCCCTTTACAACTTTCTGAAGGTCTGTGGACAACCCGATGAGGAACATTCCGTTATTCAGGATTCCCATAACAAACGCTCCGATCACCGCGCCGATTACCGTACCGATGCCGCCTGATGCAGCAGCCCCGCCGATGTAGCATGCCGCGATGGCATCCAGCTCAAATCCGTCCCCGGCCTTTGGCGTAGCGGAAGCATTTCTGGCCGACAGCACAATACCTGCGATAGCAGAAAGGAACCCCATGTTCGTATATACCCAGAAGAACACCTTTTTCGTGTCGATACCGGACAACCTTGCAGCCTTTTCATTGCCGCCCAACGCATAAACCTGTCGCCCGGCAACCGTCTTGCTTGTAATAAAATGGTAGATTCCCACAATCACAGCCATCAGGATCAGGATGATCGGAATCCCGTTGTAAGACGCAATCTTAAAGAAGAAGAACCAGAGGATTGCAAGTGTAACCGCAACCTTCGCACCGGTCTGCCATGCAGGCGCCATTGCAAATCCATATTTCTGCTGCGTTTTCATGTTTTTTAATTCCGCGCCGATCACCAGAACCGTGGCGATCACGGCAGCCAAAATCGTAATAATGTCCAGTGTTCCGCCGCCAAAATCAATCTTGCTTGTAGCGAAGAAGCCTGCCCCTACTTTTACGTACGCATTGGGAAGCGGCCCTACCGTCTTATTTTCCAGCAGCGTATATGTAAGCCCCCGGCCAATCAGCATGCCTGCCAGAGTCACTACAAACGGAGGGATATTCAGATATGCAATGAAGAATCCATTAAAAGCGCCGAACGCCACTCCGACTAAAATGGTGATCAAAAAAGCCAATGGGATATTCATGTTATTTTCCACGATCAGCTTCGCCGCGACTGCACCGCAAAGAGCCACATAGGAACCCACGCCCAGGTCTACATTTCCGGTCAGTACACAGAGCAGCATACCGGTTGCAAGGATGATAACATAGCTGTTCTGCATGATCAGGTTATTCATATTCATGGGCGTGGCGTTGACGCCTCCTGTCAATATATAAAATACGATAAAAATAGCAAGCATTGCAAAAACCATGCCATATTGCTTTAAATTTAAGTTTGCGGTTTTCTTCTTTTCCATTGTTATTCCCCTTTCCTGTTATTATGCTGCATGATGCATTTCATGATTCTTTCCTGAGACAGATCTTCTTTGAATATTTCACCGGCAATACAGCCCTCGTTCAATACATACGTCCGGTCGCATGTGCCAAGGATCTCCGGCATCTCGGAGGAAATGACGATGACCGCTTTTCCTGCTTTTGCCAGATCGTTGATGGCACAGTATATCTCATACTTGGCGCCCACATCGATCCCCCGGGTAGGTTCGTCCAGAATCAGCACGTCCGGTTCCGTCAGCATCCATTTTGCCAGGATGACCTTCTGCTGGTTTCCTCCTGACAGGTTTCCTACTGCCTGATGGACGGAGTTGGATTTAATATTGATCAGCTCTTTGTATTTTTCAGCCTCCAGAATCTCCTTATTGGAATCCACGATCCCATTCTGTGAAAAGAAACCGCGCAGGGCTGCCAGAGACATGTTCCATTTGATGTCGTTGAACAGGATCAGCCCATAATTTTTCCGATCCTCGGAAGTATATGCAATCTTATTGTCAATGGCATCCTTCACGCTCCTGATCTTCACAGGCTTGCCATGCATAAAGATCTCTCCGGAAATCTTCTGGCCGTACTGCTGCCCGAATATGCTCATGGCAAGCTCTGTCCTTCCGGCGCCCATCAGGCCTGCAAGCCCCACGACCTCTCCGGATCTCACTTTGATATTGATATTCTTTAGCACCTGACGGTCCGGATCCTCCGGGTGGTAGACATTCCAGTCCTTTACTTCCATGACTACGTCCCCGATGGGGCAGTCCATGCGTTCCGGATAACGGTTGGTCAGTTCACGCCCTACCATGCCTTTAATGATCCGGTCCTCCGAAAAATCGTCCACGCCCTTGGTCAGGGTCTCGATGGTCTGTCCGTCTCGGATGACCGTGATCGCATCCGCCACATAGCTGATCTCATTTAATTTGTGGGAAATGATAATGCTCGTGATTCCCTGTGATTTCAGCTTCAGCATGATTTCAAGGAGCTGCGCGCTTTCCTCGTCGTTTAACGCCGCCGTCGGCTCGTCCAGAATCAGGAGGTCGACCTTTTTCGCCAGCGCCTTCGCAATCTCAATAAGCTGCTGCTTTCCCACACCAAGAGAATTGACAGGCGCTTCCAGGTTTTCGCCTCCCAGGCCCACCTCTTCCAGCATCTTCTGCGCCTCGTTCCGGGTCCGGGTCCAGTCAATGACGCCTTTCATCTTCATCTGTTCATTGCCCAGAAAAATGTTTTCCGCGATAGACAGGTACGGGCTTAATGCCAACTCCTGATGGATGATGACGATTCCTTTTTTCTCGCTGTCTTTGATATTGCGGTTCTTCACTACTTCCCCGTTGTATACGATATCGCCCGTGTAGGTGCCAAATGGATAGACTCCGGACAATACATTCATCAAGGTAGATTTTCCGGCTCCATTTTCGCCGCAGAGAGCATGGATCTCGCCGCGTTTCACTTTCAAATTTACATCATTCAATGCTCTCACGCCGGAGAATTCCTTAACAATGTGCCTCATCTCCAGAATATAATCAGACATTACCTCAACTCCTTTCCTTTATTTTGCATTTTGAATTTCTTCCTCTTTGTAATATCCGCTGTCAATAACCAGTTCCCTGTAATTGTCTTTATCCAGCGAAAGCGGCTCGCACAGGTAAGAAGGCACGACCATCTTTCCGTTGTCGTAGGTTTCGGTATCGTTAACCTCCGGCTCGCTGCCCTCGATGACCGCATCCACCATCCCTGTACATTTCTGAGCCAGCAGCTCCGTATTCTTGAAAATGGTCGCGGTCTGCTTTCCTTCGATGATATTTTTCACCGCCATCACTTCCGCATCCTGCCCGGTGATAATCGGCCAATCCTCTTCCGTGTATCCGGCCGCCTCCAGCGCCGCCTTGATCCCGTAGGCAAATCCGTCAAATGCAGAGCAGCAGATATCCAGCTTTTCATCCGCATAGAATCCTGACAGATAATTTTCGCAGTTCTGCAGAGCCACTTCCTGGGACCATCTTAAAATACAGGTGTCGTCAAATGAGGTTCTTCCTGATTTGCATACCAGCGTGCCGTCGTCCAGATACTTCTGCAGCACGCTCATTACGCCTTTATATAGAAGGACCGCGTTGTTGTCATCCGGCGAACCCATGAAAAATTCGATAGTCCGGGGCTCCTTTGCATCTGCCAGCCCCGCCTTTTCCTCGATGTATTCCCCGATCTTCCTGCCCACTCCCTCATTGTCAAAGGATGCGTAATAGCTGACCGCATCGGTGTTCATCAGAAGACGGTCATATGAGATCACGGGAATCCCCTCCTCTTTTGCCGTCTGCAGGGCATTGATCAACGCCGAGGAATCCACTGCTGCAACGACCAGACAGTCCACGTCTTTGGCAATCATAGTCTCGATCTGAGCAAGTTGTACCTGTACATCATCCTCCGCGTATTGAAGGAACACTTCATAGCCCAGTTCTTCCAGCCGCGCCTTCATGTTCCTGCCATCCTTGATCCACCTTTCTGAGCTCTGCGTCGGCATGGCCACACCGACCAGTTTTCCATTGCCTCCCTGTTTTTCCCCACCGTCACCCGGATCGCCGCTCCCGCATCCGGTCAATGCGAGAGAAAGTGCCATGACTGCTGCCAGAGCTACGCTGAGAATCCTTTTTTTCATCCTTTCTACCTCCTTTTTTGAAGCGCGCCCCCGGAGATTTTCCTGCATATGCTTCATGCCTTTCCTTCTGGGGCCACTGGGCGCCCTGTAATTCAGGCGCCTATTTTTTATGCTTATATTGTACTGTACAAATTCTGCTTTTTCAAGTCGGAATATGTCACAAAATAGAATACAACTTTTTGTGCATATTTTAATTTATCCTCTCATTTTAGGAGTAGTTGTATACATGCAACTACTCCCTTTATACTTTAATGAAAGATTCAGACGGATATTTACAATCCTCCCGGAAGACAAAATCTGACCATTTTGATTTGAAATTCCATATATTTTTCGTGGTTTTCCAGATTTATATTGATTTTCTGATGATACAATGCTATAAATCCTATAAAAACACTCTTTACATTGAAAGGAGACCCCCCATGGAAAACCCAAATCTTCCAAACCCTGATATGCAGAATCCGGCACCGCCAGACGACGGCGCGGCCCATACCAATACAGCGCCCACTTCCGGCGCAATCCCAGACAGCAATACAGCGGCAGGCAACATGACACATCACGGCAAAGCAGAAGAGAAACAGCCGGAAGAAAGCCCTCTCACCCTGTTCATGAAAGGCCATTTCTCATGGTTTGCCGGGACTGCATTCCTGTACGCGCTCCTCTACACCTTCTGCCTGTATGACAATCCTGCCGGAATCACCTTTCCGGTGATCACCGCCGCAACCATCCTGTTTTCCGTATTGTGGATCCGCAAGGCAGGCCTGTCCGTAAAGCGGGGACTGATTTTCTGTTTCACGGGAATGATGCTTCTGGGAATCTCCACCTGCCTGACAGCCAACAGCTGGTTCCATTTTTTCAATACCGCAGGCATCGTACTCCTGTTCTGCGCGGCAATGCTGCATCAGTTTTATGAGGACGGGCGCTGGAGCTTTCCTGTATATATGAAGCAGCTGCTGATTTTATTGGGAACATGGATTACATCTCTGTTCAAACCATTCGAACATCTGCTGTACTATATTTCTCAAAAGAAAGCGGGCCAAAATGCCGATGAGAAAAGGCAGGCTTCGGCCGTACTCGCAGGCGCAGGCATGGCTGCTCTCTTCCTCCTGTTTGTGCTGCCCCTGCTGCTCGGCTCTGACCAGGTATTTGCCCGGTATTTTCTAAATTGTTTTTCCTCCGCGGATCCTGGCTCCGGAATCGGAATGTTCTTCTGCTTTCTGGCAGGCTTCCTCCTGCTTTATGTATCCTTTGCGGCTCTGTTCAGGCAAAACCTGAAAGAGGAGCCCCCCAAAAAACGCCGGACTGCAAATGCCCTGACCGGGATTACATTTACAGCCATACTTGCCCTCTTCTATGTGCCTTACTCCGGGATTCAGATTTTGTATCTGTTCCTGCGGCGGGGCCTGCCCGACGGGATGACCTATTCCCAGTACGCCCATCAGGGCTTCTGGCAGCTTTTGGCCGTAAGCCTGATCAATATCATTACGGTACTGGTCTGCATACAGGTCTTTGAGGCACACAGGGCGCTGAATGTCCTGCTGCTTGTGATTTCCGTCTGCACCTGCATCATGACCGTATCCGCGGCATACCGGATGATGCTCTATATCGAAATATACAATCTCACCTTCCTGCGGATTCTGGTACTGTGGTTCTTAGGCCTGCTCACCTTCCTCATGGGCGGCGTGGCGGCCGGCATTTTCCGCCGTGGATTCCCTTTGTTCAAATATACCGTGGCCGTTGTAGCATGCTGCTATATCGGGCTCTCCTTCGCAAACGTGGACGGCCTCATTGCCTCCTACAATATAAAGCATGCCTCACAGATCAGCTGGCAGGATGTTTTTTATCTCATGCATGGACTTTCAGAGGATGCCGTGCCCTATATAGAAGAGCTGTCACAGGTGGATATGGAAAAATACAGTTTTACGGAAGACGACCACTCTTATTACCGGGAAACCCCTTATGAATATTCGTCGCAGGAAGACCTCCAGGGATTTGAAACCGTGGGGGATTATCTGGAGCCGGAATTCCAATATTATATGGAACAGATTTTAAGCCGTCAGGAACCTTCTCTGAGAAAATGGAATTTCGCCCACGCACGCGCCCGTAAAGCTGCAAAAGAATATCTCCAAAAGTAGCCCGTTTTCGGCCTGAAATTTTTTTGCCCTGGGTGAAACCATTTGACACTTTTGTTTGTCTAATAAATGTAAGGCGCCAGAACAAAGGAAGAGCAAGGAGGTTTTTTCCATGAGATTTTTAGTAAAAAAGGCCAAACGGCATGATAATGATGCCTTTGTCGAATTAATGGAAAGTCAGAAGCTTACGATGTACAAAGTTGCCCGAAGCTATCTGCGTTCAGACGACGATATTGCCGATGCAATCCAGGAGACGGTTCTGGCTTGCTATGAAAAGCTGGAAACCTTAAAGAACGAACAGTTTTTTAAGACCTGGCTGATCCGGATCCTGATCAACAAATGCATCGATATCTTAAATGCCGGCCGAAGGGAAGCGCCCACCGGACAACTGCCGGAACAAGGGGGGACTTGTGTGTCACTGGAAAATTATGAATTTTATGAACTGCTAAATTCTCTGGACGAAAAATACCGCATCATTTTGATCCTGCATTATGTAGAAGGATTTAAAATCCGGGAAATCGCGCAGATACTGGAACTGGAAGAAAATACCGTGAAGACCAGGCTTTCCCGGGGCCGGAAACAGCTCGCCCGGGAATACCGGTTTGAACCGGCACGGCCCATCGGGCAAAGGCAGATCGCCCGCTGAAAAATTCTGGTTCGCGGGAACAAAAAAGGAGGCAGAACATGAAAAAAACATATTCAGAGCAGGAAATGGCAAGAATTTTGAAACAGGAACTGGTCATTCCGGAGAAAATCAGTCTCGGCATGCAGGATGCATACGAAAAACTGGGTATCCAAACGACAAAAAAACGTACATTTTTCATAAAACGGAAGGCGTTACGCGTACTGGCGGCAGCCGCAGTGCTGGCGGCCGGCTCATCCCTGGCAGTACTGGCGGCAAATAAGTTTTTGTCGGCAAACCTTGTGAAAGGTGAGGAAAGCATCACCTATAACCTTACAATAGACCATGAACATCCGGCGCATGAAATTGAGGTGACTCCCACCTATCTGCCGGCGGGTTATGAATTGGGCGACGAAAATTCCGCCTGGGGCGGAAAATGGCATAATGCCGAAACAGGCGGCACGATCTCGATTGTCGCATCAAACGCCGCTGAACTGGACGAACAGATCCGTCTGGGAGACACCGATCTGCTGACCCATGGGATGAAAGAAGAAAACCTGAAACAAGAACTCCGGATCAACGGTATGAAAGTCGCACTGTTCCTGTCCGAAAGCGCTTATGTAGACAGTGATAAAAATACCGTGGACGCAATGCTGTTCAATGAAGACGAAGGATATCTTGTACAGGTCTTCAATATGAACAGCCATCTTCCGATGGAAGAGACAGTCAGGATTGCAGAGGGATTGGATATCCGCGTTTTGGATTCCACGGTTCCTTATAAAACGGATGCGGAAATCGAACGCATGCTGGCGGAGCGTGAACTGGAAAAAGAAAGAATCGAAGATGAAATGAAACCCGAGCCGCTGGCGGACAATAATTTCTTTTCCATAGGAGAAGAGTTGAAAATACCGTTTACCGAGGCAGAAAGCGGGATAAAACCGGATGATATCCGCTATACAGTCGAATCCGTGGAAATCAAAGACGCCCTCCCCGATTCAGAATTCCCGATCGAAAACTATCCGGACTATGAAGAATCCATGGTAAGCTGGATCAATGAAGACGGCAGCCTGAAACCTCACGAACGCTTCAAATTTCCATTAGATGAAACGGGAAATTCCACGGCAAAACCGACAGTGGAGACCGTGGATTCCAAATTTGTAGTGGTGCATATGAAGGTGAAAAATAACAACGACGTCAATCCCTATGATGATTTTGAGGTATGTGTATGCCCGTATGTGAAATATCTGGAAAAAGACGCCAACGGAAAATACCTTCATAATTATACGGAAGGCAATGAATACTATCCGGCAAATGAAGGATATAACCTGCAGTTCGGATCCCCGGTGTATTTTGACAAAATGTACTATACAGAAGGAATGCAGCGCCTGACACACTCTCATTTTGTCCCTATGGAACCCGGAGAAGAGATGGAATACACCCTTGCCTATGTGGTGGATGAGGACAGGCTGGGGGACACATTTTTCCAGTTCTATTCTGGATACGGCGGATGGCCGGTTCCCGAAGGCGGAAACAAATATGTCTATGTCAAAGTGGAACAGTAGCTATCTGGACTGCAGCAACGAGGAGGATCATCGGATCCTCCTCGTTTGATTTCTCCCATCCACCCGGGGGGCGCCCTTTTCCCATATGACGGACCCCGGCATGAGCCTCTGGAATCCCCCGTCCCATGCACCTATCTGTTTTTTTCTCATAAAGTAATATATATCTAATGAATGGAGTGTCTGCATGGAACCAATACTGGAACTTAAAAATATCAATTATGCATACCACAACCTGGAAGGAGAAACCAAAGCACTGACAGATATCTCATTCTCTGTATTTCCCGGAGAGTTTGTCGCCATCGTCGGACCCTCCGGATGCGGCAAATCCACGCTGCTTTCCATCATCTGCGGCCTCATCGGGCCGGAAAAAGGACTGATAAAACTTAACGGGAAATATCTCAGGGACAGCACCACCAACATCGGGTATATGCTGCAGCATGACCATCTATTTGAATGGCGCACGGTCTATCACAACGTCCTTCTGGGGCTGGAGATCCAGCACATGCTTTCTGCCAGGGCAAAAGGGCATGCCCATGAGCTTCTGGATTTGTACGGTCTGAAGCAGTTCGAACACGCAAAGCCCTCCGAGCTGTCCGGCGGCATGCGTCAGAGAGCCGCCCTGATCCGGACTCTGGTGCTTGATCCGGACATCCTGCTTTTAGACGAACCCTTTTCCGCTCTGGATTACCAGACCCGGCTGTCTGTCTGCAACGACATCGGGAAGATCCTGCGGGACGCCCATAAAACCGCCATCCTCGTAACCCACGACCTTTCCGAGGCCGTGAGCCTCGCCGACCGGGTCATCATCCTGTCCCCGCGCCCTGCCTCCATCGCAAAAGAAGTGGCCGTTTCATTCGAGCTGGAAGAAGATACCCCCATGTGCCGGCGCAATGCACCGGAATTTAAGCATTATTTCAATCTCATCTGGAAGGAGCTGGATACCCATGCCTGAAATCTATAATGGCCTCCAAAAAACGCCCGGTCTGCCTCGAAACCGGGAAGGCCTGCCGGAACTTTCCGCAGGGCAGCAAAATTACCTTCACAGCCGAAAAAAGCACCGGCGTATCGTCCGTGCCTCGCGCGCCGCAATCCTGCTGGCTTTTCTTTTTTTATGGGAATTTACCGCCAATACAGGAATCATTGATTCTTTCATATTCAGCAGCCCCTCCCGCATCTTCTTATGCTTCTGGGAAATGGTAAAGGACAAAAGCATCTTCCTGCACCTGTGGAGCACCCTGTATGAAACGATTGCAAGCTTCCTGCTGACGACGGCTGTAAGCATCCTGGCCGCCGTCCTGCTCTGGTGCAGCAGCAAGCTCTCGGAAATTCTGGATCCCTATCTGGTGGTGCTCAACAGCCTTCCGAAGTCCGCCCTTGCGCCCCTTCTCATCGTTTGGCTCGGCGCCACCCAGACCACGATCATCGTGGCCGGGATGTCGGTGGCCATCTTCGGGAGCATCCTGAACCTGTATACCAGCTTCGTCGGCGTAGACCCGGAAAAGATTAAGCTGATCTATACCCTGCGCGGCAATCAGTGGCATGCACTCACCAAAGTCGTCCTGCCAAGCTCCATCCCCGCCATCATCAGCAATATGAAGGTGAATATCGGGCTGTGCCTGGTAGGCGTTGTAATCGGGGAATTTTTGGCGGCAAGGAGCGGGCTCGGATATCTGATCATTTATTCCAGCCAGGTATTTAAAATGGATTGGCTCCTGATGTCCATCGTCCTCCTCTGCATCATGGCAATGTTCCTGTACGCCCTGATCAATATACTGGAGCATATTTATATGAAACGCCTCTCCTGATACACGGGCCTGTTGATACCGTGAAGTCAAATACCCCGCGGCAATCTGCGGGGTATTTGGCGTACACTCTGTTTCGGTGGCTGCTTCGCGGGATACGGCGGATACAAACGGCGGCAAAAAAAATGCTTTACTCCTCTTCCTCTTTTGCCAGAACCGCATAATTCATTTCCAAATCACGTTTCACGGTATCTCCCATGAGATCTTCGATGTACTGGAAATACCCGTCGTTTCCCCGTGCCCTGAGCCACATCTCAATGGACTTCTCCAGTCTCAGCAGGCACATCACCGGTTCTCTGAAATAGGCTTCCATCCCTTCCTTTGAATCCAGATCGTATGTATCCTTCAAAGCCTCCCTGATCTCCTCATTCGTAAACGGGTCAAAGCCCATCAGCAGCCCTTTTGCCAGAGCCTTATTTTCCCCGGACAAAAAGATGCCGAAATCATACTCTATATCGTTCAGATACCCGTTGACGGTCAGCAGGCAGATATGGATTGCCTCAATGGCCTTCCGGCTGTCTCTCCTGGCATCTTCCCGGTGAAGCTTGAGCAAATTCGATTCCATGGGGAAGAGCAGCGTCGTATAGTCCTCTTCTCCTCCTTTTGGGAGCGTTCCGTACTTCTGCGACATCCTGTCGCTGATCTTATCAAAATTGTACCGATCCAGCTTTTTTTTCATCATTATCATCCTTGCTCCTTATCTTCCAGATTTGCAGACTGCAGGGATAAAATCCGGCGGCGCGTCCATTTGAAGCCTGCCGGCCCTGCGGCTCTGTACATCAGTTTAACACGCTCTCCGTAATCCGGCAAGAGCAATCTAAGGGACTGTCCAGAACCCTTCGCTGCCCGGCTTTACACGGAAATTGCTTTTTGGTATAATCAGGGTAAAAAATAATCAGGAGAATCCATTATGAAATTGACAGTTGACCTAAAGCAAACGAGTTACCCGATCTATATTGAAAACGGCATTTTAAAAGATGCCGGAAGTTATATTTCCCAAGTATTCCGGGGCAGGAGGGTCATGGTCATCTCGGACGACAGGGTATATCCTCTGTATGGCCGGATACTGCTTGACACTTTGTCTTCCTTTGAATGCCATACTCTGGTCCTCCCCCACGGAGAGCAGACCAAAAGCTTCCAGACGCTTCCGCAAATCTACACCGCTCTGCTGGATGCAAAAATCTCACGGAGCGACCTGATTATCGCCCTGGGCGGCGGCGTCATCGGCGACCTTGCCGGATTTGCGGCCGCCAGTTTCCTTCGCGGGGTAAAGCTGGTACAGATTCCCACATCCCTGCTGGCTCAGGTTGACTCTTCCGTGGGCGGAAAAACCGCGGTAGACCTTCCGCAGGGAAAAAACCTTGTAGGCGCTTTTTATCATCCCCGCCTGGTCCTGATTGACCCGGATGTACTGGATACCCTGCCGGAACGTTTTATCCATGACGGCATGGGGGAGGTCATTAAATATGGCTGTATCAAAGATGCATCCCTGTTCCGCACCCTGCAGCAGCATGCCTGTTTTGAACAATTAAAAGAGGAACTTGCCTCTGTCATCTGCCGCTGTGTCGATATCAAACGGATTGTCGTGGAAAAAGACCAGTTCGATACCGGGGAGCGGATGCTGCTGAACTTTGGGCATACTCTCGCCCATACGATTGAACAGTATTTCCATTATGAGCGCGAAAGCCACGGAGAGGCCGTTGCCATCGGGATGTACCAGATCACCAGAATTGCAGAGGAAAAGGGGCTGACTCCCAAAGGCTGCGCAGAATCGATCAGGGAGGTGCTTACTGCATATGGGCTGCCTTCTGCGTGCAAAATTGCCCTCTCTGAACTAACGGGGGCAATCACATTGGATAAAAAGAACCTGAACAACCATTTGAATGTTGTATTACTTCATGAAATTGGGGACAGCTATGTCTGGGCGGCTGATCTCGGGTTCTTTCAGGGTGCGGAGCCCGTAGTGGTATAACGCATTTTATACAATTTCCGTACTATAAAACAGAAACAGGGCTGCGTTTTGATTCCGCAGTCCTGTTTCTGTTTTTCTCAAATTTTTTTGCATATCTGTATTGACAAAATATATTATACACTATACAATATATTTAAATCAAATATATACTTATGAAGTATATATAATTGAATTATATATATAGAAAGGACTGATATCATGACGTTTCCGCTGAATGCACCGATGTTTGACCTGCTTGTCCTGTCCGTAATCGCCAAATCTGATACTTACGGCTACCAGATCAGCCAGATCATCAAACGTGCCGCCAACACCAAGGATTCCACACTCTATCCTGTACTGCGCCGCCTTCAGGAACAGCGGTTTTTAGAAACCTACGACCAGCAATACCAGGGACGCAACCGCAAGTACTACACCATCACAGCCTCCGGCAGAGGCTACCAACAGGAACTTTCCAGAGAATGGGAGCTCTACAAGACCACCATCGACGACATTGTGAAGGGAGGAACCACATCATGACCAGAGCAGAGTATATGACAACACTGGCCCACAATCTGAGGCGTCTTCCAAGGGAAGATTTCGACCGGGCCATGGAGTATTTTGAAGAATATTTTAACGAGGCAGGCCCGGAACATGAGGCTGAGGCAGTCCACGACTTGGGTTCGCCGGAGGATGCTTCCCGGGATCTCATCATGGATCTGGCTGAGAAGAATATACAGGAACCTCCGAAGACTGTAAAGCGCGGGCTCCACGCAGTCTGGGTCGGAATCCTCGGCGTCTGTGCCGCCCCCATTGCACTGCCGCTTTTACTGGCGTTTGTATGCGTTATATTCGCCCTGCTCATCACGGTATTTGCCTTTATTTTTACATTCTTTGTATCCGCGGCAGGCATTACAGCAGGGGGTGTACTCACAGTGGCAGGCGGCGTGGCGCTTCTGTTTTCCACATTTTCCGATGGGCTTTCTACCATCGGGGCGGGCCTTTTCACACTGGGAGCCGGGATCCTCTTTTTATATGGGTCTTTCCTCTTCTGCCGCTGGACTTTACGGAAAATGTCACGTTCTTTAGGAACGATCACAAAAGGAGGGCGCAAACATGAAAATAAATACTAAAAAACTGATCCATATTTCCCTGCTGTTGATTATCGCAGGGGCCATCCTCACAGGCATTGGGATGCTGTTCGGAGGCCGTCCCGGCGTTTCCTTTTCCAGAAACGGGATCACTTCCCCCTACAGGCAGAACGAGCCTTACACTTTGAAAAAAACAAAGACAGACTCCTTCTCCCATATCAGGCTATCCGTGGAATCCTATGCGGACATCCGGATCCTGCCGTCTGAGGACGGGCAATTTTATCTGGAGTACCTGCTGGACGGCGATTACAAAGAGCCGGCCTTTGATGTGACAGGAGACACCCTGACCCTGACACAGAAGGATACGCATTTCGGCAACATCTACTTTTTTAACTTCTCCGTCACTACCACCGGCAGCCTCCATCCGTACATTAACCTGTATATCCCAAAGGGCTACGACATGAAAGATCTCTTTGTATTTAATGACTGTGGAGATCTCTCGGTGGAACATATGGCGTTTCAGGATGCCCAGCTTAAAAATGAGTTCGGCAATATCACGCTCAGGAACGTCTCCTTTGCAGATACCAGACTTACTTTGGAATCCGGCAGCCTGAAAGCCGAGCAGCTTACCGCGGACAACCTTCTGATCGTCAACGACTTCGGGGATGTTACACTGAAGGATTCCTCTGCAAAAAAAACAGACGTGAAATTAGAATCCGGCCAGTTGGAGGCAGACACATTTACCTGTGACAGCTTTCTTGCAGAAAATGAATACGGCGATATAGAACTCACTGCTTTTTCTGCGGATACAACGGAATTTACGCTGCAGTCCGGCACGCTTCTTCTGGAGGCCGATAAATTGGATACGCTCGCCTGCCGCAACGAATACGGGGATGTAAAGCTTTTCCTTCCCAAAGAACTTTCAGATTATACGATAGACGCCCATACAGAGTACGGTTCGATCCGGCTACCGGACAAGGCGCCCGAAGGCTTTTATTCCTCTTCCGGGGGCGAGGCCACCTATCAGACGCAGGGAAAGAGAAAAGGGGTTGTCACGGTGAAAGCAGAAGCCGGGGACATTCAAATCGACACAATGTAACTGCATCCGCAGAAGTTCAGTCACATACCCCGCAGCAAGCTGACAGGCATCAAATTTCCAGCGCGGCAAGCCGCGGGGTATGTGCCCCTCGCGGCAGTCGCCAAATGGACATACAAAAACATGTCCACCTGGCTCGTTGCTTCGCGGGAATGGGGCTGTCGGGAAATAGCGATTTTTCCCCTTTATAGAGCAAAAAAGAAGAATCC
>CATKXE010000006.1 GCA_949840465.1 uncultured Lachnospiraceae bacterium | reverse complement strand
ATTCTTCTTTTTTGCTCTATAAAGGGGAAAAATCGCTATTTCCCGACAGCCCCTTCCCCATTCCTGACTATTGCGCCTGACTGCTTATCAGAAAAACAGTCCATGATTTTCAGACGCTTCATATTTTCTTTTTTCAGATCCATGCTGGGATGCACATAGCGTTCCAGAGTGACGGAAATGCTGGCATGCCCAAGGATTTCGCTTAATGTTTTTACATCAAACCCGGCTTCAATACATCGTGTTGCAAACGTATGGCGCAGCGTATGGAAATGGATGCCTTCAATATTGCATTCTTTGGCATATTTCTTTAAATATCTCTGCAGCCTGCGCGGTTCCATACAGCGGTCATTTCCGGTCAGCACAAAATATTCGGGATCATCCTGACAAAACTGCCGACATAAAGCGGCTATATCTGACATCAGAGGGATTTCCCTCCGGGACTTGCTGCTTTTCGGGGATCCGATCATCAGCAGGGTTTTTGAATTTCCCGATGGGTCTGTATTTTTTATGCGCTGTACAGTGGAATTGACGCTGATGGTTTCTTTTGATAATGATATATCCTTCCAGCGCAGGGCGCAGATTTCCCCAATCCGCATTCCTGTCCGAAGTGCAAGATATACGGCAAATCGGCCGGAATCCAGTTCTTTTGCCAGATACAGCACAAGCTCGGCTTCCTCCTGCTCGGTCAGAACCCGTATTTCTTTTACGGATTCCCTTGGATAGATGACTTCCACACGGGTCAGCGTGCCTTCGGTTTCCCTGTTTATATAGGAAATAATAGAACGGGTGCATGAGAGGATATCACGCACCGATTTGATGGAAAGCCCTTTTTCGTTTAACAGATATTTCGAAAAAGCAGATATCTTTTCTGTTGTGATATCCTGTAGACGCAGTTCACCGAGAAAAAGTTTAATATGATTATGTATACAATTCTGGTATTTTACATAACTGGAAGTTTTTAATTGTGTACTGCGCAGTTCCAGCCAGCAGTCACAATAAGAAGCGAAGTTTTTTGTATTTCCGGAAGGCTTAAAGGCCTCCCCGTTCAGTACTCTGGATTTTGCTTCGGTCACCTTGGCTTTTGCTTCTGCATAGGTTTTCCCATAGCAAAATCCATACTTGATTTTTCCGGCGTGATCCCTTCCTTTCGCATACCGTGCTTCCCAACGCCCGTCTTTCCGTTTGAAAATATTTTCACCCTTTGCCATGTAAACGCCTCCTGACTTTTGTTGTCTTTTCACTCTATTATTATAGCGGAAAATGACTGCGAACCAGACTGCGGAGAAAACGTTTTTCATTCTACGATTTACGGCCTGATGGCAGTGAATCGTAGAATTTCATCCCCAATAAACATGGAATTGTCCCACCTTGTAGATTTTTGAACCATGACTATGGTATAGTAGATTATCATGTCCACAACGTAGATTTGCATTTTATGCAAATGATACAGTAATTTTTTTGGACGTGCGGTATATTTTCATGTTGATATTGACAATGCCTGGAAAATGTGATAATCATTTACTAAATATTAGAAAAAATGTCGCATAGCAGGGCACTCTATGACAATTTTGCTCCTTATAAAAGATTTTTTAGCGAAACATCTTCCATGTTTTTGTGTAAATTAATGCGGGAGGAAGCCAATGAATATTTTACTCGTGGGCGGTCCGTCTAATTTTATGAACCATCTGATTCAAAAATTTAAAAAAGAGGGCCACAGGGTATGTATACTTACCGGGAGCCGTTTTAAGAACGGCTCCTATAAAAATGCCTTTGAGACGTATTGGTTTCCGTATAATAGTGAGTCGCTGGGAGCAGTATTTGAGAGTGTGTTCCCTGATGTGACAGTATTTCTCGGGGCCTATGACTCGAATTTCCGGTGGGAGGAAGGCCAAAAAACAGCAGTTTATTTTTCCTCTGGCCTAATAAATATGCTGATGTCCTTTGACGTATCGGGAGGAGGGCGTTTTATATATTTGTCTTCCGAAGAAGTATATGACGGAGATTACCGGCAGGATATTTCAGAGGAAGAGGAAGTGAAACCCGGGACGGTAAAAGGAACGGCTCTGGCGCAGGGGGAGAGTTTATGCGGTTACTTTGCGAAAACAGCGGAAAAGGATGTTGTTGTTCTTCGGCTGCAGCAGCTTTATGGGATTCCCAGGAAGCGCACGGACTGTAATGAGATACTGACCTGGTTCTGTCTGGAGGCGCTCCGCGGAAATGAATTGCAGGCAAATGAAGAACTGAAATTTGCCCTGTTAGCAGAGTCGGACGCAGTGGAATATATCTATATGATAGCAGATTGTCATGCTCATGAGGGACGGGTTTATAATCTTTCATCTTCTGTGGAGACAAACGAGATGGAAATTGCCAGATGGGTTGCATCCGCGATGGGAGAGAGCGAAGCAGCCGTTGTCCCGAAAAAGGTTTCGGGTCGCAGATGTGTATTGGATAATACCCGGTTCGTCAGCGAATTCAGAGCCAAAGTATGGGGGAATACAGAGAAAAACATCAATAAGATCATCTCCTATATGAAGGAGCATAAGACAATCTTCCTTACCGACGCAGAACGGAAGCCGACTTTTTTAGAACGTCTGATACGTCGCATGGGGGCGTTTATTGATGTAATGATACCATTTGTGGAAAACCTTCTTATTTTTATTCCGGTATTTATGGTCAATAACTATATTACAGAAATTCCGTATATTTCACGTTTGGATCTCTATCTTCTGTACGTATTACTATTTGCTGTTGTCCATGGCCAGCATCAGGCAATTTTTTCCGCCATGCTTGCAGCCCTGGGATACTTTTTCAGACAGACCTGTGACAGGAGTGGGTTTGAGGTGGCCATTGACCATAATACGTATGTGTGGATTGCCCAGCTTTTTACCGTAGGGCTGGTGGTAGGGTATCTGCATGACCGGATTCAGCTGCTCAAAGACGAGTCGGCGGATGAACAAGAGTATCTTTCAGGGCAGCTATTGGACATTAAGAGTATCAATGACAGTAATATCCGGGTGAAGGAAGCGCTGACAACACAGATTATCAATCAAAATGACAGCATCGGAAAAGTGTACCATGTAACGTCGGCATTGAACCAGTTGATGCCCGAGGAGGTTCTGTTCCGTGCGGCAGAAATGCTCGGGGAATTTATGGACAGCAGGGACGTGGCAATCTACACTGTATCAAATAATGCTTATGCCAGATTATTTTCGTCTACATCTATCAGGGCGAGGGCAGGCGGTAATTCCATACTCTATCGGGAATGTGGGGAGCTTTCCGACGCTCTGGAAAACCACAGGGTATTTATCAACCGGGAAATGGACAGCCAGTATCCGATGATGGCTAACGGGATATACAATGATCAGGAATTACAGGTCATTGTGATGATATGGAGCCTTCCATGGGATCATATGACTCTTGGACAGGCGGATTATCTGGTAGTATTTGGATATCTGATTCAGAATGCAGTGGTTCATGCGAACCGTTATCTTTCCACTCTGGGCGAAGAGCGCTATGTGGAAGGCGTGGAGCTTTTGAGTAAAGATGCTTTTCAGGCTTTGGCAAAGTCTTTTTTAGAAGCAAAAGGGCGTGGATTGACAGAATGTACGCTTCTGGAGGTGGAAGCCGGAAATGAATCTATAGCAGAGGCAGGAAAAAATCTCAGGAAAAGCCTGCGAAACAGCGATTACATAGGAATTGACGGAACAGGCGGGTTGTATGTGCTGCTGTCCAATACAGGAAATGATGAGGCTGCAATCGTTATGGAGCGTTTTATACAGAGGGGCTATCCATGCCGGATGAAAGAAGAGTGGGTAATATAATGGAGGCTTTGGGCGAGGAGCAGTTTTTATTTTTACTTCTTTTAAATTTGATCATTGTAATACTTTATCTGCTTTTGAGTTTTGTGCTGAAGATCTGCCGAAGAAAAACGAATGTGAAAGGAGTCTGGCTGAAATCAACAGTCATGCTTCTGTGCCCGGTGGTGGGAGTCTGTTTTTTTTCGATGGGGTATCTTTGTAACAAAGTAATCTTTCATGCAAAGGTAGACCTGAATGATGTGATTTTCAGCAAAGAGCGGGTCAGGCCGCGGATGGCGGCTGAGGAGGAGAGTGAAAGCAATATCGTGCCGATAGAAGAGGCCGTTGCGATTACAGATAAAGACAGCCTGCGGGGTATGATCATGAATGTGGTGCGCGGAAATATGAAGTCTTCTCTCTCGGCGGTATCGCTTGCACTTGGCAGTGATGACCCGGAAACGGCACATTATGCGGCAGCGGCTTTGCAGGCGGTTCTGAGTGAATTTCAGATTTCAATACAGAAAAAATACGATCAGATTATGCTGCAGAAGGAGTGTGGGACGGAAGAAGGGAGGCTGGCTCTGTTGGAACTGTCGGAAGAGACAGTTGATTTTCTGGCGGAATTTATGGAGCAGCGCCTGCTGACGGAAAGCGAGCAGAAAACATATGCCGGCATTATGGAGGAACTCTGTGATCTTCTTTTAAAGGAAGATGCAGGCAGAATGACTCCAAAACGGTTTGAAGCTGTGAGCATGCAGTTTCTGGAAGCAGGGGATTACGAAAAATGCCGGAAATGGTGTCTGGAGGCTTATGCCAGATATCCCGAAGAACTGATCCCTTACCGGTGTCTGCTCAAGCTCTGTTTTACGACCGGAGAGAGGGAAGCGTTTTTTCGGTTTCTCAATGAGCTGCGTGTTTCCGATATCACGATTGACAGGGCGACACTTGAGATGATCCGTGTATTTTTATAGGCGTGCCCTTGGGAGAAAATGGAAATGAGCGTTTTTTGAAATGGACGGGAAGAAAAATACATGATATCACGCAGAAAATTATTCAGCATGCTGCTTATGATGGCGGTACTGCTTTCGATGTTTATGCTTCCCCAGATTTACAGGGAAGTTTTCAATGATTATAATACGAACAGCTATGCGCAGGACATCACTGTCCGTCAGTCCGACACATACAAAATGACGGAGAAGGCAGAGACGTCTGGCCTGGGCAGGCAGGTCGTATTTATCGGGGACGGCGAAAGTGATATGGAGAATGTGGCTGCCCAATGGTGTACCTATACCAAACGGTCTTTGAAATGCTTCCCATCGCTTTCAGATTATGCATCCCAGAAGGAGATTCAGGCAGACGTGCTGTGCATGGACTGCAGCGTCCTGTCCTTAAAAACGGATCCGGCTCTGCTTGAAAAGATGACAGGCCGGGATATAATCATGGTTTTTGGCTCATTACCGGAAAGCGGCGCAATCCGAAAGTCGCCAGAATTTGGCAGGCTTTTAGGAATAGAAAGAACCATACAGGAGAAGGTGGATTTAAAGGGAATCCTTCTATATAAAGGCTTTCTTCTGGGCGGTGAGGCTGTATATCAGGCGGATACGGAGGAGGAAACCAAACGTCAGGATCTGGAATTAACAATTCCCTGGTATAAGCTGGGAGACAGGAGTAAGGTTTATATGGCAGGCCTTACAAAAAGCAGCAAAAGCGGAGAGGACGGAGGTCCTGCCATTGTATGGAGGAATACGGTGGGGAAGGCAAAGATATTTGCAGTAAACGGGGAGTATCTGTGCGAAGAAACCGGACTGGGTTTTCTGGATGCCATGATGTCAGAAAGCAACGCTTATACCATTTATCCCGTGGTGAACGCACAGAATTTGTCAGTGGGAGGTTATCCCAGCCTGACTTCTGAAAACGATGAGGCAATCAGGCGGATTTACAGCTGCAGCCAGGGACAGATGCACCAGAATGTGGTTTGGCCGAGCCTGGTTGCGATTTCGGAGCAGAGCGGTTTTCATATGACCTGTTTTCTGACGCCCCGATCTCTTTATTCAGGAGAAGGAACACCGGATTCAGAGCTGTTGGATTTTTATCTCCGCCAGATGAAAGAACGGCAGGGCGAGGCCGGGTGGTCAGCTGAGAGCAGGGATGATATTTCCGTCATAGATAAGAAATTATGGGATGAAGAATTTTTTCAAGAAGCGGGAAGTGGATATGTTTATACAGCGGCCTTTGCGTCCCAAAAGAAAAGAAAGGAGCTGTCCGCACTGGCAGATGAAAGGAAGGCGGGGGATATCCGCACGGTTACGGGGCCTGTCGGAGAGGGGGATTTTTTGTTGTCCTTTGTGTCGGAGAATATGACGTATCAGGGAATCACACATTATGCGGACAGATATAGTTATTCTGACGATCTAAGGAACCGAAGCCTTCAGACGGCGCTTGGCTATACCCATATCTTTTTGGATATAGAGCGGGTTTCATGGCCGGAGAGCCTTGAAGACCAATGGGAACGATATTCCAGAAAGGCCGCGGGGAATATCGGGATGTGGTGGAAACCATTTTCCTGCTTTGATAAAACAACGGTTACGGAAAGCGACAGCCGCCTGAGAAATTTTTTCTCTCTGAATTACAGGGAGTCGCGGGAGGATGATGTCATCAGGCTCCAAATAGAGAACCTACAGGGAGAAGCCGGTTTTCTGCTCAGAACACATGATAAGAATGTGGCATCCGTTTCAGGAGGAACATTTTCTGAAATCGAAAAGGACGCGTATTTGATTTTAGCTCAGGAAGAGAATGTTCGCATTTTTCTGGAGAACTGAGATATTCGAAGAAGATACAGGGGAAATGGGAGGTGCCGTTTTGAGAATCTGTATTGTGTCAGAGGGCTGCTACCCTTATACGGTGGGAGGGGTTTCCGGTTGGATCCACAGTATGATACGCTCCTTTCCCAATTTGGAATTTATGTTGGTGAATATTGTGTCTGGCAGGGAGTAGAGAGGAAAATTTGTATATGAACTTCCAGATAATGTTACCAGAGTATATGAAGTCTATCTGCAGGATGACGACTGGCAGCCCACCCGCTTTTTTAAGAAATCCCGTTTAAAATTAAAAAAGAAAGAATGGAACGCGCTGCGCAGCCTGATGCTGAACCAAAATGTGGAGTGGGATAGCCTGTTTGATTTGTTCCGCAGAAAAAGAATTTCTCTGAACGAATTATTGATGGGCGAGGATTTTTTACAGATCGCTGTGGAGGTATACCAGAAGCGATATACCCAGATCATGTTCTCTGATTTTTTATGGACGTTGCGTTCAATGTATGTCCCTTTGTTTCTTGTAATGAAAATGGAGATACCAGAAGCAGACGTTTATCATTGTATGGCTGCCGGATACGCGGGAATCATCGGAAGTATGGCCTCATATTTTTATGGAAGCGGGCTGTTGTTGTCTGAACACGGGATCTATACGAGGGAGAGAGAGGAAGAACTGATCAGGGCCGCCTGGCTGGATGGGCTTTATAAAGATATCTGGATAGAACAGTTCAGAAAAATGTCCACCCTTGTCTACGCACGGGCGGATGCCGTTATCAGTTTGTATGCGCATGCAAGGGAATTACAGATAGAACTGGGATGCCCTCCCCAAAAGGCAGGAATTATTCCGAACGGAATTGATGTTGCAAGGCTGGAGGGACTTCAGGAAAAAACAGAGGAAGAACAGGACAGTATTTATGTCGGAGCTGTTCTTCGGGTTACGCCCATCAAGGATGTGAAAACCCTGCTCAAAGCATTTGGAAATGCGAAAAAAATGGTTCCAGGCCTGAAGTTGTGGATCATGGGGTCAGTGGATGAAGAATCTGAATATGCGTCAGAATGTATGGAACTGGTTCAGAATCTGGAGATTCCGGACGTGTTTTTTACAGGCAGTGTGGATATTCGGGAATATCTTGGAAAGATGGACTTTACGATACTGACCAGTATCAGCGAAGGGCAGCCCCTTACCATATTGGAAAGCTATGCCGCAGGGAAGCCGGTCATTGCAACGGATGTGGGGAACTGCAGAGGGCTGATTTATGGAGAAGAAGGAGATCGGTTTGGAAAAGCGGGGATTCTGACACATGTCATGAATCTGGATGAGATTACAGGCGCGATCGTGGAACTTGCTCTTAATCCAGAAGAACGGCAGGCTTACGGAGAGAACGGATACCGGCGTGTCCGCGCCAGGCATAGAATTGAAGATATGCGTCATGCGTACAGAGATATTTATAAAAAATTTGCACAGGAAAGGTCGCTTGATTGGACTGAGGAGCCCTTTTATATCAGGAAGGAGGGGGAGCATGGCCGGAATCGGAGTTAAGCTGAACAGGATCTATGGAAGAAACAGTATTGCAGGCAATTTGTACGGCGCCCTCTACAGTACAGTGGTCACGATAGCTCCCATGCTGGTGGTATTCGGGACGGTCATGCTGATGCACGCCCTTTTGAATTTTGAGGAGGCCGGTTATGCGGCAAGAGAGCTCTATTCCTGCACAGTGCTTTATATGTTTATTTTTTCATTTTTGGTTGTGTCGCCTTTTACACCCGTGATTTCACGGTATATGTCCGATATCATTTATGAGGAGCGGTATGAGGATATTCTTCCGTGTTTTTATCTGGGGCTTTTTATGACGGCTGCCTCGGGATGCGCTCTTGGGATTCCCTTCTGCCTGCATGAACATTTTATGGGAGAAGTACCGGTATATTATGTATTTACTGGATTCTGCGGATATATCAGCCTGATTCTGGTGGTGTATTGTATGTCCTTTCTTTCTGTCAGCAAAGACTACAAAAAAGTCTCTTTGTTTTTTTTGATCGGGATGACGGCTGCCGTACTGGCGTCTCTTGGAATCCGCAGGTTTGGGCGTATGGAGCAGACTTTTAGCTCGCTTTTCGGGCTGAGTGTGGGATTTCTCATCATTGCGGTTCTGGAATATGCACAGATCCGACAGTTTTTTCCAGAGAACAGCGGAAGGTATCGGCCGGTGTTTCAGTATTTTCGGAAATACTGGCAGCTGATCTTTGTCAATTTTTTATATGTATTGGGTCTGTATACCCACAATTTTGTGTTCTGGACGACAGAACTGCGGATTGTCGTGGCAAAAAGTTTTGTTTGTGCAGAACCTTATGATGTGGCAACATGTATTGCAATGTTTACCAATATTGCCGCGTCTGTTATTTTTATTTCCAGGGTGGAGATGCGCTTTCGGTCTCGTTATAAGGCTTACACAGAAGCGGTAATCGGCGGGCGGTGGATGGATATCCAGACTGCGAAAAAGAGGATGTTCCGGCAGTTGTCTGAGGAACTGGTCAATTTGGTACGAATCCAGTCTATTATTTCCATGATTCTGTATTTTATCGTGGTCATTTTCCTGCCGAGGGTCGGATACGGCGGCCTGGTCCTGGAGTTCTATTATTGTCTGGCAGCAGGATATTTCCCGCTGTTCATCATGTATTCAACCATGCTTTTTCTACAGTATTTTAATGATTTGTGGGGAGCGCTTTTGACTTCGGTATTGTTTTTTGCGACGATGCTCACCGGAAGCATGGCTGCCGTGCGCCTGCCTTATCTATGGGCTGGAATCGGAGTTTTCGCGGCCGCTGTGACGGGGTTTGTGACAGCCATTTTCCGTCTGCGGTGGTTGGAAAGGAATCTGGATCGACATGTTTTCTGCGGGGGACAGATTTTAAAACATGCGGTTGGAAAAATGCCTTCGAATAAAGTAATGGACCGTTATGAAGAGACGGATGCAGCAGGCTATTTTTAAACAGAATGGAGAGGGAACAGGGTGGATAACATATACTGGTATCTGGAATATATGAAAGTCTTTGCTGCATATGCAGCTTTGCTTTATATCTGGCCGGGTATTATTTTTCATAAATATCTGAGAGGAAAAGGGTTCGAATTTCGTTTCCTTTTTTGTTCTGTCGTACAGATTGTATTGGTAAATCTGGTGGTTCTTGGGGCAGGGTTGTTCCATATTTTGAATGTCTGGGTCGTGAGGGGCTTTTTTTATGGACCCCTTATCATGAGTGCGGGAATATTTCTGTTCAAGAGAAAAAAGCGGGGATATCCAGGGATTGGCCTTATGGCAGAGAATCTGCTGTTGGGGAAATACGGATGGAAACTATTTTTCGCCCGGATATGGGATACGGTATGCAAGAAGTGGAAAAAGTTCTACGGAAATTATCAGGATCAAATGATGCAGTATTTTCTTTTGGCTGCCGCAGTACTGTTTGGAATGGCATACTTTTCCAACGGAGCATTCCAGTTCCTTTCTTATGGATGCAGCGACCAGTTTACGCACCATCAGTGGATTCTTGGATTACAGGAGGGAGAGATATTTTCAGACGGCATTTATCCAGAAGCCATGCATTGTTTTATCTACAGTATGAACTGTCTGTTTGGAGTGAGGCTTTATAGCTGTATACTCTTTTTGGCGGGGATTCATAGCCTGACATTCCTGCTTGCAGCATACTGTCTGCAAAAAGAAGTGTTCCAATGCCGCTTTACGCCCCTGTTTGTTCTGGCTGTCTGGCTGCTTTTCGACGGTATGGGAGAAAAAGCGTTGGATTCACTCTCAAGAATGACCTGGACGCTGCCGCAGGAATTTGGCCTTTATCTGGTATTCCTCTGTCCGCTGTTCCTCATCCGGTTTCTGAGGGAGGAAAGGGAGACAGGGCAATGGTTCCAAAACGAAAATCTTTTGCTGCTGTCATTCGGAGTGGGGGCAACGATTGCCATACATTTCTATGTGACGATACTGGCCTTTTTTGCCTGTCTGGCTGCCGTACTGGTATATTTCTGGAAAATGCGTTCCATGAAGAGGATCGGGTTTCTGTCTGCGGCGGTCCTGTACGGTGTAGAGGCAGGCATTGTCCCGATGCTGGCGGCGTATGATATGGGAATGGAGCCGGAAGGTTCTCTGGGGTGGGGAGTCAGTACTTTTCAGGGAATCAGTGAGAGTACGGCGTACACACCTGTGGAGAAAGGCTCAGAGATTGTATCCCCAGGCCGTTTTCTCAGGGAGTTCTACAGGAATGGGTATGTGAATCTATTTGGAGAAAGAGGCGCATCGGTCATCGTGTTTGTTTCGCTCATGATCATTGCGGCCTTATGCCTGTACGGTTTTCTTTTATATTATAAGAGAAAGAGGGAGCCGGAGAGAAAAAGCCTGTTTGCCAAAGGAATGCCTGGGGGGTATTTTTTTCTTATAGCAGTTTCTGTGATTTTTGTTTTTTTGTATGCGGCGCCTTCTGCGGGATTACCGCAATTTGTTGCGATCAACCGAATTGCAGGCCTGATACAGATCTGGATCTGCAGCATGTTGGGTGTGGCAGTGGATTTCCTGCTTTTCCTTGCAGGTTCAGGAGTGAGCCAAAGCGTGATGAACGCAGGTGCGCTTGCGGGCTTCTGTGCACTTTACTGTCTGGCATTTCGGACGGATTTTCATGAGTATCCATACTGGTGGATAGGACGTTATCAGGCGGAGGTTTTAGTAACAGACAAAATTATGAAAACATTTCCTCAATATTCCTATACGATCGTATCGATGAACGGAGGCTTATATCAACTGACAGAAGGAGGAATACATGAAGAAATCTTTACGTTTGTACAGAACATAGAGGAAAAAGAATACGTTCTTCCCACAGAATATATTTTCCTTTGTGTAGAGAAAATGCCTGTCGTATATTCAAAATATTTTTATGGAGGTCCTTCGTGGCTGGCAAGGAAGAATGAAAATGCCTGCCGGAATTTTGATGTTCAGGGACGCCCGGAGAGTTCCAGGGAGGCCGCGCGGCGGTCAATATCTTATCTGGAGATCCCCTTTGATAATTATATAGACCGGGATATGCGGACAGTATTGAATTCAAAAGTATATGCATGGTATCAGGAGTTTCGTGAGATATATCCTGTTGAAACCAATATCTATTATGAGGACGAAGAATTCATATGTTATATGATTCATCAAAATCCGAATTCACAGCTTGGTCTGACCATACAAGAATGAAGGATTGTAATGAATTTGCAGAAATTGAGAAAGGGGCGGTAACCGTATGAAAAAGAAGCAGATCCATATCAGCTATCGGACAATCTTCAGGATTGGAAACCTTCTTTTTATGGGGGTTCTTTTGTTGGGCGGGTGTTTTCGTCTGATGGAACAGCGATCGGTACCAGACCAAAAACCGGCGACGGAACAGCAAAAAGACCAGGTTCAAAAAGGCCATCCTTCATACATCATTTACTATGGGGAGCTGAATGATGCCCTTATTACACAAATGCAGCAATATGATATTGCAATACTGCATCCGAAGGGTGGGAATATCACCCGTGAACAGGTACAGAAGATTCAGGAATCTGGAACCTGTGTCTTAGGATACCTGTCTGTGGGAGAGGATTTAAGGACAGCGGGAATGACCCCGGAGGAAATGAGGCAGGACAGCCGGTTTACTGGTAATCAGACAGGTCCGCGGACTGACCCGCGTAAAGAGGGGGATGATAGCCTGGACAATGTGGATTTATCAGGCAGCGCTTCCCTGGAAGGAGACGGGTACGCATCCTATTATCTGGATGACAATGATCATGACGGCAAACCGGACTTCAACCCGAATTTTGGCTGTGCTTATACCAATATCGGTGATCCGGCCTGGTATGATGAACTGAACGATATGCTGATGGACGGAGCGGACAGGATACCGGGAATCCGGGAAATACTGACCGCTGACTATGGACGGGGGCTGGGCTGTGACGGCCTGTTTTTGGATACAATCGATACATGCGCGCCCAACAAATATACGAGGGATGACGACGACCCGGCCAGAACCAGGTTTGAATGGACCGCGCCGGGAGTGGTGGATTTCATAAAACGATTAAAAGACGAGTATGCAGACAAATATGTCCTGCAGAACAGAGGGCTTTTTTTCTATAATTATAATCTGCCGCATTTTGATTATGAGCCTGGAAAATATATTGATTTTCTTCTGTATGAAAGTTATATGCTGGATTCGTCCAGTGAAATTTTGTACTATGAAGGGTATTTTGAAGAAAACAAAAATGTATATGCGCCTAAAATTACAGCGGAAGCCAACCGCCCGGATGGATTTAAGGTGCTGTCTCTGGGATACGCGGAAGGACCAGAGGAGTACCGGTTAAAAGAGACGCTGCTTGGAGACTCAGAAGCAGGATTGGATATTCTCATGGAGGATATGGATCAGGCTCAAAATGGAGCTGGCTTTTCACATTACATTACAGATGGCGCGCTGTTGATGGTAAATGATTTTGTACTGGATCATGAGGAGGAGAAGGATCTTCTCCCGCCGGTCTGGAGCAGCGTCCATAACGATTCCATCTATGAGGAACCCAAACCGCGGGTTGGAATCGGACAGACGGAACCGGTTGAAAACGGCATGATCGTGCGGTGGGATGTGGCTGTTGATAAGAGCGGAGTGGCTTATACCCTTTATTATCAGAAAGAGCCATTTGATTTTGAAGAGGATGCTGATCTGGAAAATGCGCAGAAGACAGAGCTGGTTCCAGAGGTGGGAGAAGGTTACGGTTACGGTGCGGGAGAGGATACATACCCCTATGAGGCGGTGGTCAGGAATCTGGATGCCGGGGAAACCTATTATTTTGTCATACGGGCAAAGGATTGTTCTCCTGCGGGCAATGAAGAAAAAAACAGGGAGATGCTGTCAGGGGTTCCGGCAGAGGAAACGTAAGAAGACTCTGCCATGGAAAGACAGCAGAAGGGAACGGCAGATCAATGATGGAAACGTCTGAGATAATAAAATATGGAATTACCGCAGCAGGTATTCTGGTGATGTGCGCCAGTTTCTGGTATCATTCCGTCAGGAAAATGACGGTGAATCTGGCTGTAATATGGGCGATTCTGGGTGTGATATTGGTGGTGATCGGAAATGTGCCGGTATTCTCATCCTGGGCACGCCTGATTTCCGTGGAAGCAGGACTGGGGCTGTCCGTCGTGGGGGCTGTTGGTCTGTGGGGAGGCTTTCAGCTCAGCCTGTTGGCCTCACGTATTACTATGAAAAATCAGGAGATTGCCATACAGGTATCCCTGCTTATCCAGGAGAATGAAAAACTGATACAGCAGTTGGAAGAGTTGGCAGACAGGATGGAAAAATATGAAGAAAAAGCTGCTGTTCGTGATCAATACGCTGAGCCAGGCAGGAGCTGAGAATGCTCTGCTGGAATTCTTAAGAAAGCTGGACAGACAGGAATATGAAGTGTTCCTCTATGTGCTTACAGGGCAGGGAGAAATGATCGGAAGGTTGCCAGACCACGTAAAGCTTTTAAATCCGGTATTCAGTAAACAGTCTGTCCTGACAGGCAGGGGCAGATGGATACTGATGAAAACCGTGATGTGGTCCTTCGTGAAAAACGGAAAGTTTTTTTACAAAGTATCTTATACTGTAAGAACATTTGCAGGCATGTTAAGAAAAAAGAGGATCCAGATGGATAAATTGTTCTGGCGGGTCATATCAGACGGTGCAGAGCGGTTTGACATTTCCTTTGATTTGGCGGTGGCGTGGATAGAAGGCGGTGCAGCGTATTATGTGGCAGATCATGTAAATGCGCGCAGGAAGATCGCATTGATTCATATCGAATATGAGAATGCAGGTTACACGAGCGTGGCGGATCAGGACTGTTTTAGAAAATATACAGAAATTTTTACTGTATCTGAGGAAACAAAGAAGCATTTTTTAAATGTTTATGGAGAATATGCAGAGAAGGTCCGAGTGTTCCACAACATCCTCGACCAGAATTTTATCCGTATGAAAGGCCGGGAAAAGGGAGGATTTTCAGATGGATATCAGGGGTTCCGTATCCTTTCTGTGGGACGGCTTGTCTGGCAGAAAGGGTTTGATATTGCCATAGAAGCGATGGAGATTTTAAAAAGAAAAAACTATGAGATTCGATGGTATGTTCTGGGCGAGGGAGACCAGAAAAAGGCTTTGATGAAAAAAATTCGAAAGCTGAGGCTGGAAGAAGATTTTTTGCTTCTGGGGCAGAAAGAGAATCCGTACCCGTATTATGTTCAGGCTGACCTGTACGTGCATGCTACAAGGTTTGAAGGAAAAAGTATTGCCATACAGGAAGCGCAGATATTGGGATGCGCAGTGGTTGCTTCCGATTGTAATGGCAACAGGGAACAGATAGAGGATGGGAAGGACGGGCTTTTGTGCGAATTGACTCCTTTTGCGGTGGCAGAAAAGATTGAAGCATTGTATCTAGATGAGGTAAAAAGAAAAACGCTTGGAAAAGACGCCGGGAAAAAAAGCATCTCCTGCGGGACAGAGATGGAGCTATTTTGGGAGCTGATGGAATAAGGAGGCGTTTTTTCCGTTCATCAGGCCAGGATCCGGGCAGCAGCTAAAATGGAGGGCAGATATAAGAGCAATGCATAGGAAAGAGTTATTGATCATTATACCGGCTTATAATGAAGAAAAAAATATTGTCAAAGTATTTGACCAGCTTGAGAAAAAGCATATTCCTGCAATCGCTGATATTCTGGTCGTTGACGACGCCTCATCCGACGATACAGGAAGGATTGTAAGAGAGAGGCGGTATGGGCTGATTGCGCATATCTACAATCTGGGATATGGGAGCGCGTTACAGTTGGGATATAAATATGCAGTGCGCCGGAACTATCAGTATGTAATCCAGATGGATGCCGACGGGCAGCACGACGCCTGCAATATCCCTGTGATATATGAGGCATTGAAAGGGAACGAAAAAAATACAGAAAAGCCGGATATTGTATTGGGAGCCAGATTTATGAAAGGGAGTTCTGTTTTTCCCGTTTCATTGCTTAAAAAGACTGCTTTTATCCTGTTCCGGTTTTTGATCAGACAGGCCACAGGAAGGTATATCGCAGATCCTACGACCGGTTTGCAGGGGCTTAACCGAAGGGCTTTCGGTTACTATTCGGAGTATAACCATTTTGACGACAAATACCCGGATGCCAATATGCTCATGCAAATGCTTTTGCTGGGGTATCGGGTAGAGGAAATTCCCGCAGTGATGCATAAAAGGGAAAATGAGGACAGTATGCATAGCGGTTTGAAACCGGTCTGGTACATGCTTCGGATGTTGTTCAGTATGTTGACGGTGGTTTTCCGCACAAAGATCTTAAAGGTGGATCTGCCTCCGGAAATCAGGTAAAACAGTAATGAGAAGGTGAAAATGCAGTGTTGGCCAATCTGTTTGAAAGGTTAAAAATAAAGGGCAGAAAATGGAATTTTGAGCAAAGCGATTTGAGAGAAACCACAGAAGCATTCATAAATCCGGCCAGAGGATGGTATCAGATTTATACGTTTCCGGCGGACGAGGAGCCGGACTTTGAAGAGCAGAAATGGTGCCTGAACCGGGAAGATACGCTGGCTCTTGTACTGATTGATATTGGACATTTTCGTGCAAAGAACCTGGACAGCCAGGTGTTGGAGCGGATCTGCCGTATTCTCTCTTTTTTTGCGGAAAACCGGTATGACTGCATTGTAAGGGCGGTGTATGATCATGAAGGAAGGGCGCTTGTCCGCGAGCCTGTGGATTTTGCTGTGGTGCAGGCTCATTTGCGGCAGATTGGCGGTGTAATCGCTCTTAGCGCCCCTTCTGTTTTCGTGTTTCAGGGAATGCTGTTGGGGAATTGGGGAGAGATGCACGGTTCCCGGTTTTTAGATACGCGCAGGATGGCTGAGTTGTCAAAAATACTTTCCATGCAGAAAGGGGAGCAGACATTTCTGGAAGTAAGGCGTCCCGTATACTGGCGCAGATTACATGAGGGGCAAAAAGAGGGGGCGTTGTCCTGCACAGATAAAATGGGGCTATTCGATGACGGGATGTTTGGTTCAGCAAGCCATATGGGAACGTTTGCAGAGGGAGGGCAAGAAGAAAAGATATGGAACGAGCCCTGGCAGCGGGAACAGGAACTGGCATTTGAGCAGGAACTATGCAGGCTGGCGCCCAACGGCGGAGAAGCGGTATACCACAATGGATATATAAAGCGGCTTACACCGAAAAAGGTTATAGCAGATCTGCGGCAGATGCAGATTACATATCTGAACCGGATTCATGATACAAGGGTCTTGGATCTGTGGAAAGAGTGGAAATATCCGGGAACCGGGATTTGGGCGGGAAAGAGCGTGTTTGATTATGTAGGGGCGCATCTGGGATACCGCTTTTTAATCCGGAAAGTGGATGTACACAGAGCCGGAAAAGGAAACGGAGAATATTGCATCGAAATTGAGATAGAAAATACCGGATTTGCCGCATTTTATCAGGAAGGTGAGATCCGGCTGGAATATAGGGACGGGAATGGAAAATGTTGTGCCGAAATACTGGAAAGCCGAATGAACGGGTGGAGAAGCGGGGAAACAAGGCGGCTTTCCTGTGTAGCGGAGGTTTATAATGGAGAGCTGTTTCTGGAAGCAAGGAGGAAAAATGACGGCGCATTGATTCGCTTCGCAAATAGATCCGATGTGGGAGGAAGAACGATGTTAGGACGCCTGAGTACGGAAGATGGCAGGAATGGGATGGAGAAACAGGAAACCCGGCCGGCGGCGGGGTCTTTGGCTTGTACCTGAGGCAAAAAGTATTTTTCAGTACCGGAGGCAATGAAGATGGATAGATTCGTTTCAATCATTATACCGGCGTATCAGCAGGAACAGAGGATCGGGCGCTGTATAGAAAGTATTCTTGCTTCTACTTACCGTAATTATGAGGTGATTGTGGTGAACGACGGCTCTACTGACAGGACGGAGGAGATTGTCAGGCAGTTTATAGAGAAAACAAAAGAGAAAGCCGGGCCGGTAATCGAATTAATCAATATATCGCATGGCGGCCCTGCGTGCGCGCGCAATGCCGGGCTTCAGCTTGCGAAAGGACAGTTTATCGGTTTTATGGACGCAGATGACATGCTGCACCCGCAGATGATCGAGCGGCTGGCCGAAAGCCTTCTGAAAGGAAATGATCTGGCGGCCTGCGGGCGGCAGATCTGCGATAAAAATGGAAATCCGGCGCACTGGCAGTATCCGTTGAAGAGGCAGTACCGTCAATGTCCTGAGACGGCTTTGGAATTAGTGATGTGGGAACAGATTTTGATGAGCGTCTGCCCGGTTTTGTTCCGCCGTGAAAAAATTCTGGACAGGCAGGGATGCCTGCTGGTAGAGTTTCCGGAAGAATTGGCGGAGTTTGAAGATTTTGTATTTATATGCAGATACCTCAGCCGATGTGACGGATGGATGGAGGTGATCCCCTTCTATGGCGTATTCTACTGTAAACACGCGGGAAGCCTGACGTCGCAGACACGTACCGTGGATGAACTATGCCAGGCAATGAACTGGATCCTGCAGACAGGCGAGCAGGCCGGCAATGGAAAATTGACGGCGCATCAATTACAGTATGCATTCCGGTTCATGGCCTTTTGGTATGAAGAGGCATTGCGGTGTAAAAAGGCGGATTTCTCACCGGACTGTGAAAGCTGGAAGATCTGTATGGAGGAATTGGAGCGGTATGCAGATCTGTTTATGGCCTCTCCAAAGACTGCGGGCTATCAAAAGGCTGCAATGTGGGTTGTGAGGAAAGCGCCGGAACTTGGGCGGCTTCTGGCAAAGACCGTTGGCAGGGTGATTTTGCCGGGATAATGGGAAAGAGGATGTTCATGATTTCAGTCATTGTGCCTGTTTATAATACGGCAGGGTATTTGGGAAGATGTATTGATTCTGTATTGCATTCTTCCTGCCAGGATTTTGAATTGATTTTAGTAAATGACGGTTCCAGTGATTCCAGCCCTGAAATCTGCAGGAGGTATTCCAGGAGCGACAGCCGCGTCAGGTTTTTCGATCAGGAACATCAGGGAGTATCTGCCGCGAGAAACAGGGGGATCGATGAGAGCCGGGGAGAATGGATTGTATTTGTAGATTCGGATGATGTAATCTCTGCTGATTTTTTTAATTGGATTCTGCGAAAAGAAAACCACCGTTGTGACCTTCTGATTTTCGATTATGCGTTGCTGAAGAAAAAAGACGAGAAAAGTAACTTTCGCAATGCATGTTTCACTGGAGCGGGCGGGCTGCGTCCGATAAGGGATACCCAAAAGGCATTCCGCAATCCATGCCCCTGCGGGACAGGCGGACTTCGTCCGATGAGGCATCAGGAAAAGAATAAGCTGAAACTGGCTGAAAATTTGCTGTATGGCAGACAACTGGTAAAAGGCGGCGGCACAAACCTGATTTCTCCCTGTGCCAAGGCGTACAGAAAATCCGTGATAGACAGGGGTTCCATTCGTTTTCCGGAGGATATTGTGCTGGGGGAAGACCGGCTTTTTAATCTGGAGTATTTTATGAATACAGAGTCTTTTGCATATATGCAGACAACAGCCTGTTTTGTACAGATACGGCCGGACTCGGCGATGCACAGGTTTCATAGGGGCTTTCTGAAAAATAACCTGAAATACCAGAAATGTTTGAAGAATATGCTGCACAGGTTTGGCCTCTTTCATCGAATGGAAAGGGCATATTACAATATGGTGCTTTTTGGCATGGCGGATGTTCTGATCAAAGGAATTTTTCATCCATATAGTCCCAGAAACAGATTAGAAAACCGCAGGCTATGCCGGGCAATGCAGAAAAATAAAATTTATAATGAAGCGATGAGGTACAACCGGAAAATGGGTCCCATGCCGAGAAGGGTGCTTTTGTTCTTTTACAGGATCAGATGTTATGGAACGGTGGAAGTGATATGTAAAATAAGTTACCGGATTCTGGAGTGGATGGAAAAAGCGGTTATATTATTTTGAAATTAAACAATAGTTGGAGGACGTATGATAAAGGTATCAGTAATTATCCCAATGTATAATGCGGAAGCCTATATTATGCAATGCCTTGAATCGGTGCTCAGCCAGACTTATCATTGTCTGGAGATTCTGGTGGTAGATGACGGCTCCACGGATCAGAGTCTGGATATATGCAGGGAGTTCCGCTTACATGACAGAAGAATAAAGATATTAAGCCAGGAAAGAAAAGGGGTGTCGTCTGCGAGGAACAGGGGATTGGAAGAAGCGTCCGGCAAATATATTTTTTTTCTGGACAGTGACGACATGCTCCATCCATGCCTGTTGGAACAATATGTCCGGCAGGCGGAATCACACCATATAGACCTGGCATTCTGTATCTGTATACAACTTGATGATTTGAAAATGGAACAGGAAGCCAGGAGGATGTCCGAAGAAGAGTTAAAGGGGACGTGGAAAATTGGAGAGAAAGAGGAGTCGGGAGAATGGTTCCATTGTAAATTCGGACACGAATTATCCCGAATCGGAGGCAAAATGATACGCCGGGATATGATAGAAAAACGAAAGTTTGACGAGGGTCTTTTAAGAGGAGAAGATACCATATTTATACACAGCCTGGCATGTAAAGGGATGAGGATGGCTTATTTGGATGACGCAGGGTATTTTTACAGGATGCGCCAGGGCAGTCTGATGCATTCAGATGAGGGGGATAAAAATTTCCAGTTTTTCCGGGTATGTGAAAGGATAAAAATTCAGGAATATGATATGGGACACGATCGTTGGGCGCTAAAGTGGGGAAATAAGATCGTATGGGGAATCTTATCAGAGTATCTGGCAGCGAAAAGAAAAAAGGACAGAGAAAGCTGTTATCATTTCAGAAGGATGATGATGACGGAAATCAGGCACCCTTTATACAGGCAGCTCCCAGGAAGAACAAAGTTGCTGTTTTATGGATGTTTCTATTTCCCGCCGTTTAGAATACTGTGGACAATGAAGCAGAGATTTACCGGAAATTTGGGTTAGTGAAAAATAAAAAACGTTTTAGAGAGGATTTGACTGCAAAAAAATGTAACGACATTTTCAGCATTTGGGAGGAAAACGATGTGATAGAGGTTTTTAAATATTTGACAGGGATTCTGGGGAAAGAAGAGCAGAAAAACTGGAAGAGTATAGCTGTTTTGGGAATTCTGAGCGCTGTGACAGAAATCGTTAGTTTTGTAGTGACCGTTTTCTGGATTCCGGCGGTTTTAGAAGACCATCCCTCAGTCGGGAAGCTTCAGGTCTGGATGATTTTGTTTCTCTTTCTGATTCAGATGGCATTAGAATTGCACCGATGCAGGATATCAAATCATTTTCTATATCATGGCGCGCAAAAATTGTCTGTGAAAGTCTATGAACTATTTGCAAAAGAGGATCTGGAACACCATAACCAGAAAAGTGTCATGCAGGCGCTGGCAATGGTACGCAGCGATACAACAAAGAGTATCGGTATGCTCTTAAGTTATATGGAAGTGGGGACGCATCTATTGATCGTGCTGGGATATATCATAATCCTGATCGCGATTTCATCCTGGTTCGGGCTGCTGGGCGGAATGCTCATCATCGTCCTGACCGCGGGGATTTTTGCATGGTATTGTGTGCGGATGGAAGTCTATGGAGAAAAGAGCAGGAGTTATGAGATCAAAGCAAATTCGCAGATTACCCTGGGATACGGTATTTTTGAGGAAATGAAGATTGCGGGGGATATTGAGCCTGTTCTCCGGAAATATTATGACGCAAGTATGGATTATGCCCGGATGCAGGGAGAATATAGCTTTAAAAATGATTTTATCAAAGTGATTATGAACCTGTGGATGAAGGCAATCATGCTTGTTATATTTGCCGCTATTTTTTTAGTGGGACCCGATATGGCGGCGCTGATACCAATCACGGCCTATGTCTCTGTATTAAGCAGGGCCATGTCGGCTGCTCATACGATTACAGGTGGGATGAACAATATAAGATATTCGAAAAAATCTTATGAAGCATTGGAAGAATGCATGCTCCGATATACGGAATTAAAAGAGGAAGAAAAGAAAATCCAGGGAATCAGGCAGAAAAACATTACATTTGGTAAAGGCATATTTGTCAGGAATCTGACATTCGGATATCCCAGGAAGGAAAACATATTTCAAAATGCTTCCATGGAGATTCCGGCTGGAAGTTCCGTGGCGGTCATCGGGGTTTCCGGTATAGGAAAAACGACCCTTCTATCGTTGGTTATAGGGCTTTTAAAACCGCAGGAGGGAGAAATCTTGTATGATGAGTATGATATCGTCAGCCGGACGGATGGAAATGGAAGCTGTAAGGCAAACATAGGAGAGATTGTCAGCTATATTCCTCAGACTGTGTATATGAACGGGGAAACAGTCCGGAATAATGTGGCGCTTTTTGCGGCTGAGTCTGAAATTGATGACGCGAGAGTGGAGGAATGTTTGAAATGCGCCCATGTGTGGGAGGAGGTTGCAGGGATGCCGGAAGGGATCCATACGTTGATCAGTGAAAGGGGAACAACCATTTCAGGAGGACAGCGCCAACGGATTGCGCTGGCGAGGGCGCTGTATAAGGATTTTGAACTGTTGATTATGGATGAGGCGACTGCCGCGCTGGATATGGAAACGGAGAAAGCGGTGATTGACTCGATCCGGGAAGTGAGGAAAAATAAGACCTTGCTGATCGTGACACACCATATGAGCCTTGCGAATGAATGCGATATCATATATCGGATACAGGATCGGAAACTGGTTCAGGTAAAATAGCCTGTCCCTGCCAGGAAGGGGGATGGGCAGCATCGGTTTTTAGATGTGGGATTGAGGTGAATTCAGAAAAACAGAATGAGTAAGAAAATTTTGAGGTTTGTAAGGAATCTGATAGAACTGTTTGTGTATCGTGAGTGGCTTATGTATAAGAAAAGGAAGCGTAAAAGACTAAAAAATCCGGATTTTTCCATAATAGCCTGTAACTGTGTCGGGACATTTATTTATTATGATCTGGGTATGCGGTTTCTTTCTCCGACGATTAACCTGACCATAGGAATGAATGATTTCGTTAAATTTGCGGAGAATCTGAAATGGTATCTTGAGAAAGAGATTGTGGAGTTAAAGGAAGAAAAAGACTGTCCGTCCGGTATGCTGGGAGATATAAAAATCGATTTTGTACATTATGAGAGTTTTCAGGAAGGCGTCCGGAAATGGGAGGAGAGGAAAAAGAGGATTCATTGGGATAACTTGTTTTTTATGGGAACAGAAAGAGGAGACTGCACTTATGAGACCCTTCGGCGTTTTGATAAGCTGCCATATAAAAATAAAGTGATATTTACGCATGTGGAGTACCCGGAAATATCATCCGCCTGTTACATAAAAGGATTCGAGACAGAAGAAAAGCTTGGAATGATACTGAATTTTAAAAAGCAGTTTTTAAAACGGCGGTATCTGGATGATTTTGACTATGTGGCGTTCCTGAATTCTGTAGAAGAGTAAGCGCTGAATTCAGAAAAATGGGTATGCATAAAAAAGGATATCATGCATGACAGGGGGCGCCTGTTTCGGCAGGATAGAGTAAAAGTGGGTGGATGCAGATTATGACAGGAATACTTACATTTTATTGGGCGGACGATTATGGGGCGATGCTTCAGGCTTATGCGCTGAAAAACTGTTTGGAAAAGGCGGGAAGGACGAAGGTGGAGATCCTCCCTTACGCACCCGTCCGGTTAGAGGGAAGATACTGGTTCTTTCCGGTTACAGGCAGGGAAAAGGGAAATAAAATCAAATATATTTTTGAGTGGGGCACGTTTTTTAACCAGATATGTCATTTTCGTAGTTTTTTGAGAAGAAGAAAGAATATGAAGGCGTTCCGGAATCGGTATCTTACGGGAAAGTGCGCTGTCAGAAAGGCTGACAGGCTGCACTTTGAAAAATATTCCTGTATCTTTGTGGGAAGCGACCAGGTGTGGAACCCGGAGATTACCGTCGGGCTGGATGATGCCTATATGGGAAATGTAAAGGAAAAAGGGGATTGCAGATGGGCAGCATACGGAGCCAGCTTTGGGGGGGACTCGCTGCCAGCAGAATATGAGGAGGAATTTTCGGAAGCAGTGAGCCATAATTTTTCAGTAATCTCCCTGAGGGAGAAAGGCGCGGTATCCTTTGTGAAAAAGTTCTTTCATGGAAATGTGACGGATGTTTTGGATCCTGCACTCTTGCTGGAACGAAAAAGATGGGAACAGGTCATGAAGCTTCCTGACCGGCAGGATTATATCCTGTTTATTTATACGGAATACAATGAGCAGATGGTTCAGTACTTACAGGGGCTTTCTGCGGAGTTGGAGAAGAGGGTGGTCCAGCTTTCTATGCCGTGGCTCCGGCAAAGGACGGGACGGGTGGATCTGGAAATAGAGGCAGGTCCTTCCGAGTACATCGGTTTTTTTAAGAATGCAGGCTGTGTTGTTACGAATTCTTTTCATGGCACGGCATTTTCTGTTATTATGGAAAAGAATTTTCTGGTGTTCAGCCACAGCAATAAAAATGCACGGCTGGAGAATCTTGTGGAAAAGCTTGGGCTGGAGAACCGTCTGGTAGAAAGAGGAAGGACGCCAAAAAAGGGGAAGATGATGGAAGCGATTGACTGGGGGCATGTAAGAGCGCTTCTGGAAGAAGAGAAGGCACGTTCCATCCGGTTTATTGAGCAAATTCTGTCGGGAGAGTGTGGGTAAGATGTATGGATT
Organism: uncultured Lachnospiraceae bacterium; assembly: GCA_949840465.1. Taxonomy (GTDB): domain Bacteria; phylum Bacillota; class Clostridia; order Lachnospirales; family Lachnospiraceae; genus Schaedlerella. The sequence continues at coordinate 45,026 of CATKXE010000006.1, read as the reverse complement.
TTTTTTCAAAAAAGAGGAATGCTGCGGGTGTGGGGCCTGCGCGGCTGTCTGCCCGGTTCATGCCATCCATATGGGGCAGGATCGGGAAGGCTTTGCTTATCCTCATATGGATGCGTCCGTCTGTATCTGTTGTGGTAAATGCAAAAAGATCTGCCCGATAAAAAATTCCGCTTTGAAAAATTGTGTGAACCGATATTTGGGCGCGAAAGCAAAGGAGGAACAGGTGAGATACGGCAGCTCTTCCGGCGGCGTATTCCCAATCCTGGCAGAATATGTATTGGAGCGAAACGGCGTAGTATACGGGGCTGGCTATGACAGCGATATGAGGGTCGTCCACAGGCAAGCCGGAAATCCAGAGGAATTGGAAAAGCTGAAAAGGACGAAATATGTACAGAGCAGTCTGGAAGGGATTTTCCTTCGTGTGGAGCAGCACTTGAAGGAAAAACGTCCGGTCTTATTCTGCGGTACGCCCTGCCAGACGCAGGCAATCAGGCTGTTTCTTGGAGGGGATTATGAGGGGCTGTTTCTTGTGGATCTGGTCTGCTACGGGGTTCCTTCGCCTGGAATCTGGAGAGATTATGTAAAATATCTGGAGGGAACGCACCATGGGAAAATGACGGATTTTTCGTTCCGGGATAAGCGGGCGAGCGATTCAGGACATACGTGCGTTTCTGTTATCGGCGGCAGGGAATATGCGGGTTCTGTTTATCAGGATAGATTCTGCAGGATGTATTTTGCCAATCTGATTCTGCGGCCGTCCTGTTATGAATGCAAGTTCTGTACAGTGGACAGGGACAGCGATTTCACCATAGGAGATTTCTGGGGGATAGGGCATGTCAGGCCGGATATGGACGATGGCATGGGAAATTCGATAGTTCTCATCCATACTGCCAGGGCGAAGGAAGTTTGGGAGCAGATTCGGGACCGGATGGACTGGTTTGAATGTAAGAAGGAGGAGATCCTGCAGCCGCGCCTTCTTAAGCCTTCCGGCCGGCCAAAAGTGCGCGGGCTGTTCATGGCATTGTATGCAATGCTGCCGTTTCCTCTGTTTATCAGGCTGGTGGATGCTGCGGCAGGGACTGGTGGGATATTCCGTTCCGGAAGGGCATGATTCATGGATTTTTACTACAAAACCGGTTTGATCTGTAAACCATCCGGACATGAACAGACGGTCAGCGCTATGATGGGAGGTGGGCATCCGCTATGTGTAAAAAAAGACAGGAATGGATAACCGGGCTGGTTACGGTAGTCACCCCGGTATACAACGGGGAGGAGCACCTGCCCAGGATGCTGGATTCCATATTGAACCAGACCTATCCGAAGATGGAGATGATCCTGGTGGACGACGGCTCCACAGACCGGACCATCCAGGCTGCCAAACAGTACCGGGAAAGGTTTGCGGCAAAGGGATATGGATACCGGATTGTACAGGCAGCGCATCAGAACGCGTCTTCGGCCATCAATCGGGGGCTTCCCTTTGTGTCCGGGGAATACCTGATCTGGCCGGACAGCGATGATGTATTGGAGCCGGAATCTGTGGAGAAAAGGGTGGAGTTTTTAAAACAGTATCCGCAGTATCAGTGCGTCCGTTCAGTATCCTATTATTTTGATTCCAAAACAGGGGAAACAAGAAAGGCAGAAGAGCAGAGAGGGGATCTGTCAAAGGAAGAGCTGTTCTGGGATATTTTGGAAGTAAAGACCTTTGTCTGCTGCGGATGTTACATGATAAAGTCAGAGAGTTTTTTTGAAATATATCCCGACAGGAAGATCCCGGAATACCCTGTAGGGCAGAATTTCCAGATGCTGCTGCCCTACATGTACCGCTATAAGTGCCCCACAATCCCGGAACCGCTGTATGGCGTTTGCGTCAGGGAGGGGAGCCATTCCAGAAAAGAACTGACGCAGGAAGAAGAGGAAAAGAAGTACCGGGATTATGAAAGGCTGGTGGATGAGATTGCGGAAATCACAGGGATTTGTGACAGGAAATCCCGGAGGCGCATTGCTCTCTGGAAGGAGAGGAGGAGGTACATTCTTTCAAAAAAATACGGACGTAAAAAAGAGACGGCCAGCGCATTGTGCCGTCTCGTGATGCACAGGTTATTTTTATGTTTTCCTTAATACAGGCAGACATATCGGACATATTCCGCGGCGTCTTTTTTCCGCGGGGTATTTTTTATGACGCCAAGAAATACTGGTTCTGTGAAACCGGAGTCTTCCAGTAAAGGAGTTTGTGAGATATCCAGCGCCATGGGGTATCTTTCTGTTTCCGCTGTGCAGGAGACTGAACCATCTAAAGCAGATTCTTCAGCGTTCTCTTCCAGGATTACACTATTTGCCCGTAGCAAATTCTGGCAATCTCGATAGAGTTCCGGGTCAGCCTCCGATAAAAATTCTTCCATATTACATAGATACCCGTTCTGGGAAAGAGCGTCAAATGCCTCCTGATCCATCAGGACGATATCCGCCGTTTCCGCGTCGATGGCTGCAACCAGCTTGATGCGGGAGGCATAGGTGTATTCATGGTAAGGGTTTGACTCGTCACTGGTAAGATAAAGGCCGGTATAGAGATAAAAGGCATTTTTCTTTAAATCTATATCCCGGGAAATCAGAAAGCCGTCGCTTAGCGTTTCAGTCAGGGCGCCGCTGGGAGCTACATTGATAAAAGCGGCATAGAGGATATTCTTTTTCTGTGTGAAATGCCCGTAAAGCACATAGCCCAAAATGTACAGAAAGATACATGCGATTACAAAAGGCAGCTTGTAATAGTCCCATAGATACTGCAGTTTCTTCCGGCCCCTGAGCTGGCTGATTTTTTTCTTTTCCGAAGTAAACGTATCCTTTGTCCGCATGAGTTAAATATCCCTTCCCTCCGTTTTTTCTTCGCACTGAGCCAGGATACTGGAGAGCAGCCAGGAGCAGAGCAGCGCGCACGTGCCTTCGCCGAAGATGGCCAGAGGAGTGCATACATTGATGATTACGTACAGCATGGCAAAATGGATGGCAGCCATCAGCGCCGTGCAGAGCAGAAAACGCATCCCGATCATCAGGGAATTTTGAAACATGGCTTTTGTGGTGTTGCCAAAACGTGCCAGAAGAGGAAAAATGTACAGAAGAACAATGACATAGGCAGCGGCAGCAACAATGAAAACAGCGGTAAGCAGGGTCCAGAATGCATTTTCAAAACGCATATGGTACAGCACGTATCCATCAATGCCGAGAATCAGGCCAAGGCCGAAGAGGATCAGCCAGATCTGTGTCCCCTGTTTCCAATTCTCCTTAAAAGAATGGAAGAATGCCTTTGTAAGATTTCCTTCTTCGTTTCTGGCAATCTTTAATGAGACATAATAAAGCGCTGTTGTTGACGCCCCGATGGTAAAGATTGGGATACAGCAGATTAGCCATAAAATATTCAGATATACGCTGTAAACCATTTTTGTAATAAACTGCATAACAGGTCCGTCCAGATTGAGTAAACCACTCATGATCATTCTCCTTTTGTTTTGACTGTAAATAGTTTATAGTAACCGTTTTAATCTCCTGTCGATTCCCGAAAGACAAGATCTGTTTCCGTATGGATTGTGCGGTAGTTCAACGAGGGTTCCCTGATGCGGGAAATCAAAAGATGCACTGCGGAAAACCCCATGATTTGACTGTGAATATGGATTGTAGTCAGGGACGGCGTGACGATCCTGGATTCGGGGGAATCATCAAAGCCGCACAAATATACATCTCCCGGAACATCGTATCCGAGCTTTCGAAGCGAATGCATGGCGTCTATGGCTACGAAATCATTTGCGCAGATAAAAACATCGGGCAAATGCTGCATCTTTTGAAAACAGCCTGTCAGATATTTCTGATAATCTGGAGAATCAGGATTTTTTACATTTTCATTATTTCCCAACAGGCAATATTCGTCCGGGCATGGCAGGGAGTGCAGATGCAAGGCGTTCCGGTAAGCCATGTAGCGTTCAAAAAATGACTGACAGTGCATATATTCTCCGATAAATCCGATTTGAGTTTTCCCGCGTTTAAGCATTTCGTTTACAAATGTATAGATCCCGGTCTCATTATCCATATACAGCCTGTCAGCTTTCAGGGGTTGCTTTTGTGCAATGACCGGAGAATCTACAAAAAGAACCGGGATATCCAGCCCGCACAGCATTTGGCTGTATTCGTAGTCGAACATTTCATAACAAATGATGCCCGCCGTCTTTTTGCTGCTAAAAGATTTCGGTATAGACAGAGCTTCGATTTCCTCTGGAAGAAGTCTGTGCATGGAGAGCCCGTAGCCAAGCTGGGCTGTCTCCCGCTGGAATTTGTCCAGCATGGTGGAGGAAAAATGAGAGTCCCCGAGGAACTTCGCGGTAAAGAGCGCGATCTCCTGGTTCTTTTTCGAATCCTGTAAAATCATATCCCCTTTGCTGTTGGTGATTGTGACATAGGAAAATTGTTTGTAACCCATTTCCATTGCTTTCTGCAAAACCTTATCCCTGGTGGAATCGGCCAGTATGCCGGTATTATTGATTGCTTTGGACACGGTATTCCTGGAGATGCCCAAAGCATCGGCAATATCCTGTATCGTAACTTTGTTAGACATAGAAACCTCCTTATATTATGGTAAAAATGAATCTTAATAAAGTAAAGATATTTTATGATTCAAAACAGTAGATTCCCGACCTGTCTGGTTGTGCTGAATCGTTTTAACAATAGTATAAAGCATAAATCAAAATGTGTCAAATGTAAAAGTGCAAAAAAACGAAAATTTTCTATAAAATTAAATTTGATTATGTAAAAATCTCCATAAGAAAGAATTCAAAAAAGTGTATTTGTAAAAAAAGTAATAAATAATGTGATGCAAATGTGAAAAAACTATTGACTAAATGAGAAAAAGCTGTTATAACATTTGTATAGAGAATCTCAAAACATTTTACATATGCACAAATTGGAAAAGGAAGGAGAAGAGAAAAAGGGGAAGAAAAACAAAATAATATGGGCAGGTGAAAAAAGCGGAGAGATCTTATATTAAGAAAGGAGGAAGTTATGAAATTATGAAAACAAATTCAACAACTGTTCCAAATCAAAGACAGGACAAAGGGTTTCACAACACAATGGTTTATGTGAAGCAGCACTGGCAGCTCTATGTGATCTTCCTGTTTCCGGCACTGGCGCTGACGCTGATTTTCAAGTACGCGCCCATGAGCGGCATTCTGATCGCGTTTCAGGACTACAATCCATTCAGGGGAGTATCCGGGAGCGAATGGGTAGGGTTTAAGCATTTTACCAGATTCCTGTCCTCGCCGGATTTTATGGGGTATCTGGCCAACACCTTGAAGCTGAGCGTTTACAGCCTGCTGTGGGGATTTCCGGTTCCGATCATACTGGCGCTTTTGCTGAACCGGATTCAGAGTACGGGGATTAAGAAAAAAGTACAGCTTGTATTATATCTGCCCAATTTTGTATCCGTCATTGTGCTCTGCGGTATTGTCAGGATTTTCCTTTCCGTGACAGGGCCTGTGAACCTTTTGTTAGGGACAGATATCAATTTTATGACCATGCCGGAGGCGTTCCGCTCCATCTATATTATCAGCGGCATCTGGCAGGGCGCGGGCTGGGCGTCCATCATGTATACGGCGTCTTTGTCCAACGCAAGCCAGGAGCTGAAAGAAGCGGCTGTCATGGACGGGGCAAATATCCTGCAGCAGATCAAGGTGGTAGAGTGGCCGGCGATCAAGGATATGGTTGTGATCCAGTTCATCCTGCAGGCGGGAAACATCATGAGCATCGGATTTGAAAAGGCATATGCGCTGCAGACGGATCTGAACCTTCCGGCGTCCGAGATCATTTCTACTTATGTCTACAGGAAAGGTCTTATTGACGGGGATTACAGCTTTTCAACTGCAGTAGGTTTATTTAATACCGTAATCAATGTCATTCTTCTGGTTGCCGTGAACAAGATCGTGGCGAAGATGAATGACGGCCAGGGATTATAAAGGAGGTGCATACGAAGTGGTAAAAACAAGATATTCCGGTCAGGACAAGTTATTATTGACAGTTGGATACATACTTCTCGGGCTGTTTGTAGTTGCGATCATTGTGCCCATGATCTACATCGTCGTGGCATCTTTCATGGATCCGATCACGCTGCAGAACAAAGGAATCACATTTGATCTCAGCAAATGGACCACAACGGCTTATGAGCGTGTCATGTCCAACAGCCAGATCTGGATCGGCTTTAAAAACGCGGTCATCTACTCCGTGGTGTTTACGGCGGTGTCCGTAGTGGTTACGCTTTTGGCTGCTTACCCGCTATCCAGAGCGGATTTCAAAGGAAGGGGATTTTTCAATATCATTTTCATGATTACCATGTTCTTCGGCGGCGGCCTGATCCCGACTTATCTGGTTGTGAGTAACTTAGGCCTGGTGGACAGCATGTGGGCGGTCATCCTCCCAGGGGCTTTCAGCGTTTGGAACATGACCATTGCCAGAACCTATTACCGCGGAATTCCGAAGGAACTTCGGGAAGCGGCGGATGTGGACGGGGCGAATGAGCTGACGTTCTTCTTCAAGATCCTGCTTCCGGTCTGCACGCCTGTGATCGCAGTGCTCGCCCTGTGGCAGTTTGTCGGAATGTGGAACAGCTACTTTGACGCGATGATCTACATCAATGATTCCGCAAGGCAGCCTCTGCAGCTTGTGCTCCGCTCCATCCTGATCCAGAACCAGCCGGAGTCCGGCATGATTTCCGATATGCAGAGTACGGCAGCCCGCGCCCAGCTGGCAGAGCTCTTGAAATATGCAACCATTATTATTTCCAGTTTGCCGCTTCTGATCATGTACCCGTTCTTCCAGAAATATTTTGACAGCGGGATCATGGCAGGCGCTGTAAAGGGTTGAGAAAGGAGCATACACTATGAAATATGGAAAAATAAAGCGTATCATGGCAGCGGCGCTTGCAGGCTGTATGGTACTTTCTATGGCAGGCTGCGGCAAGGTGAAGATCAATGACGGCACGTTCCGTCCGGTGGACGAGGCAACGCTGCAGTTTCCGCAGAAGGAAACCGTGACTCTGACCGGCCTCATCAGCTATCCGCCCAATACGGAGTCCGATCCGAATAAAAGGACAATTTTTAAGCGCCTTCAGGAGCAGACCAACGTGGAGATCGACTGGACTGCGATTCCCTCAGACCAGTGGGCGGATAAGATTTCCCTGAATATGTCCGACCCGAATAAGCTGACGGATTTTGTTTTTTCGGCGGGCTTTACAGACAGCAATCTGCTCAAGTACGGGGAGTTCGGCGCGATCATCCCTCTGGAGGAATATATTGACAACTATATGCCGAACCTGAAATCCGTATTTGACAAATATCCGGAATACAGAGTGATGTGTACGGATGTGAACGGCCATATCTGGTCGCTTCCCTGGATCGAGCAGCTTGGCTCAGAAAAGACAGCGATCCAGACCATTGGCGATATGAGTTTTATCAATAAAAAATGGCTGGACTTTCTGGGTCTGGAGATCCCGGAGACAGTCGATGAATTTGAAGAGGTTTTGCTGGCATTCCGCGACAATGCATCAGACATCCAAAAAGAATTTCATATAGATGGAGCAATCATTCCCATGTCCTGTATTGTAAATGACGGCGATCAGGATCCGGCGATCTTGATCAATGGTTTCGGGGAAGGCTACGGTGATGCCGACAGAGGCAGGCATATTGCGGTGACGGACGATCAGGAGGTAATCTGTGCCGCCACGCAGGAAGGGTTCAAAAAAGGGATCGAATGGCTGCACAAGCTGTATGAGGAAAAACTTATTGACCCGGAGGCATTTACCCAGGAATGGTCTACCTATGTGGCAAAAGGAAAATCCGGACGCTACGGCGTATGCTTCAGCTGGGACGTGGGAAATATCGACAACCTGAATGACTGGGTTCCGCTCCCGGCGCTGACGGCGGATACCAGAAATATCACTCCCCAGAATGGTTCCTATACCAGCGGGTTTGACAGGGGGCGGTGCGTGGTAACCTCTGTGGCGGAGAACCCTGCGCTGGTATGCGCATGGCTGGATCAGATGTATGCGCCGATCCAGTCGCCGCAGAATAATTGGGGGACCTACGGGGAAGATGATGACTTTGATATCTTCGAGATGAGTACCAACGACCAGGGGGGGGATATGCTCAAACATGCTCCTTTAGGCGACGCGTCCCCGGTGGAAGTCAGGGAGGCCGAATCTGTCGGAGGGCCGCTGGCCATTCTGGATGAGTATTATGATGTATATGTGACCTGCCCGGATGATGCCCAGTACCGTCTGGATTGGATCAAAGACATCTACACGCCGGATATGCATACAAAATATGTCTATCCCAATCTTTTTATGAGCAGGGACGACACCGAAAAACTGTCCAACCTGCAGGCGGATATCGAGAAGACGATCAACAGGCATAAGGCAGACTGGATCATGAATGGATTTACGGATGCAGACTGGGAGAAATTTCTGGATGATCTGGATGCATATGGGTTGGATGAGTATCTGGGATTATTTCAGAAATATCTGGATTCCTATAACGCACAGATGGCAGAATAAGTAAAAATGATGTACAATGTCATTATATGACGAAAGATATAGAGCGGCGGCTGCGGGCGAGACCGCGGTCTGCTGTTCTAAGCATCTGGTCGGCATGGATTTTATATTTGATGAGAGGAAGGAAAATGAATGATGACAAGCCAGACATTGAGAGAAGCAAGGAAGTATGAAGAGGCTTCCGAAAAAATGATTAAGATAGAAGAACGGCCTGATTTCCATTTGTCTGTCCGTACCGGCTGGATGAATGACCCTAATGGATTTTCTTATTATAAGGGCCGGTACCATATGTTTTACCAGTATTATCCTTATGATACCAAATGGGGGGATATGCATTGGGGCCATGCGGTGAGCAAAGACCTTCTGCATTGGGAATTTCTTCCTGCTGCGCTGGCGCCGGATGAGGCTTATGACAGAGACGGCTGTTTTTCCGGCAGCGCAGTCGAACTTCCTGACGGCAGACAGCTTTTGATGTATACGGGAGTGGTGCGTACCCCCCAGTGGAATGGCGGACACTGTGACATACAGACACAATGTATTGCCGTTGGCGACGGTGTGGATTATGAAAAATGTGACTGCAATCCGGTTCTTGACGGAAAAGATTTGCCCCAGGGGTTCAGCAGAGAGGATTTCCGGGATCCGAAAATGTGGAGAGACGCAGACGGAAAGTACTGGTGCGTCGTTGGAAACCGCCCGGCGGATGGAAGCGGACAGATTCTGCTTTTCTCCAGTGAAGATGCCTTTCAATGGAAATATGAAAAAGTACTTGCAGAGAACCAAAACCGTTTTGGAAAGATGTGGGAATGCCCGGATTTCTTTGAACTGGACGGGAAATGGGTGCTGCTTACCAGCCCCCAGGATATGCTGCCCCAGGGCTTTGAATTCCACAATGGGAACGGAACGCTCTGCCTGATCGGAGAATTTGACCAAAAGACGCTCTCTTTTACAGAAAAAAACAAACATTCCATTGATTATGGAATTGATTTTTATGCCCCCCAGACCGTGCTCACGCCGGACGGACGCAGGGTCATGATCGGCTGGATGCAGAACTGGGACACCAGCATGCCTCATTCCCCTTATCAGAAATGGTTTGGGCAGATGAGCCTTCCCAGAGAGCTTTCCGTAAAGAACGGAAGGCTGTACCAGAAACCGGTCAGGGAGCTTTACGGCATGCGGAAAAATAAGGTGGAGTATTCCGGTGTGACTCTGGAAAATAATACCATCCATCTGGAAGGAATCCGGGGACGCAGGATTGATATGGAGTTATCCGTCCGTCCGGCGGAACAGGACGGCAGCTATCGGAAATTTGCAATACGTTTTGCCCAGAACGGGGAATATCAGACCTCTTTGAGTTTCCGGCCGTATGAATCCGTTCTGAAAATTGACCGGAAGTTCTCCGGTTCCCGCAGGGCGCTCATTCATCAGCGGAGATGCAAGGTCAATGGCCGGGGGGAAGAACTGAAATTAAGGATCGTTCTGGATCGGTTCAGTGTGGAAGCTTTTATTAATGACGGGGAACAGGTGATGACGGCGACGTTCTACACAGACCCGGCGGCAGACGGGATTTCCTTCTTCGCAGACGGCAAGGTCCGGATGGATGTTGTAAAATATGATTTGGATTGATCAAAGAGAGTTCAGAGGGGGGCGCTTCTTCGCAGGGCGTCCCCTGATTCTTATGGAGTTGAAATCATTTATGGCTTCTCTGCAGCACACGGTTCATCTTCCGGATGAACCATGATTCCTGCGGTGCTGTCTGAGGGATTCACATGCAGCCATTCTTATGCAAAAATTTTCTAAAAAAAATAATAATCTATAGTAATTTTTTTAAAGTAGTGTTAGAATAAAGAAAATATTTAGATTTGGAGGATTAAGAATGGCAAGAGGACGCAAAAAACAGGTTAATCTTACATTGGAGGAGCAGTTAGCGGCAGTCAATAACGAGATTGCCGAATATGAAGAACAGATTAAAGCTCTGAAGCAGAAAAGAAAAGAGATAGATAAGCAGATGAAGGAGGAGAAAAAGGAAGCTTTATATCAGGCTGTTGTAGAGTCGGGTAAGAGCATTGAGGACATCCTTTCCACTCTTTCCGGTAATGAATAAAAAGCCAGGAATAAAAAGAAAAGTGCAGGCCGCTATGGGGATGGGAACATTCTGTGGCGGCTTGTTTGGGAACTGTATGGAAATATTCGGATACAGACCGATTGTTTTCCGGAAGTTCCTGTGGAACGGCAGAGAAACTGCCATTTCTGTTTTCCAGAAGAGAAAGAAGGAAAAGAACCATGATACAGGATATTGCGCCGTATCATTTGGATAATACATATCATCCTGTACCGCCGGACAAAGACAGCGTTGCGCTCTGTTATGACGGACGCGCCTGCCTGCTGAAAAAAGCAGGGGATGAGATCGTATTTCCGACATTTGCGGATCTGGAGGAAGAAAATAAGAAAATTTATGAAAACAGTATCTATTTGTTTCAGATAGACGCAGAACGCTATTATCTGGTCAGAGACGTCGTCCCGGCGTATCCGGAAGATTTCCGGATGGAGGATATGGAGATTTTCCGCAGAGCAGATCCGCAGTACAGGGCGTTCGCCGGGGCTACAGGGCATCAGTTATATGGCTGGTATAAAAAGCATCGGTACTGCGGGCAATGCGGCAGCCCGACAAAGCCGGACCATAAAGAGAGGATGCTGTATTGTGAGAAATGCGGATCCATGGAATATCCGAAGATCTGTCCGGCGGTCATTATCGGAGTGACGGATCAAAATCGCCTTCTCCTGTCCAAATATGCAGGGCGGACTTATAAAAAATATGCCCTTCTTGCCGGATATACGGAGATCGGCGAGACCATGGAGGAGACCGTGGCCAGAGAGGTCATGGAAGAGGTGGGGCTGAAGGTGAAGAATATCCGCTATTATAAAAGCCAGCCATGGCCGTTTACGGAGACCATTTTGATGGGCTTCTACTGTGATCTGGAGGGTTCGGACAAGATCTGCCTGGATGAAGAGGAACTGGCTCTGGCAGAGTGGTTTGAGCGGGACGAGATTCCGGTTTCCCCTTCCAGGGACAGCCTGACCAATGAGATGATCATGATGTTTAAGAATGGAAAGATATAAAAGAAAGGAAAGGTAAAAAAATAATGAGAGCAGAATTTGACGACACACTGGTAACCGGAAATGAGATGATCGATTCCCAGCATAAGGAACTGATCGCGAAGATCAACGGGCTTTTAGACAGCTGCGAGGCGGGGAATGACAAGCTGGCGGCAGTCAGGACGCTGGATTATCTGGCGGAATACACGGATTTTCATTTCACGGCAGAAGAGAAGCTTCAGGAGGATTTGGCATATCCTGGGCTGAAAGAGCATAAAGAGGAGCACAATAAGCTGAGAAAAGTTGTGGACGAGCTCCACGAGATGCTTGTAGAAGAGGAAGGCCCCACGGAAAGCTTCGTCGAGCAGGTGAACAAGAATGTGATCGACTGGTTGTACCGTCATATCAAGGGGTTTGACCGCTCTGTGGCGGAGTACAAATTTATGCGTGGGAACAGTGAGAATCTCTAGACAATCCGTAATATTCCATATAGATGTAAATTCCGCTTATTTAAGCTGGACAGCAGTGGAGCAGTTGAAGAACAAAGCTCAAGTGGACCTGCGGGACATACCGTCCATCATCGGGGGAGATAAAAAGTCCCGCCATGGCGTGGTTCTTGCAAAATCGATCCCGGCAAAAAAATACGGTATCCGCACAGGGGAGCCTGTGGTAAACGCGCTGCGCAAATGCCCCGGTCTGGTGGTGGAACCGCCGGATCACAGCATGTACCGTGAGAAAAGCAAAAAGCTCATGGAATATCTGCGTGGATTTACCACAAAGATCGAGCAGGTGAGTGTGGATGAATGTTATATGGACTTCTCGGAGATTGCCCACCGGTATCCGTCTCCATTGGACGCCGCGTTTTTCATAAAAAACGGAATCAGGGAAAGATTTGGCTTTACTGTCAATATCGGAATCTCAGAGAATAAACTGCTGGCAAAGATGGCATCGGATTTCGACAAACCGGATAAAGTACATACTTTATTTGTGAAAGAAGTCGCTGAGAAGATGTGGCCCCTGCCTGTGGGAGAATTATTTATGGCAGGGAAATCCAGTGTGGATGTACTAAAGAAACTGGAAATCCATACGATCGGTGATCTGGCCAATGCAGACCTCGCACTCGTCGAGCTGCATTTAAAAAGCCATGGGAAAATGCTGTGGGAATTTGCCAACGGCATTGACCGCTCGAGCGTCCACTGGGAGCAGGCGGAGGCCAAAGGAATCGGGAATTCTACAACATTGGCCGAGGACGCTGCCACTTATGAAGAGGCGAAAGCCGTATTTGCCGAACTTGCGGAAAGCGTAGGAAAAAGGCTTCGCAAAGCCGGTCAAAAAGCATGTATGGTCAGTATGGAGATCAAGTACCATGATTTCCAGAGTATTTCCCATCAGATGCAGCTTACGAAGCCGACCTGTGAAGAGCGGGTTCTATATGACAGCGCCTGCCGTCTGTTTTTGGAGGCATGGAGCGGGGAGCCGGTGCGGCTCTTGGGAATCCGGACGGCAAAGCTGGTGGATGCCGCGGAACCGGAGCAGCTCTCTATTTTTGACATAGAACCGCCGAAGCCAAAAGATGAAAAGCATGAGCGGCTGAATGCAGCGATGAGGAAGATTAAGAAAAAATATGGCGACAGTGCGGTAATGAAAGCAAGCAGTATGCAAAAAAGAAAAAAGCCAGAGGGTGATTCATGACCCGCTGGCTTTTTCAATAGATGAATTTTTTTTCGCTGCTCGCGCAGAGACAAAGAAAATCCAACACAGGATCTGTACAGACAGGATGCCAAGGAAAACCCCTACGCTGTCAATCCCGACATCCGTTACAGAAGGCCCCCGCCCCGCCACAAAGGACTGGTGGTATTCATCTCCCGCGGCAAATGCAACACAGACGATTCCGGCCGCCAGCATCAGCGGAAGCCCCCGCAGACCGTATACATGAAAGGGCAGGGAAACCGTAAGAGCCAGTATAAAATATTCCGTCATGTGTGCGATTTTCCGGAGTGGATGCTCGATTTTAGCAGCATAGTGTTCGATCTGCCGTTCATCAAGTCCCTTCTTGAATACGTCATTTCCGATCTCTATGACCTTGCAGCTGAGATTCATGCTCAGATTTCCTGAGGTATCGGCGTCCTGCGCGGAAAAACCGAAGATTACGTACATCATGATCAGGGCCGGAAGAAATGACAGTGGTTTAAAAAAGCGAAAAAGGGTCTGTTTCATATTATAATACTCCTGCAAGTTTGTTTCCGCATATCTTCTGCGATCATCGTTTTAAAGTATGCCACGGATTTTAGGATTTGTAAAGTGGCCCACAACTGTTATTTGCAACATTCCCAGGTTTGTGTTATTCTATACAAGACAAAATTTCCTTTGAGGAGGAAGGCATTATGAAATTAAGCAGGTTACTGGAACGTTTAGAATATGAAGTGGCGCAGGGGAGCGATCAGGCGGAGATTACGACGTTGAGCAACGATTCCCGAAACGTGGAGAGAGGCTCGGTCTTTGTCTGCATCAGCGGCGCAGTCTCGGATGGGCATCGGTTTGCCGGGGAAGTGGCGGCAAAGGGGGCCGCAGCCCTGATTGTGGAGAAAGAGGTCGCTGTCCCTGAGGAAGTCAGCGTGATACGGGTAAAGGACACCCGTTACGCGCTGGCATTGATGTCTGCGGCATATTTCGGCTATCCGGCGGATAAACTGAAAGTGATCGGGATTACGGGAACCAAGGGGAAGACCACCACGACTTACATGATCAAATCCATATTGGAGGACGTGGGGTACAGGGTAGGGCTGATCGGCACCATTGAGGCCATTATCGGAGAGAAGAAGATTCCCGCTGCGAACACAACGCCGGAGTCCTATACCATCCATAAATATTTTGCAGAAATGGTGGAAGCAGGGTGCGACAGCGTGGTCATGGAGGTGTCCTCCCAGGGGCTGATGCTCAACAGGACCGCCGGGATTCCCTTTGAGATCGGGATTTTCACCAATCTGGGGCATGACCATATCGGCCCCAATGAACACAAGGATTTTGAGGATTATAAACGCTGCAAGGGGCTGTTGTTTCAGCAGTGCAGGCTTGGCATTGCAAATGTTGACGACCCGTATTTTGAAGACGTGTTCCAAAAGGCCACCTGTAAAGTTGAGACGTTCGGGCTCTCTGAGGAGGCAGGCCTGCGTGCGGAAAATATCCATCTGGTGTCCAGGCCGGGGTATCTGGGAGTGGCTTACCACGTCCGCGGCGGGATGGATTTTGATGTGGAGATTGACATTCCGGGAACGTTCAGCGTCTATAACTCTTTGACCGCCATTGCGGTATGCGGCCATTTTAAAGTGCCTGTAAACGTGATCCAGAGGGCATTGAAGGCGGCAAAGGTAAAGGGCCGTATCGAGATGGTGAAGGTGTCGGATGAATTTACGCTGATGATTGATTATGCCCACAATGCCATGAGCTTAGAAAGCCTTCTGACCACATTGAAGGAATACCATCCGTCCCGCTTAGTCTGCCTTTTTGGGTGCGGGGGTAACCGTTCAAAGGATCGCAGGTATGAGATGGGGGAGGTTTCCGGGCGTCTGGCTGACCTGTCGATTATCACCTCGGATAATCCCAGGTTTGAGGAACCGCAGGCGATTATTGAGGATATTAAGGCCGGGATAGGAAGGACTTCCGGCAAATATGTAGAAATCTGCGACCGGAAAGAGGCCATACGCTATGCCATTGCCAATGGGAGGCCCGGAGATGTCATTGTATTGGCGGGAAAAGGGCATGAGGACTATCAGGAAATTAAAGGAGTAAAATACCCCATGGATGAACGGGTGCTGATCGCAGAGATCTTAACGGAACTTTCCGCCAATGGAGTACCTGTGGGAGAATAGCCCGCGCCAGAAGAGGGAAGTAATCAGAAAGGATCTTCATGTTTGCAAATATTATCATAGATATCACCCATGAAAAACTGGATAAAATCTTTCAATACAGGATTCCTTTGGAGCTGGAAAACGTACTTTCCCCGGGGATGGAAGTGGTGGTTCCCTTTGGAAAAGGAAACCGTCTGACAAAAGGGTATGTGATCGGATTTTCCGAAGCCTGTGATTATGATCCGTCTAAGATCAAGGCAATTCAGGAGATTTCCCGGGAAGGCATCGCCATTGAGGGGAAACTTGTGGCGCTTGCGGCATGGATGAAGAACCATTATGGCGGTACAATGATTCAGGCGTTGAAGACGGTCCTGCCAATCCGGCGCCAGGAAAAGGAAAAGGTAAAAAAGAAGATCCGCCTTCTTCTCGACGAGAGGGAAGGCAGGAAAAAGCTGGAATTTTATCTGGAGAAAAACCAGCGGGCAAGAGCCAGATTGCTGGCAGCGCTTTTGGACGCCGGGGAGTTGGATTATGAGCTTGTCAACAGGAAATTGAACATCACCCTTTCTGTGGTCCGCGCCCTGGAAGACCAGGGGGTGGCTGTACTGGAATCGGAGCGGGTATACCGCAATCCGGTGAAGGAGTGCGGGCAGCCGCAAAAGCAGATTATCTTTACAGAAGAGCAAAGGTATGCAGTGGAACAGTTCTGGGAAGACTATCAGAAGGGGCGGCATGGAACCTACCTGATCCACGGCGTGACCGGGAGCGGCAAGACAGAAGTCTATATGGAGATGATCCGCAGGGTGGTGGGGACAGGGAGGCAGGCAATCGTCCTGATCCCGGAAATTGCCCTCACATTCCAGACCGTCATGCGGTTCTACCGGACCTTCGGCGACCGGGTTTCTATCATGAATTCCCGCTTGTCCGCAGGGGAACGGTACGACCAGATGATGCGGGCGAAGGAGGGGAAGGTGGACGTGATGATCGGCCCAAGATCGGCGCTGTTTACGCCCTTTCCTGATCTGGGGCTGGTGGTGATTGACGAGGAGCATGAAAATACGTATAAAAGTGAGCAGGCGCCCCGCTATCATGCCAGGGAAACAGCCATCGCGCGGGCAAAAATGGAGCGTTCAAGCGTCGTGCTGGGCTCGGCGACCCCTTCCCTGGAGGCCATGTACCGTGCAAAGGAAGGGGCTTACCGGCTTTTGGAATTAAAGATGCGTTCCGGGCAGCAGGAGCTGGCCCGGGTACATACGGTGGATATGCGGGCAGAGATGAAAAACGGGAACCGTTCGATTTTGAGCACAAAGCTTACGGAATTGATGGCGGACCGTCTTGAGAAAGGGGAACAGATGATGCTGTTTTTGAACCGCAGGGGTTATGCGGGGTTTGTATCCTGCCGGGAATGCGGTTATGTGGCAAAATGCCCCCATTGCGACGTCTCTTTGTCCTCCCACAGAAACGGAAAGCTGATCTGCCATTACTGCGGATATGAGGAAGAAAAATACAGCTCCTGCCCGGAGTGCGGATCCAGGCATATCGGGGAGTTCAGGGCAGGAACCCAGCAGATTGAGGATATCGTAAAACAGCAGTTTCCCAGAGCCAGGGTGCTGCGCATGGATATGGATACCACACGGGAAAAAGACGGGCATGAAAAAATATTGGCTGCATTTGCCAATGAGCAGGCAGATGTATTGGTAGGAACCCAGATGATTGTCAAAGGGCATGATTTTCCCAATGTAACCCTGATCGGTGTCCTTGCGGCGGATATGTCTTTGTACACGGACGATTACCGCGCAGGGGAGCGGACCTTCCAGCTTCTGACTCAGGCAGCGGGCCGTGCGGGGCGTGGGAAAAAAAAGGGGGAGGCGGTTATTCAGACCTACAGCCCGGAACACTATGCCATTGTGACAGCTGCAGCCCAGGATTATGAGGCATTTTATCAGGAAGAGATCCGTTATCGGGAGCTGATGGGGTACCCGCCCTTGGAAAATCTTCTCGCCGTGCTGGTTAGCTGTAAGGATGAGGCGCATCTGGAAACGGGATGCCGTTATTTGAAGGAGTATGCACTCCGGGTGCCAAAAGAGGAGAAGGTGGAGCTGATCGGGCCTGCCAGCCCGGGAATCGGAAAAATAAATGATATATATCGAAAAGTACTCTACCTAAAAGCCAAAAGATATGATACACTAGTAAAGATGAAGAACAGGCTCGAGCAGTATATTGAAATAAACGACGGGTTCAACACCATGAGGATTCAGTTTGACTTTAATCCGATGCAGGTGTTTTAGAATGTTAAAAAGTAAGCCTCCATGCCCGCGATGCTGGCACTACCATGAATGAAAGAGGTTTACTTTGAGTAATAATCAAGGAGGATATAGGAATCATGGCAATTAGAGAGGTTCGCGAGATTGGGGATGAGATTCTGACAAAACCATGCAAGGCGGTCCCCAGGATGACCCTTCGCACAAAGATTTTGATTAATGATATGCTGGACACGATGTATGAAAAAGCCGGGGTGGGCCTTGCGGCTCCGCAGGTTGGGATTTTGAAGCAGATCGTGGTGATTGATATCGGCGACGGCCCCCTGGTGCTGATCAATCCGGAGATATTGGAAACTTCCGGCGACCAGACAGGGGAGGAGGCATGTTTAAGCGTGCCGGGGAAATACGGAATCGTGACCAGGCCCAACTATGTAAAGGTCCGGGCATTGAATGAGGATATGGAAGAGATCGAAGTGGAAGGGGAAGAACTTTTAGCCAGAGCCTTGTGCCATGAGATCGACCATTTATCGGGGCGTCTCTATGTATACCAGACAGAGGATGGGCTCCATGACGCGGTCAATGAGGAGGACGAGGAGTAAGTATGAAGGTGATATTTATGGGAACCCCGGATTTCTCTGTGGGGACGTTGGAGGCGCTGGTGGAGGCGGGGCATGAGGTCTGCCTTGCCGTGACCCAGCCGGATAAACCGAAAGGCCGGGGGAAGGAGATGCAGTTTACTCCGGTGAAGGAAGCGGCTATGCGGCATGGGATTCCGGTTTTTCAGCCGCAGAGGGTGCGTACGCCCCAATGCGTGGAATATTTAAAAAGCGTTCAGGCAGATGTGTGCGTTGTGGTGGCGTTCGGCCAGATCCTGCCCAAAGAGATCCTTAAGATGACTCCCTATGGATGCATCAATGTGCATGCATCCCTGCTGCCGAAATACCGGGGGGCAGCCCCTATCCAATGGGCAATTCTTGCCGGGGAGCAGGTGACAGGCGTGACCACCATGCAGATGGATGAAGGGCTGGATACCGGGGATATGCTTCTGAAGGCCGAGGTGCCTATTACGCCGGAGGAGACGGCAGAGACGCTTCATGATAAGCTGGCAAAAGCCGGCGCCAGGCTTGCGGCAGAGACATTAAAGGCATTGGAGGCCGGGACGCTCTGCCCGGTAAAGCAGGGGGAAAGCCCCACTCCCTATGCAAAAATGCTTGATAAAGAGATGGGAAATATTGACTGGAGCCGGCCTGCCGTCCAGATCGAGCGGCTGGTGCGGGGTCTGAATTCCTGGCCCAGCGCGTATACCTGCTGGAACAAGAAGGTGGTAAAAATCTGGAAAGCCAGAGTGAAATCCGAAGAAACCGGAAATACTATGGAGCAGGCAAAGCCGGGAACAGTCCTCAAAGTCGGAAAAGATTTTTTTCTGGTTCAGACAGGAGAAGGGATTTTGCGTGTGGAGGAGGTTCAGCTTCAGGGAAAGAAGCGGATGGATGCGGGGGCATTCCTGAGAGGAAATGCATTGAGCGCAGGAACCGTATTGGATGGAGGAGATTGAGATGCCTTATTTTGGATTTGATTCAACATACATTTTAGTTTTGATCGGGGTGGCAGTCTGTATGCTGGCTTCTTCCCGCGTGAACAGTGTGTTCCGCAGATATTCTACTGTCCGGAGCCATTCCGGGATGACAGGGAAGGAAGCTGCGGAGAAAATACTGCGGGCAAACGGGCTTTATGACGTACAGGTGAGGCATATTCCCGGAAATCTGACGGATCACTATGATCCCAGGAATAAGACGTTGGGCTTGTCTGATTCTACCTATGGCTCCGCTTCTGTGGCGGCTATTGGTGTGGCGGCTCATGAATGCGGCCATGCGGTGCAGCATGCTACCGGGTATATGCCGCTGCAGATCCGCGGCGCCCTGGTTCCGGTAGCGAATTTTGGTTCTACGCTTGCGTGGCCGCTTATTTTAATCGGGCTGGTGATCAACAGCAGGTCAGCCCTGTTGTTGATTGATCTGGGAATTCTGCTGTTTTCTGCGGCAGTGTTGTTCCAGATCATAACGCTGCCGGTAGAATTCAACGCCTCTGCCCGAGCCGTGAAGGTATTGGAGAAAACAGGAATGCTTTATCCCGAAGAAGTGAAACAGACCAAAGCCGTGTTAAGCGCTGCAGCCCTTACTTATGTGGCAAGCGCTGCGTCTGCGGTCCTGCAGCTTCTCAGGCTGGTTATTTTAGGAAACCGCAGAAGGGGGAATTGACAGGCTTTTTTGTCGGAGGTTTGAGATGGCGAAAGCAATCGGTGAGAGAGAACTGGTGCTGGGAATCCTCATGGAAGTGACAGAACACGGCCAGTACAGCCATCATGTCCTTAGGGATGTCCTTGGTAAATATCAGTATCTGGACAAAAAGGAACGGGCGTTTATCACCAGGGTAACAGAGGGCACGTTGGAGCATATGATGGAACTGGACTACATTTTGGACTGGTTCTCAAAAGTAAAGGTGCGGAAGATGAAGCCTGTGATCCGCAATATTTTGCGGAGTGCAGTCTATCAGTTAAAATATATGGATACCGTGCCGGACTCCGCCGTCTGCAATGAGGCGGTGAAACTGGCAGTGAAAAAAGGGTTCGGAGGCCTTCGGGGATTCGTAAACGGGGTTCTGCGCAGTACAGCCAGGAATCTAGGCCAGGTGCAGTATCCAAAAGATACTGTAGGGCGGCTGTCTGTGCAGTATTCCATGCCTGTGTGGATTCTGGAACTCTGGATTCCTGAGTTTGGGTTACAGGCTGTAGAGACTATGCTGAACGATTTTCAGCAGGAGAAGCCTCTGACGATCCGCAGCCGGCTGGATCATGCAGACGCCGTTGGGGAAGCGGAAGTTCTGAGGAAACGTCTGGAAGCAGAGGGAGCGCAGATGCAGAACCATCCCTATCTTCCTTATGCATTCTGGATTTCCGGATATGACTATCTGGGGGATTTGGAAAGTTTCCGTGAAGGCAGGTTTTCGGTGCAGGATGTGAGTTCCATGTTAGTCTGTGAGGTTTCGGCCGTACAGTCCGGCGATACGGTATTTGACGTGTGCGCGGCGCCGGGCGGCAAGGCTCTGCAGATTGCGGAAAAATTACAAGGGACAGGGTTTGTAGAGGCGCGGGATCTGACCGCATATAAAGTGGGGCTGATCCAGGAGGCCATTGAGAGAGCCGGGCTTTCCAATATCAGGGCCGTACAGATGGATGCCCGGATAGAGGATGCCGCTTCGGTGGGGAAAGCAGACATTGTGGTTGCCGATCTGCCGTGTTCCGGTTTAGGTGTGCTGGGGAAGAAGACGGATTTAAAATACAGGGTCACAGAGGAAAGCATGGAAAGCCTTGTAAGGCTTCAGAGAGAGATTCTCTCTGTGGTGAAGGCATATGTAAAGCCGGGCGGGACACTGGTGTATAGTACCTGTACAGTCAATCCGGCGGAAAATATGGAGAATGTCCATTGGTTTTTGGCGCAGTATCCGGAGTATTCACTTCAGGATATCCGGGACAGGCTTTGTGAGGAATTAAAAAGTGCCGTACAGGAAAGAGGATGCCTGCAGCTGCTCCCCGGCATTCATAAAAGCGACGGTTTTTTTCTGGCCTGTTTCCAGAGGGCAGCTAAATAATGGAAGAGAAAAGGAAAGCATGAAAAAAGATATCTGTGCATATACATATGAACAATTAGAGTCAGAGATGCAGGCCTTTGGGGAACCGAAGTTCAGGGCAAGACAGATTTATGAATGGCTGCATGGAAAGCTTGTGGAAGATTTTTCGGAAATGCGGAATATACCGAAAAATCTTCAGGATCGTCTGCGGGAATCTTACGTGATTCTTCCTGTCACTATGATTGAGAGACAGGAATCCCGGTTGGACGGTACCATGAAATTCCTGTTTGGGCTCCATGACGGCAATATGGTGGAAAGCGTCCTGATGCGTTACCACCATGGCAATTCCGTCTGTATCTCCTCGCAGGCAGGGTGCCGTATGGGATGCAGATTCTGTGCTTCCGGCATCGGCGGGCTAAAGCGGAATCTTTCGGCATCAGAAATGCTCGGCCAGGTCTATCAGATTCAGAAGATCACAGGGGAGAGGGTTTCCAACGTGGTAGTCATGGGAACCGGGGAGCCATTGGATAATTATCGGAATCTCCTGTTGTTTCTGAAAATACTTTCGGGCGAGCACGGGCTCAATATCAGCCAGCGCAGCATCACCGTTTCTACCTGCGGAATTGTGCCTAAAATCTATGAACTGGCTAAGGAGCATTTACAGATTACGCTTGCCCTCTCCCTCCACGGTGCGACGCAGGAGAAAAGGCGGGAGCTGATGCCTGTAGCGGATGCATACGGACTGGAGGAAGTATTGAATGCCTGTGACAGTTATTTTCAGGAGACCGGGAGACGGATGACTTTTGAGTACAGCCTGATCCATGGGGTCAACGATACAGAAAAAGACATACAGGATCTGACGGCCATCCTGAAACCCAGAAATTGCCATCTGAATTTAATCCCCGTAAATTCAGTAAAAGAACGTAATTTTACGAGGCCTGCCAGTAAAAATGCACAGAATTTCAAAAATAAACTTGAAAAAAGTGGAATAAATGTTACTATAAGAAGGGAAATGGGCGCAGACATCGATGGAGCCTGCGGCCAGCTGAGAAGACGTTATTTACAGGACTGAACGCTGGGGCAGCCAGATACCTGCACTGGGCAGGGAGTTTAGAAAAAAGCAGTTCCACAGAGCACGGCTTGATACAAAGAGGGTTTATGAACTTGTTGCCGGGAGCTGGATAGAGGAGGCAGATATGAAGACATTTTCAATAACCGACGTAGGTATGGTAAGACAGGTGAATCAGGACTATGTCTATACGACAGGCAATCCGTTGGGGCCTCTTCCAAATCTATTTGTAGTGGCAGATGGGATGGGCGGCCATCAGGCCGGAGATTATGCTTCAAAATATACAGTGGAGGTTCTGAAAAGAGAACTGGCTCAGAGCAATGAAGAAGATGTGGAGAAGGCGATTGTCTCCGCCATTAAAAAGGCAAACGAGGAGATTATAAAAAAGGCATCTCAGGATTCCCATCTAAAAGGGATGGGCACGACGGTTGTTGTGGCGACGATCTTAAATCAGATGATGTATTTCGCAAACGTAGGAGACAGCCGCCTGTATTTGATCAATCAGGGAATTACGCAGCTTACCAAGGATCACTCGCTGGTGGAAGAGATGGTCCGCCTCGGAGGAATCAAGCCGGAGGAGGCGAAACACCATCCGGATAAAAATATCATTACCCGTGCGATCGGTGCGAAGGATACAGTGGATGTGGATTTTTATGAGCACCGTCTGAAGAAGGGAGACATTATACTGATGTGTACGGACGGGCTTAGCAATATGGTGGAGGATGAAGAGCTTTTCCATATTGTGCAGGGGGGAAGGGATATCGTGGAAGCAGGGACATCCCTTGTAGAAGCGGCAAAAGAAAACGGCGGCACAGATAATATCGGGATCGTGCTGACGGAACCGTTTACGGATGAGGTGAGTATATGTTAAAGGAAGGCATTTTTTTAGGAAAACGTTATGAGATTCTTGAACGTATTGGTTCAGGGGGAATGGCAGACGTTTATAAGGGGAAGGATCACAAGCTGAACCGTCATGTTGCGGTGAAGGTACTCAAAAGCGATTACCGCTCAGACGAAGTATTTATTCAGAAGTTTTTGAGCGAGGCACAGGCAGCGGCCGGACTCATGCATCCGAATGTGGTGAACGTTTATGACGTAGGACAGGACCGGGGCTTATATTATATGGTCATGGAACTGGTAGAAGGGATCACACTGAAGGATTATATTGAAAAAAAGGGTCAGCTTTCCGTCAATGAGACGATCAGTATCTCGATCCAGATGGCCACCGGGATTCAGGCGGCTCATAACCAGCATATTATCCATCGGGACATTAAGCCGCAGAATATCATGATTTCCAAAGACGGCAAGGTGAAGGTGACAGATTTTGGAATCGCAAGGGCAACTACCGCGACACATACGATCAGCACCAATGTGATGGGGTCTGTACATTATACTTCACCGGAGCATGCATAGGGCGGCGTCGTGGACGAAAAGAGCGATATCTATTCGGCCGGTATTACCATGTATGAGATGGTGACCGGGCATGTGCCATTCGACGGGGAGTCTACGGTTACTGTGGCAATCAAGCATCTTCAGGAGGAAGTGCCCTCACCGGTGAAGGAAGTGCCGGATATCCCTTACAGCCTGGAATGTATTATTCTGAAATGTACGCAGAAGAATGCGGCGCACCGGTATCAGAATTGCCAGGAACTGATCATGGATTTGAAGCGTTCCATGGTTGATCCGGACGGAGACTTTGTGAATAATCCAGAATATACACCTGGGGGGGACGAGACGGTTATGATGTCAGAAGAAGATCAGCGCCGGGTTCAAAGCCACAGCACTCATCAGGAGTATTACGAGGATCGGGACGATTATGAGGATTACGAAGATGAGGATTATGAAGACGATGACTATGAGGATTATGACGAGTATGACAGCAGTGGAGGGCACAATGGCGGCAACGCCGGTACGATCTTAAAAGTTTTGATGATTTTAACCGCAGTAATCATCGCACTTGTGGTGATTTTTATGGTGGCGAGGGCAGGCGGTTTTCTCAAAAACATAGAATTAAAGAACCCTGTGGTTGAAGATGAGAAGGAGGCCGAGAAGGTGAGTGTGCCTGATCTGGTCGGGAAGACGGAGGAAGAGGCGAAGAAAGCCCTTTCAGAGATCGGTCTTGGCTATGGAATAGAGGACAGAGTACCTTCCGAAGAATTTGAGAGGGGCGAGATTATCCGTCACACGCCATCCATGGATGAAGTGGTGGATGTAAATACAGAAGTAAAAGTCGTGGTCAGCACCGGTAAGACTGCTCAGAAAAAGAAAGTGCCGGATGTGGCAGGACAGGATGTGGAAGCCGCAAAAAAGATGATCACAAACAGTGGACTGGTGCCGGAAGTGGAATATAAGAGCGATGACAACGTAGAGAATGGCAAGGTCATTACTTCTGCCCCAAGTGCAGGAGCGGAAGTGGTAGAAGGCACGAAGATCGTCCTCTATGTAAGCAAGGGTACAGACAAGGTTGTGGTTCCGAACCTGATTGGAAGGAATGCGGACGAGGCATCGGGACTGCTTGCCAGCGCGCAGCTTTCAGGAAGTCTGGCTGGCGAAGAATTCAGTGATGAATATCCGGAAGGGCAGATCATCGGCCAGAGCCCGGCAGGAGGGTCAAGGGTAGCTAAGGGAACCGTAGTCTCTTTTACCGTAAGTAAAGGGAAAGAGCCTGAGGAGGAACCCGAGGAACCCGAGGAGCCTGAGGAACCCAATCCCGGCAATAATTCATCTGCTAACCGCCCGCTTCAGTATGTGGAAGTGCCGGACGTAGAAAGCTGGTCAGTGGATCGGGCTATGAGCATGTTGTCACAGGCAGGGCTTTCTGGAAGTGTTGTGGGATATGATACCAGTTATACACTGAGTGAAGGGTATGTGATTTCCCAGACTGTAACCGGGCAGGCGCAGCAGGGTTCTACTGTCGGCCTGATCGTCAGCAGCGGCGCCCCCAACTGATCCGGAGGTTGTATGGAGGGAAAGATTATAAAAGGGATCGCCGGATTCTACTACGTTTACGTGGTAGAATCCGGCCTTTATGAGTGTAAGGCAAAGGGAATATTCCGAAAAGAAAAAATGAAGCCTCTGGTCGGAGATCTGGTCTCCATGGCCGTGTTGGATGAAGAGAAGAAAGAGGGGAACATTGAGCGTATCCTGCCGAGAAAAAATGAATTGGTGCGCCCTGCTGTGGCGAATATTGATCAGGCATTGGTGGTATTCGCAGTGACAGATCCCAAACCTCATTTTCATCTATTGGATCGGTTTCTTGTAATGATGGAGAGAAAAGGGATTCCGGCGGTGCTCTGTTTTAATAAAAAGGATATTGCCACCCAGAAGGAAATGGCGCATTTAAAGGAGGTCTACAGTGGATGCGGATATCCGTTGCTGCTCTCCAGCGCGCTTACGCAGGAAAATATCGAGCCTGTGAAGGAACTGCTCCGGGGAAAGACGACAGCTATTGCCGGACCTTCCGGGGTGGGGAAGTCTTCGCTGATCAATCTCCTCCAGTCTGAGGTACGGATGGAGACTGGCAGCATCAGTAAGAAAATCGCGAGAGGCAGACATACCACCCGGCATTCAGAGCTGATCAAGATTGAAGAAGGAAGCTATATTATAGATACGCCTGGGTTTGGTTCCCTCTATGTGGACGATTTTGAAAAAGAAGAACTGAAACACTTTTTTCGGGAGTTTGCTGATTTTGAAGAACACTGCCGATATAGTGGGTGTGATCATGTACACGAACCGGGATGCGCGGTGAAGGCGGCTGTGGAGGAAGGCATGATCCACAGAAGCCGCTATGAAAATTATCTTGGAATGTATCAGGAGTTAAAGGAAAAGAAGAGATATTAAGGAAACGAAGGAGCGGGACATGAGACGAATATTGGCGCCGTCTATATTAGCGGCGGATTTTAACAGGCTAGGTGAACAGATGGAGATTTGTGCGCGTGGAGGCGCGGGGTATCTGCACTTTGATGTGATGGATGGGATGTTTGTGCCAAATATCTCATTTGGGCTTCCTGTACTGGCCTGTATACAGGGAAAAGAAAACATGGTTATGGATGTGCATCTGATGATTGAAGACCCGATTCGGTATGTGGACAAGTTCTCTGAGGCAGGGGCGGATATTGTGAATGTCCACTATGAGGCATGTGGGAATCTTCAGGCTGTACTCGATCGGATTCATGGATGCGGCAAAAAAGCAGGCATAACAATCAAGCCGGGGACGCCTGTAGATGTACTGATCCCGTATCTGGACCAGGCGGAGCTGTTCCTGATTATGTCGGTTGAGCCGGGGCTTGGCGGACAGGCATTCATTCCGGAGTCCCTGGATAAGATCCGCAGGCTCAGAAGTCTGCTTGAAGAGCGGGATCTGGAGGCAGATGTGGAAGTTGACGGAGGTGTGTACCACAATAATGTAAGAGAGATTTTGGATGCCGGCGCGAATGTGATTGTGTCGGGGTCTTCCGTATTTCATGGAAATATTGCAGAAAATGTTTTTGCGTTTATGGAGATTTTTAAAGAATATGAATAAATATACAGTGATTATCAGCGGCGGTGCGCTGGACGAAAAGTTTGTGACAGATATCCTGAAAAGTGAAGAGACAGAATTGATCATAGGTGCGGATCACGGGCTGGTGTTTTTGCATGAACATGGGATTTTGCCGGACTATATTGTAGGAGATTTTGACAGCACGCCGGAGGAAATTATATCTTATTATCGTGAGAATACGAAGATTCCTATTCGTAAGTTTAATCCTGTAAAGGATGTCTCTGACACCGAGAGCGCTCTGCGTCTGGGGTTGGAGTTAGGAAGGAAACGGATTCTGCTTGTGGGGGCTACCGGCAGCCGCGCAGACCATCTTTGGGCAAATGTCCAGTGTCTGAAAATTGCGCTGGATGCAGGGGCGGATGCCCGCATTGTGGACAGTTATAACCGGATCCGCCTGCTGGATCAGGGGATTGTCCTGAAAAAGCAGGAGGCATACGGACCTTATTTTTCGGTGTTTCCTCTGTCGGGAACCGTGTTGGATTTTAATATTCGAGGGGCAAAGTATCCTCTG
This sequence comes from uncultured Lachnospiraceae bacterium, assembly GCA_949840465.1. Taxonomy (GTDB): domain Bacteria; phylum Bacillota; class Clostridia; order Lachnospirales; family Lachnospiraceae; genus Schaedlerella. The sequence goes on along the minus strand of CATKXE010000006.1, from coordinate 17,499 downwards.
TGCCATCATGTGCTCACGCCCTACGACAGTTTGTGCGTCAGCAATGAATTTGCAGAGGATGAGGTGGAGATATCCTTTCCTTTGGGGGAAGTCATACTGATGGAGACAAGGGATGTCCCAAAAGATACGAAATGAGAAGATTAGAATGTAAGGAGAATAGAGTGTTATGAAACTGGGGATCGTAGGATTACCGAATGTGGGAAAGAGTACATTGTTCAATTCACTGACCAGGGCAGGCGCGGAGTCGGCCAATTATCCGTTTTGTACCATAGATCCGAACGTCGGGGTAGTGTCCGTGCCGGATCATCGTCTGGATGTACTGGGAGAGATGTACCATACAAAAAAAATTGTGCCAGCCGTGATTGAATTTGTAGACATCGCAGGCCTTGTAAAAGGAGCTTCCAGGGGAGAAGGGCTGGGGAACCAGTTCCTTGCAAATATCCGGGAAGTGGATGCGATCGTCCATGTAGTGCGCTGTTTTGAGGACAGCAATATCGTCCATGTAGACGGGAGTATCGACCCTCCGCGCGATATCGAGACGATCAATCTGGAATTAATTTTTTCTGATCTGGAGATTCTGGAGCGAAGAGCGGCCAAGACCGCGAAAATGGCAAGGAATGACAAGGCAGCGGCAAAGGAGTTAGAGTTTCTGAAACGGCTCGAAGCCCATTTGGAAGAAAATAAGATGGTGAAAACCTTCCGCGCAGAGAATGAAGACGAGGCGGCGTGGCTTTCGGAGTATCATCTTCTGACCGCAAAGCCGGTGATCTTTGCAGCCAATGTATCCGAGGATGACCTTCCGGACGACGGCGCTTCCAACGTGGGAGTACAGGCCGTCCGTGACTATGCGCAGAGGGAAGAGTGCGAGGTGTTCGTAGTCTGTGCACAGATTGAGCAGGAGATTGCAGAGCTGGACGAGGAAGAAAAGAAAATGTTTTTGGAAGATCTGGGTTTAGAAGAGCCCGGATTGGAGAAACTAATAAAAGCGAGCTACAGCCTGTTGGGGCTGATTAGCTTCTTGACGGCAGGAGAACCGGAAGTACGGGCATGGACTATAAGGAAGGGAACCAAGGCGCCGCAGGCGGCGGGAAAGATCCATTCGGATTTTGAACGCGGCTTTATCCGTGCGGAAATTGTAGGCTATGACGACCTGATGGCCTGTGGGACGCACGCAGCGGCAAAGGAAAAGGGGCTTGTAAGGCTGGAAGGAAAAGAATACGTAGTTCAGGATGGGGATATCATTTTGTTTCGGTTTAATGTATAGGATGGGCAAAGTTACGCCCCATCACACAATATCTGGAAGGAGTGTGCTTTTGCATGCATGAAAATATCGGTTTTCCCAATCTGGGAATCGAATTAGAACATGTGGGTAAATCAGTCTCGGTTTTCGGCTTTGAGATTGCATATTATGGGGTGATTATCGGAGCCGCCATTCTCATTGGATTTGCTATTGCCACTGCCGAGGCGAAGCGTACCCGCCAGAATCCGGAGGATTATATGGATATGGGGCTGGTGGGCGTGATCTGCGGAATCGCAGGAGCCAGGATTTACTATGTCATCTTTTCCTGGGATATGTATAAAGATGACCTGCCAGGCATTTTGAATCTGCGGGAAGGCGGCCTTGCCATCTACGGAGGGATTATCGGCGCAATCATTGCAGTACTGGTCTGTGCGAGGATAAAACATCTTTCTGCACCCCAGATATTTGATACCATCGCAATGGCATTGGTGAACGGGCAGATGCTGGGACGCTGGGGTAATTTTTTCAACCGGGAAGTATTTGGGGGCTATACGGACTCCCTGTTTGCCATGAGGCTACCTTTGGATGCGGTGCGCAGCAGAGATGTGACCGAGGAGATGCGGCAGCATATGGAGACGATGGAAGGGGTCAGCTATATTCAGGTGCATCCTACATTTTTATATGAATCACTTTGGTGCTGCGGAGTTTTAATTTTCTTATTTTTATACCGGAAGCATAAGAAGTATGAAGGAGAACTGTTTCTGCTCTACCTGTTCGGTTATGGGCTTGGACGGGTATGGATCGAAGGGATCAGGACAGACCAGTTATTCCTCCCGGGAACCACCTTACCGGTATCCCAGATCCTTGCGGGAGGAATGGTACTTGTGACGGGCGGGGTTCTTCTGTATTTGCGGAAAAACCACAAAGGAATTCCGTTTTTAAAGGCGTCTGCGGATTATAAGCCGATGCCGCAGAAAATCAAAGGAAGCAGGAAACCGAAAGCGAAGGACAGGCTTTTCAAAAATATGGAGTAAGTGACCGGCTTCTCTGAGAAGCCGGTTTCACTTTGCATAACAGGCCCTTTTCTTATGTCATTTGCAGTTGAGCCGATATTTTATTATAGGACAATCTGTGGTATTGAAAGAGCGAGGGGAAGGGAATGGCAAATGTAAAGGAAATGGGCGGGAACCTGACAGGTGCATCCACATCCGCATCTTCTGCAGCCCTGGACGCGAGGATCGCAAAACAGACAATCGAAATGCAGGCGGGCCAGATGGCGATCGAGGCTGCTGCAAAGCGGGCGGAGCAGGTGAAGGAAGAGCTTGAGAACGAGAGGGAGGCAAGAGAGCAGGAGAAGGAGCCGAACAAAGAAGAAGAGAAAAGAGATACCTCCGAACTTTCGAAACAGAGCAAATGGTTTGGGACGGAAGGGAAAATCCTGCAGGAAGAGGATATCAAGTGGATACTGGAAATGGAGCAGGAGCTTTTGGAAAAATTTTTGAACTGGAGACCAGCCGAGGGAGGAAATCTTTCCAGCCAGCTTGAAGAACTATCTAAACTGTACCTTGCTCTTTTAGAGGCCGTCCTGACACATACGATGGGCGAGGAGCAGGCAGCACAGATCGAGAGGCTCGATGGGCTGCTGGCTCAAAAACTGGCTGCGCTTTTAGATACAGATCTGAAGGAATTAATGGAGTTTCTGGAGCAGACAAAGCAGACGGAAACCATGCAGAATGTTAAGGCCAGTGTCTATAAGAAGGCAACGGGACAGAGTATCTCCGCCAGAGCTGCGGATCAGTTTTACGCAAAAGGAAAAACAGGAGCTAACGCCGGCAACACCCGTTTTTTCATGCCAGAGTCCTCGGCTGTAGGAAAGAATGGCATAAGGACAGCTTCTTATGCACATTATGCTGCAAAATCCCCGCAGGTATCCGGGGAAGGGACGCTGTATCAGCTGGCAAAGGGCAGGAATGTTACGGTGAATCAGGAATTTGATGCCCGCAGGAGAGCCGGTGAGTTACAGATCAGCCAAAGAAACCAGGTATTGGGAAATGCGGGGCACAAGGGCAGAGGGGACACAGGATTCTCAGGCAGTGTTTCCTTTACGGCAAATGAGCTTGCCCGGGCAAATCGATTTGCAGCCCACGTCAATGGCAGTGGGAATTTACTGAAAAACCCGGGTATGAATGCAAAGAATGAAGAGGTAGTCGGATATCTTGCGGCAATTACTATGATCAAGGGGCAGATGTTCGCGGCAGCTTCTGGAAAAGAAAGTGGGATGAATGTCCCCATGAAGAATGCATTGAATCAGATGTTAGATTATTATCTGAGTCAAAAAGGGGTCTATAAGGTCTATGATTATACTACCAACGTATATGAAAGATCCCAAAATCCACAAAAAGCCATGGAGGAAGGCCTGGAATATGCGTATACACTGTTTCAGGAGAAAAAGGAGCATAGTTCCCACAAGCAGCAGGCCGCATACTCGGATGAGGCAGGTTTTTTTCAGATGTTATTGAAAAAGCAGACTATGCAGGCAGATCTGTTAAGAGGAATCCGGCTTCTGGAGGATAACTGGAAACAATTTCTAAAATCGATCGGGGAGAGTGAGAAAAAAGGAATTTCGCTGAAGATGCAGAAGCACAGTCCCTGGGGCGCCTTGCTGGAACCAGGCGAACATAAGAGGACGGAAAAAGGAAGTTCTGGGAAAATACTTCTGACACAGGCAGCTGTGGCGGCGGCTTTGGTCATTGTGTATGTCTGTTACCGCCTGTTTTTTGGATGACATTCCATGAAGGGCTCATCCCAGGATTTGACAACGTGCAGATTTCAGGGAAAGGCAGATAAAATTATGATTTATGAACCTTTATTTAAGCTGGAGAGGACAGGGGTGCAGATCCGTTATTATACCAGTGTGCGTAAGTATAATCCGGTTCACTGGCATTCGGCGGTTGAATTGATCTATATCCTTAACGGGCAGGGGATGATTATGATAGAAGAGAAATATTACCCGGTTGTTGCCGGGGAATTCGTCGTGATTGATTCTAATCAGATCCATGAGTTCCGGTATATGGATGCATCTATGTCGGTTGTTATTCATTTTTCGCGGAGCAGTATGAAGAATTTTATTCCGAATCTGGAAGAATACCATATCCGCTGTACAAGGGCGGAGCTTAAGAAAGAACAGCTTGCGGCCTATCTGGAGATCTGCGAGCTTTTAAAACAGCTGCCGCCGCTGTATGTGATGCATCCCACAGGCTATAAGCTGAAAAGCCAGGCGGTTGCCATGGAGATTTTTTTTGAGCTTGTGAACCGGTTTGCCGTGCAGGGGGAACTCCTTTCGAAGTCCGAGAAACAGGAGAATCTGGAGCGGCTGGAAGAAATCATAGAATATATCGAGCTCCATCACGCAGAGCCGATTTCGCTGGAGGATATTGCGTCTCATTTTTATCTGAGCCGGGAGTATTTCAGTCGGTTTTTCCGCAAAAATATGGGAGTGACATTTTCCAGATATGTGAATCAGGTTCGTCTGATGCATATTTATCAGGAAATCTGCAACACCCAGTCAGGGATCATGGAACTGGCCGAGAAGCATGGGTTTACAAACTATAAAATGTTTAATAAGATGTTCCGTGAGATCTATGGATGTACGCCGAGAGAGGTACGTCAGGATCAGAAAAAAGCCTGAGAAGGATTTTAGGAATGCAGGACTGCAAAAAAACAGCCGCGATATGGCTTTAAAGAACCCGTATTTTACGATAGGAGAAGATTATGAGCATATATGATTCACTGAATGAGCAACAAAGAGAGGCAGTGTACCATACAGAAGGGCCGCTGTTGATCCTCGCGGGGGCGGGGTCAGGGAAAACCAGGGTTCTGACCCACAGGATCGCATATCTGATGCAGGAGATGGGGGTGAATCCATGGAATATCCTTGCAATCACATTTACGAATAAAGCGGCAGGGGAGATGAGGGAGCGGGTGGACAATCTGGCAGGTTTGGGTTCAGAGAGCATCTGGGTCAGTACATTCCACTCTGCCTGTGTACGGATTTTAAGAAGATATATCGACCGTCTGGGATATGAGAATCACTTTACGATTTATGACAGTGACGATCAGAAGACGCTTATGAAGGCAATCTGTAAAAGTCTGAATATTGATACAAAGGTTTATAAGGAGCGGACATTTTTGGCAGCCATCTCATCGGCAAAAAATGAGATGCTGATCCCGGGAAAATATGAAGCGAATGCAGCGGGCGATTTCGCCATGCAGAGAACCGCTAAGGTATATCAGGAATATGAGAAACAGCTTCGGGCCAACAATGCACTGGATTTTGACGATCTGCTGTTAAAGACCGTGCAGCTGTTCCAGACACAGCCGGATGTATTGGAGCATTATCAGGAGCGGTTCCACTACATTATGGTGGATGAATATCAGGATACGAACACGGTGCAGTTCGAGTTCATCAGTCTTCTGGCGTCAAAGTACCGGAATCTCTGCGTGGTGGGAGACGACGACCAGTCCATCTATAAGTTCCGGGGAGCCAATATTAAAAATATCCTGAACTTTGAAAAGGAATATGAGGATGCAAAGGTTATTAAGCTGGAACAGAATTATCGTTCCACGGGCAATATCCTGGATGCGGCGAATGCGGTGATCCGGCATAATGTGGGCAGAAAGGATAAGACGCTCTGGACAGACAACAAAGCGGGGCGCAAGCTCCAGGTTCATCAGTTTTACACCGCATTTGACGAGGCGGAATATATTGCGGAGGAAATTAAGGCAGAAGCAAAGGGCGGCATGCCGTATAAGGGCTGTGCCGTTTTGTATCGGACCAATGCGCAGTCACGTCTTCTGGAAGAAAAATTTGTGAAATTGGGCATTCCATACAAGATTGTGGGCGGAGTTAATTTTTATTCGCGCAGAGAGATCAAGGATCTGCTCTGTTACCTGAAGACCATCGATAATGGCCGGGATGATCTGGCAGTGCAGAGGATCATCAATGTGCCGAAACGGGGGATCGGGCTGACGACGGTTAACCGGGTGCAGGAGTCTGCTACCTTGCGGGAAATCGGATTTTATGAGGCTCTTAAGGGGCTGGATCTGATACCGGGTATCGGGCGTGCGGCGTCAAAGCTGGATTCCTTTGTATCGTTGATTGAATATTTCAAGACCAGGGTCGAAGAAGAAAGCATTTCCGAGCTAATGGAAGAGATTCTGGAAACGACGGCTTACATAGAGATACTGGAAGCAGAGGACAAGGAAGATGCCGAGGCAAGGATACAGAATATTGATGAACTGCTGAGTAAGATCGTAACTTACGAGATGGACTGCAGAATGGCAGGGGAGAATCCAACGCTGAGCGGTTTTCTGGAAGAGGTGGCATTGGTGGCGGATATTGACAGTCTGGATGAGAATCAGGATTATGTGGTGCTGATGACGCTGCATAGTGCGAAAGGGCTTGAATTTCCCCATGTGTATCTGGCCGGCATGGAGGAAGGACTGTTCCCAAGTTCCATGAGTATCGATGAGCCGGAGGAACTGGAGGAGGAAAGAAGGCTCTGTTATGTGGGGATTACGAGGGCAGAAGAGAAACTGACGGTCACTTGTGCCAGACAGCGGATGGTTCGCGGAGAAATCCGTTTCCAAAGGATGTCGCGGTTTGTGGAAGAGATTCCGCCGGAGCTGATCGAGACGGCAGAACCGTTATTTGAAGAAGAAAAGACCGTGCCGTTGCCGAACGCAAGACAGCATGCAAGGCAGGCGTTTCAGCAGCAGCCCTTCCAGAGCCAGGCGGCAGGAAAGGGCGCAAAGCATTTTGCGGTCACGAAGGGAAAAGGGCTGGATTATACGGTTGGGGACAGGGTGTCCCATGTAAAATTCGGGGAAGGCGTTGTAAAGAATATTACAGAGGGAGGCAGGGATTATGAAGTGACTGTGGAGTTTGATTCTGCCGGGGTGAAAAAAATGTTTGCTTCCTTTGCAAAACTGCAAAAGTTATGAGCTTTTATAAAATTTTTAAAATAAATTAGTAGTAATCTGAAAACGATAGTGTTATAATAGTTAAAAGAAAACCTGTCAGCAGGATGGGGAAAGGACGGAAAGGATATGGATGCTATGAGCAAGGTAGAAGAATTGATCGCGGAGACAAAATTAAAGGAACTCCTTCATAAGAATGAGAAAGAACAACAGAAGAATGAGATCATCTGGGTTCTGGCGATTATCGGTGTGATTGCAGCAGTGGCAGCGATTGCGTTTGTTGTGTATAAGTTTGTGACACCCGATTATCTGGAAGATTTTGAAGAAGACTTTGATGATGATTTTGACGATTATTTCAGTGAAGAAGATCAAGTCTGATCAATGGTAAGATATCTTTTGAAAAGCAGGCTTTGAATTTGTCAGGATGTGTCCTTTTTTAGGACCGCAGAGAAAGAATCATATGAAAACGGCTTGATTTTCTATGGTTTTTAGGTTTTATTTGGGAATAAAGGCAGAATGTAATTTTGCACTCTGCCTCTTTTTGTATTGCATAAAAAGACAATGTGTTTGAAGTGGTCAAAAGCCTGTTTTTATTCCCGCGAAGCAACGCGCCAAGTGGACAGGTTTTGCATGTCCATTTGGCGACTGCTGCGAGGGTCCAATACCCCGCGGCTTGCTGTGGGGTATTGGACTTCAAAGGCAGACAGTTTTTTTGACGGATTAATTAACAGACAGGGGAGTCAGGGGTTTGATGAAAAAGGGGCAGGTTTTTGAGGGGATAATTGAAAAAGTGGAATTTCCAAACAGGGGAAAAGTCTACATACCCGAAGAAGAACAATATGTGACAGTGAAGAATGGGATTCCGGGTCAGAGAATCCGGTTGTCCATACAGAAGTTTAAGAATGGGAATGCTCAGGGCAGGATGCTGGAGGTTTTAGAAAAATCTCCTCTGGAGACAAGGGAGCCGGTGTGCAGCCTTTTCCCGGCATGCGGCGGGTGTATGTACCAGACCATGTCCTATGAATCCCAGCTGGAGATGAAGTCTGAGCAGATGAAGGAGATTCTTGACGCTGCTGTTGTGCCGGGAAGTCCTTACGTGTTTGAAGGAATGGTGGGAAGTACCAGGGAGTTTGGCTATCGTAATAAGATGGAGTTTTCATTTGGTAACATGTACAAAGACGGCCCATTATCTCTTGGACTTCATAAAAAGGGCAGCACATATGATATTTTGACGGCTTCTGACTGCCGGCTGGTGCATGAGGATATGACCGAAATATTGGACTGTGTTTTAGAGTATTTTCAGAATCTTGGCGCATCGTTTTATAAAAAAATGAAGCATGAGGGATATCTTAGGCATCTTTTACTGCGCAGGGGTGATTCCACCGGTGAGATTCTGGTCAATCTGGTCACGACTACACAGGAGGAATATGATTTACAGCCTTTCATCAGGAGGCTTTTGAACCTGAAACTGGAAGGACGGATCGTAGGGATACTGCATATCTTGAATGATTCACTGTCAGACGTAGTGCAAAGCGACGAGACCAGAATCTTATATGGACAGGATTATTTTTATGAGAAGCTTCTTGGATTGGGGTTTAAGATCACGCCATTTTCTTTTTTCCAGCCCAATTCCTGCGGTGCAGAGCTTTTGTACCAGACTGTCAGGGACTATATCGGTGATATTCGTAATATGACGGTTTTCGACCTGTTCAGTGGAACCGGGACCATTGCCCAGATTCTGGCTCCGGCAGCGAAGCAGGTAGTGGGTGTGGAGATCGTCCGGGAGGCGGTGGATGCCGCCAGAGAGAATGCGGCCAAAAACGGGTTGGATAACTGTAAGTTTATCGCCGGAGACGTATTCAGGGTGTTAGACGAAGTGGAAGAAAAACCGGACGTGATTGTGCTGGATCCGCCCCGCGACGGAATCCATCCTAAAGCATTGCCGAAGATTCTGGATTATCAGGTGGAGAAGATTCTCTATATTTCCTGTAAGGTGACCAGCCTGGCAAGAGATCTTGAGACGATGCAGGGGAGAGGATACGAAGTGGTGAGATGCGTGGGCATAGACCAATTCTGCGAAACAGTACATATGGAATGCATCTGCCTTTTGTCGAAAAAAGCAGAAAAAGCTGTGGACTTTCTTTGATTCTACCATTGCAAGAAAGGGTAGAATGATGCTATAATCCATAGTAGTATACCCAAAGGGCACACCGTAATTCACGCCCCTTCGGGGCAGGCGGACTACGTCCGGCAATGTATACCCAAAGGGCATCTTGTAATGTTAGATTTAAAGTAGGTGACGAATTTGAAGAATAAGATTAAGCGTCTCTCAAAAGGAGATTTCCATATTCCACAGCCGGATATCATTTTTTCCGAAACTCATATTACCATGCGGGTGGGGGAAGGAGAGGTATATAAAGGGAGTTTTTCCCTGCAGAATCAGGGGGAAGGGACCATTCGCGGATTAGTATATCCTTCTTCTTTCCGTATGCGCTGCGAGGAGCAGGGATTTGACGGCAATCCAGTGAATATTTACTATGTGTATGACGGGACAGGACTTGTACCCGGGCATGTGGAGCATGGCCGGTTTACCATCGTATGCAACGGCGGGGAGTATGATATTGCATTTACTGCTATCATTGAAAAGCCCTTTGTCATGACGCGTTATGGCAAGGTGCAGAGTTTGGAGGATTTTCGGAAGCTCTCTTTTCAGGATCCGGCGGAGGCGGAAAAGCTGTTCCGCTCCCGTGATTTTTATGAAATTTTGAAATATGAGGATAAAAGGATACAGGCACTCTATGACAATATGCGCAAGTGGGAGCTGGATCAGCAGGCTCTGGAAGAATTCCTGGTGGGCTGTAAACAGAAGGAGAAGATCTTCCTGACTCTGGAGGAAGAGAGCCGGGCATTTATCTCACTGACAGAGTCGCGGAAAGAGATCTTTACGATCAAGAAGAATACCTGGGGCCATTTGCTGATCCATGTACATACAGTAAGCGATTTCCTGTCTATAGAGCGTACCAGGATTTCTACGGATGAATTTATCGGTAATTCTTACAGGATGGAATATGTCATCCATGAAGACAGGTTACATAGGGGAAGTAATTTCGGGCAGATCATTCTGGAATCCCCGTATGAGACGCTTACGTATGAGATCGTAGTGGAAAAGAATGTGGACAGGGATGAGGAACACCATGCGGAAGAGCAGGAATTTGCAGGGATTTTGAAGGGATTTTTGCAGTACGAGGCAGGCAGGAAGGAATTGAGTACCTGGACGGAGGAATCGCTTCGGAGGGTGGAGCGTCTCCGCAAAAAGAATGACAAGAACGATGTTTATCTTCTTGTTAATGCCCACATCTGTCTGATCGGTAACCGGGTGGAGGAAGCAAAGGTGCTTCTGGAATCCTATAATTACAATCGGTTTGCGATTGGAAGGAATGTGGAGCTGAGTTCTTATTACCTTTACCTGACTACATTTTTGAGCAATGATTCCATTGGACAGAGACGTGTGGCAGAAGAGATTTCCAAATATTATATGAAGCACCCGGAGAGTTGGAAGATTCTGTGCATGCTTGTGCAGGTCGATTCAGAATATAAAATCCTGAGCGAACGTCTCCGTGTCCTGGAAAATTTGTTTAATGAGGAAAAGCCGCACAGCCTGATTTTTTATCTGGTTGTGTTCCGGTGCTTCCGTGAGAAAAGTACTTCTTTGAAAAAGCTGGGGATGTTCGAAGTACGGGTGCTGTTCTTTGCAGCTAAGTATAAGCTGATGACCAAGGAGCTGGCGCTGTACACGGCAAATCTGGCGAGCCAGTTGAAGAAATTTGACAAGCATTTGTACAATACCCTTGTGTTATGTTATAAGATGTATCCGGAATCCATGATTCTGACAGCCATCTGTACGCTTTTGATTAAAGGGAACTGTGTGGACAATGTGTATTTCCGCTGGTATGAAAAGGCGGTAAAGTCAGAGCAGAAGATTGCGCAGCTCTATGAGTATTATATGGCTTCTGTGAAGGAGATGCAGTTTAAAAAGGCGCTTCCGCGTTCTGTCTATCTCTATTTTATGCATGGAAATTCCCTGGATTATCATAAGCTTGCGTTTTTGTATGCAAATCTGGTAACTTATGTGGATGAGGGAAGTGAGATCTACGCCCATTACCGGGATGAGATTGAGGCATTTGCATGGAGCCAGATGGAACGCAGGCATATAGATGAGCATCTGCGTATTATTTACAAGAGATTTGTGACGGAACGTCTTATGACTCCGGATCGTGTGAAAGCACTGTATGATATCTGCCATGCCTATGAGATTACGACAAAAGTGAGGAATATGAAAGCGATCCATGTGGTGTCTGAGGACGGGAAAATTACTCAGACGGTTCCATATTTGGAGAACGGCGCCCAGGTGTTCCTGTATGCCAAGACGGACAGGCTGGTATGGGAGTCGCGGGATGGAAGGCACTATACGGATTCGATTCCCTATGAGAGCAAGCGCTTGTTTTATGAACTGCGTTACATGGATATGTGTAAGCGCTATATCAATGGTTTAAAGCAGAAACGGCAGGAAGAGGAGGCAGAGGAACTGACTCTGGAAGTGGTGCGCTCGGTAGGGCTGGAACAATATACGGATGAAGAAATGTTTGCGCTGGCAACAAAGACGATCCGGGATAATAATTGTGAAAATGATGATTTCCTTACCTATGTTTGTTTTGAGCTTTTCATGAAGGGAAAGTTTGATAAGGTGACATTGACCTATCTGGCGAATTTTTACTGCGGCGCTACCACAGATATGAAGCTGCTCTGGAGGCAGGCCAAGGAATATGACGTGCACACCCATAAGCTGGGCGAGCGAATCCTGACGCAGATGCTTTTTGCAGAAGAGATCTTTGCAGAAGCGCTGGTTTTTGAAGACTATTATGCTGAGGGAGCGTATTTTGGGCTTCAGCAGGCATATTTGGCGTATATGTCCAGAGAGTATGTGGCTGAGGACCGGAAGATCAGCAGAAGTGTCATTGATATTATCTGTAGGGAATATGAAAAAGGTGAGGACACCATTGATATTTGTAAAATTGCTGTGCTGAAATATTATGCAGACAAGGATTATACGCCTTCTCAGCGCAGGACGCTGAAGAAGTTCCTTCAGGAGCTTTGCGGAAAGCAGCTTTATTTTCCGTTTTATCTGTCGTATGAGAAGGATTGGCTGATTGAACTGCAGCTTTGGGATAAGACATTGATTTCGTACAAAGGACAGAAAGGCAGCCGCGTGATGCTTTATTACCAGCTCCTGAAAGGAGATTCGGAAAGCACGGATTATTCCACAGAGGTGCTTTCGCCCATGTATGATAATATTTATGTGAAGAAGTTTGTCCTGTTTGCCAACGAGACATTAAAGTATTATTTTAAAGAGACCATTGACGGCAATTCCTACCGCAGCGACAAGCAGACCTGCGGGAAGGAAGTCAGGGAAGGCGAGAACGGGCGCTATGGACGGTTGAATGATATTCTGCTTTCAGAGGGAAGCATCCGGGAATCCAGAATGAAAGCTTATGCGCAGGAGGATGCCATTGCCGGGCATATGTTTGAGAATGAGTCGTAAGTGACTGAAAAGAGTTTTGGTCAGGCTTGATATGTCTTTTGGACTGTTATATTTGAGAAATTATGAAGGAGGCTGGTTTGCATGGGGCAAGGAAATATGATTGGGTATGAAATAACGGAGAAAATGTGTCAGATCAGCTATTATAATGAAAAACAGTCAGAACCAGAGACTTTGGAGGTAGATACTGACAATTTTCAGATCCCGCTGCTGATCGGGCGGCTTCGGGATACTTGGGCATATGGAAAAGAAGCAAAACGTCTGGTTACAATCAAGGAAGGGTTTGTTGTTACCAGGCTTCTGGAGCGCAGTCTGGCAGGAGAGAAGATTGACTGCGGGGATGATACCTATGACGCGGTCTGGCTCTTGTCCAAGTTTATCCAGCTTTCACTGCAGCAGTTTCCGCAGATTGACGGGATTGTGTTCAGCGTACCGGAACTGACGGAAGAGCTGGCGCAGATGCTGCGCGGGATTGCGGTGCGAATGGGAATTGAAAAACAGCATATTTTTATTCAGGATTATAAGGAGAGTTTTTGCAATTATCTGTTTTATCAGCCAAAGGAACTCTGGCAGTATGACGCGGCGCTGTTCTGCTGTGACAGGAATGAAATAAAGGCCTTTATGCTTCGACGTTTAAAGCCGGGGCTGGGTGGCGGAAAAACCACCTTTGTGACAGTGGACGAGGTGGCAAATGCCCACATGAAAGAACTGGCGGCAGTGTATCCTGTGCTTAATGAGGACAAGGCCAGAGAAGCGGATGCCCGGTTTTGCAAGTTTATCCAGAGTGTATTTGACAAACGGATTGTATCCTCTGTGTTCCTGACGGGAGAAGGGTTTGAGAATAACTGGTATCCCAAGTCGCTGCGTGTGCTCTGCAATGGCCGCAGGGCGTTTATTGGGAATAATCTGTACAGCAAGGGGGCCTGTTATACGGCTTTCCGCAAAATGTACATGCATATTGAGAATCCGGTCTATCTCTCAGCCAGCAAGCTGACGGATCAGATTACGGTGAATATGCGGGTAAACGGCCAGGAGATGTGGTATCCGATTGTATCCTGGGGGGCGCAGTGGTATGAGTGCAATAACCAGTGGGAGGTCCTGGTGGAAGATCTGGACAGCATTGAACTTCATGTGGAATCTCTTGTACAGGGTTCACTTCGTAATGAAGTGATCTCTCTGGAGAAGTTCCCAAAGAGGGCGGAGTACTCCATGCGGCTGCAGATTGAGACATTGCTCCTGGATGAAAAAACCTGTAAGATCACGGTGAGGGATGTGGGATTCGGAGAATTTTTCCTGCCCACGGATTTCCATGAGGAAAAGATTATACACTTAGGAGGCAACGATGGGAAGTTTGGTTCTTTGTCATGACCGGCATGCAACGCATCCGTATGAGATCACGCGGATCCACTGTAAGATTTTTACAATAGAAGAATTATGCTACTACCTCTGCAATAATCTGTATCTGATTGATTACACGATCATGAATGAACAGCTGTGTGTGTGGCTGGATGAAGAGCTGGGCATGCCGAAACTTGCAGGACAGCTTCGGGATGTAATTCGCCTGCGTGGTTCCATTGAAAAATTTGTACTGACGATTTTAAAGGATTCGAGGATCTATCGGGAGCCGGAGATGATCCGTATCCAGAATGTGTTGGAAAGGCTGAAAAACCAGAAGGATATTGAGCGTCAGAAGTATAAAGGAGACAACCTGCTGGAAAGCGGGGAGATTGAAGAGGCGATCCTGGTCTATCAGGCAATTTTAAATCAGGAGAAAGATGAAAGCGTGGATGCAAAGTTTTATGGAAGGATCTATGCCGGACTGGGAGCAGCCTATGGGAGACTGTTTTTGTATCAGGAATCTGCCAGGATGTATGACCGGGCATACCAGATCTGCGAGGATCCAAGATTGCTGAAACCCTATCTGTATGCGTCATACAAATATATGTCTCTGGAGGAATACCATATTTTGCTGACCAAGCATGATAATTATGTGGAGATCAATGCAAAGATGCGTCAGGAGATGGAGGATATCCGCAACAGCCTGCAGTTGGATCTGAACGACGTACTCGTGGAAAAATGGAAACGGCATTATCGGAGAAGCCATATATGATATGCCTTCAGGAACTTATCTCAGACAGATTGCGGAGAATATTTTTGTAGGTGTTCGTTTCCGCTTTGTAAAAAAACAGACAGATTTCGGTAAACTATGTTTGTTGAATCTGTCTGTTTTTTATGTAATAGTTGGATGACGCAGCTTTTATGGTAAAATTGGATAATTTAGGAACAAATATCTTGACGTGATATGACAAAACATTTAAAATGAGATTGTGACTTACACAAGATTGGGAACTGTAGAAAGATAGCCTAACTGGTCTGATCAGGTTATTGGTATACGGTGCCTTAGTAAAAAAAATTTTAGGAGGTCATTAGGACATGGCAAAATGGGTTTATATGTTTAAGGAAGGCAACGCTGATATGCGGAACCTGCTCGGCGGAAAAGGTGCCAACCTTGCTGAGATGACCAATTTGGGTCTTCCTGTACCACAGGGCTTCACGATTACTACAGAAGCCTGCACACAGTATTATGAAGACGGCAGGGCCATCAATGACGAGATCATGGGCCAGATTATGGAAGCTATCACCAAGATGGAAGAGATCACCGGCAAGAAATTCGGCGACAAGGAGAATCCGCTTCTGGTATCCGTACGTTCCGGTGCAAGGGCTTCTATGCCTGGTATGATGGACACCATCCTGAATCTGGGGCTTAATGAGGAAGTGGTAGACGTACTTTCAGAGAAGTCCGGCAATCCGCGTTGGGCTTGGGACTGCTACAGAAGGTTTATCCAGATGTATTCGGATGTTGTTATGGAAGTCGGCAAGAAGTACTTTGAAGAGCTGATTGATAAGATGAAAGAGGAAAAGGGAGTAAAGCAGGACGTAGAGCTGACTGCAGATGATTTGAAATCCCTTGCCGGACAGTTTAAGGCCGAGTATAAAGAGAAGATCGGCGCAGATTTCCCGACAGACCCGAAGGAGCAGCTCATGGGAGCAATCAAGGCTGTATTCCGTTCCTGGGACAACCCCAGGGCGAATGTATACCGCCGTGACAATGATATTCCTTATTCATGGGGAACAGCTGTCAATGTACAGATGATGGCATTCGGTAACATGGGAGACGACTGTGGTACCGGTGTTGCATTTACCCGGGATCCGGCAACGGGTGCGAATGGCCTGTTCGGTGAGTTCCTGACGAATGCTCAGGGCGAAGATGTGGTTGCAGGCGTGCGTACTCCGATGCACATTTCCGAGATGGAACAGAAATTCCCAGAGGCATTTGTACAGTTCAAGGATGTCTGCAAAACTTTGGAAAGCCACTACAGAGACATGCAGGATATGGAATTTACCGTAGAGCATGGCAAGTTGTATATGCTGCAGACGAGAAACGGTAAGAGAACTGCTCAGGCTGCTTTGAAAATTGCATGTGACCTGGTAGACGAAGGAATGAGGACAGAGGAAGAAGCAGTTGCCATGATTGATCCGAGAAATCTGGATACACTGCTTCATCCGCAGTTTGATGCCGCTGCATTGAAAGCTGCAACCCCGATCTCCAAGGCACTGGGCGCTTCACCGGGAGCTGCCTGCGGCAAGATCGTATTCTCCGCAGACGACGCAAAAGAGTGGGCGGCAAGAGGCGAAAAGGTTGTTTTGGTTCGTCTGGAGACTTCACCGGAGGATATCGAAGGCATGAAGGCTGCACAGGGTATCCTGACCGTGCGCGGCGGTATGACAAGCCATGCGGCAGTTGTTGCACGTGGTATGGGCAGATGCTGTGTATCCGGCTGCGGCGATATTGCAATGGATGAAGAGAATAAGAAGTTTACGTTGGCCGGAAAAGAATACCATGAGGGAGATCCGATCTCTATCAATGGTTCTACAGGTAATATTTATGACGGAATCATTCCGACTGTAGATGCAACCATTGCAGGTGAATTTGGAAGAATCATGGAGTGGGCCGACAAGTACAGAACCATGAAGGTGCGTACCAATGCTGATACTCCGGCTGACGCAAAGAAAGCACGTGAGCTTGGTGCAGAAGGAATCGGCCTTTGCCGTACAGAGCATATGTTCTTTGAGGGCAACAGGATTGACGCATTCCGTGAGATGATCTGTGCAGAGACAGTGGAGGAAAGAGAAGCAGCTCTGGAGAAGATCCTTCCGGAACAGCAGGGAGATTTCGAGAAGCTGTATGAGGCTCTGGAAGGGAATCCGGTTACCATCCGTTTCCTTGACCCACCGCTTCATGAATTTGTTCCTACAGAGGCAGAGGATATCAAGAAACTGGCTGATGCACAGGGCAAGACTGTAGAGCAGATTAATGCGATTATTGACAGCCTTCATGAATTCAATCCAATGATGGGCCACCGTGGATGCCGTCTGGCAGTGACCTATCCGGAGATTGCAAAGATGCAGACAAAGGCTGTTATCCGCGCAGCAATCAATGTTCAGAAGGCACATGCTGACTGGACTGTAAAGCCGGAGATTATGATTCCATTGATCGGTGATATCAAGGAACTGAAATATGTGAAGAAATTCGTTGTTGAGACCGCTGACGCTGAAATCGAAGCAGCAGGCGTGAAGTTAGAGTATGAAGTAGGAACTATGATTGAAATTCCAAGAGCTGCCA
>CATKXE010000005.1 GCA_949840465.1 uncultured Lachnospiraceae bacterium | reverse complement strand
TGTGGATCTGGGGTGGGCGGCCCAGTTGGAGGCGCAGGGTTTCCGGTGGCTCAATGAGGCCGGTGAGGAGACGGAGATCCTTGCGGCCTCGAAGGAACTTGGCGTCAATGCGGTCCGCCTGCGTATTTTTGTCAATCCGCCAAAAGAGGCTTTCTGGCAGAAGCAGGAGGATGAGACCTGCATGCTTGGCTTTTGTGATGCAGAGGGTGTGCTTGCAATGGCAGAACGGATTAAAAAAAGCGGCATGAAGCTGATGGTTGGCTTCCATTACAGCGACCATTTTGCAGATCCGGAGCATCAGGACATCCCTATGGAATGGAAAAATGACAGTGACGCCCAGCTGGAAAAAAGAGTCTTTTGCCATACAAAGGAAGTGATGCGCCTTCTGGCAGAGCATGGAGCCAGGCCGGACTGGGTCCAGGTAGGCAATGAGATCAACAATGGGATCATGTGGCCCAGGGGGAGCCTTAAGAAAGCGCCGAAGCAGCTGGTGCGATTTTTGAATGCAGGCTATGACGCAGTCAAGGAAGTGTGCCCGGAAGCTCAGGTGGTCACCCATATGGCGTCCGTGCTCAGCGATGATCTGTGCCGGCCGTTTCTGGACAATTTTTTTGCGGAAAATGGAAAGACCGACCTTCTTGGATTTTCCTATTACCCGTACTGGGAGAAATTTGTAAGCAACAAGGACAGGCTGTCCCAGAAGCTGAAAGCGTATACAAAGCGGTATCACAGGCCCACGATGATCGTGGAAGTGGGCGGCCCGGACTATGATGAGGAAGGGACGTACAAGGCCGTGACAGACTGTATCGAGGCTGTGAAGGAGCAGGAGGCTCAGGAGGAGTGCGGCGTCTTTTACTGGGAACCGGAGGCCACGGCGCAGATCCTGCCGGACGGGTATCCCCTTGGGGCGGCGAAGCTTGTGGGGGAAAAGACGCTGCAGTATAATAAGGCGCTGAAGGCATATCGGGATGACCGGGAGAAATAGGTTCGTTCCGTAGACTCCGTTGGATTGGGTGGATTTGATATTTTCCGTACAGACAGGGAACAGATTCAAAAGGCAGGACAGGCGTTGGAAATGGGGGGGGACTCTAATGCAGGATACAGGCGTGAAAGATCGTATTTTAATTGTGGAGGATGATGCGGACATCAACCGTCTGCTCTGTAAAATTTTGCAGAGAGGCGGTTATTTTCCCGAACAGGCTTTTTCAGGTACGGAAGCCCGGCTGATGCTCATGGCCAATACGTATGACCTGGTTCTGCTGGATCTGATGCTGCCTGGGATGACAGGGGAGGAAGTGCTTGATTACATTCGAAATGAACGGAAACTGCCCCTGCCTGTGATCATCCTGTCCGCAAAGGGGAGCTTAAAGGACAGGGTGGGGCTGCTTTTGGACGGTGCAGATGATTACTTAACCAAACCCTTTGAACCGGAAGAGGTTCTGGCTCATGTGTGCGCTGTGCTCCGCAGGTCTAAGAGGGTTCAGTCAGAGAACGGCGAAGGGCGGGAAACAGCAGTTTTCACATGCAGGAACCTTTCCGTTTATCCGCAGGCAAGAAGGGCAATGATTAAGGAGGTGGAGATTCCGCTGACTGTCCATGAATTTGACATCCTGCTTCTTCTGATCCAGAATCCGGACAAAGTATATTCCCGGGAGAACCTGTACGAGCAGGTGTGGAAGAGCGGCTATTACGGCGAGGATAATACAGTGAACGTCCATGTCAGCAATATCCGCAAAAAGCTGGCCAGGGCAGATCCGGACGGGGAATATATACAGACCGTTTGGGGGATTGGGTTTAAGATGAAGCGTGGGATATAAGGAAGCAGTGTGGTAGTGTGGATTTTTGAATCATTGAAAAACGAATGTGCAGGATTCTTTATGATTTCTTTAAACTTTCTTGAGGACAAATTAACGGTTCGGCTGTTATGATTCCCTGTGAAAACAAAAAACTTCCGTAACAGTGATGTAATGGAGGCGTGAGTTTGAAAAAAGACCAGAGAAAGGAATCAACAGTTATGAAGGAAGCAGTCATTGAAGCCAGGGACATTACAAAACAGTATCAGGAACTGGCAGCTTTAGACCATGTGGATATTACGGTCCGCCGGGGGGACATCTACGGATTGATCGGGGATAACGGCGCCGGGAAATCCACGTTTTTAAAAGTGATGGCAGGACAGATTTTCCCCACCGGCGGATATGTGCGCCTGTTTGGCAGCGAGGATGAGAAGACGGTGCAAAAAAACCGTTCCCGCATGGGAGCGCTTGTGGAAAACGCAGGATTTTTCCCGAAGATGAGTGTGGAGAAAAATCTGGAATATTTCCGGATCCAGCGGGGAATCCCGGGAAAAGCGAAAGTAGAATCCGCGCTCCGCACTGTGAATCTGTGGGAAAAAAGAAAGGTAAAATGTGGAAAACTGTCCATGGGCATGAAGCAGCGGTTCGGGCTTGCCCTGGCCCTGTTAGGAGAGCCTGAGCTTTTGCTGCTGGACGAACCCATCAACGGCCTGGATCCCGGCGGGATCATTGAGATGCGCACGCTTTTGATGAAACTGAACCAGGAAAAGCGGATCACGATCATCCTGTCCAGCCATATCCTTGCAGAGTTGGAGCAGATTGCGACCGTATACGGATTTTTAAGCCATGGCGTCTTGCTGGAAGAGATTTCCGCAAAGGAACTCCATGAAAAATGCTCGGATTTCATTGATCTCAGGTTTTCAGAACCGGACAAATACGCGGCCATTCTGGAAACAGAAATCCCCGGTACCGCATATCAGGTCCTGCAGGACGGAACCGTGCGGATCATCAATCCCGGGCAGGAGCCGGATCGGTACGGAAGCCTGGCATTTGCGCACGGGATTGGAGTCAAAGGGATGGATGCGCATCACATGTCGCTGGAAGACTATTATGTGGAAGTCAGGAAAAGGGGGAAACTGTGATGGCAAATTATATGAAAAGTGAATTTTACCGGATATTCCATGAAAAGACCATTTATCTTATTACCCTGGTCGCCACGGCTCTTGCGGTTTTATGCAATGTGGTGCATTATCTTGTCCTGACAAGGGCGCCTGCATTCAGCTATGGAAGCGTACGTTTTGTACTGTCGATATTGATTACAGGCATGCAGATATTTTATATTGGCGCTTTGCTGGTCGTGATGCTGCTGTCCTCGGATGAATATAAGAACGGGGTTCTCAAAAATGCAGTCGCGGGCGGAATCAGCCGCATCCAGATTTTTGTCGGGAAATGTGTGGTGTATGGGACTGTGGCAACGCTGAGTGCGTCAGTGATCCTGATCGGATTTATTTCCACGGCATATGGGCTTTTAGAGTGGAATCCGGCGGCGCCTTTCGAATCCATATGGCCGCTTCAGGTATTGCTTACCGGAGCGGCGGCAAATCTGCCCTTTTCACTGGCTACGGTTGTATTGGCGGTTGCGCTGCGCCAGATGTTCCAAAAGGAAAGCCTGGTCTATATGATCTGGACGCTTATAATATGTGTGCTTCCCATGGCGCTTCTGGCCCTGGCGCTGGTTCTCAGGAACCCTCTTTTGGCCAGAGCCGCCCAGTGGATGCCGTGGAATTATATGAAAACACAGGTCAGCGTATCCTTTTTAAATCAGAAGATGGATGCGCTCTGGATGTATCCTGACGGATGTTTCAAATGTGTGGCCGCCGGGGCGGCGGGGATCCTGATTTTTGGCGCGGCAGGCATTCTTGGATTTCGGAAGAAGGATATAGATTAGTCAGGAATGGGAGTGCGAAAAATGACAGAAATTATTCTGGTGATTGCAGCTGCTTTAGCGGTTATTTATGGGATTCGCTTTTACTTGCTCAAACGTGGCATTCAGGATCTGGGAAAGGAACTTGTCCTGATTTCACAACAGCCGGAGGAGAACCGGATCGTGAAGCTGTCCGTTCCCCAACGGGATCTGGAGGAACTGGGCTCTATATGGAACCATATTCTGGAACAGATGCGAAAAGAAAGGATTTCTTTCGAAAAGCGGGAGCGGGAATTTCAGAAGCAGCTGGAAGATTTAAGCCATGACCTTCGGACTCCGTTGACCGCGATTCAGGGTTATCTCAAATTGATTGACCAAAAGAAACTGGACAGGGAAGAGCAGGAGCATCTGGAAGTGCTTGAGCGCAGGGCGCAGGGGCTTCTCCATCTGATCAACCAGTTTTATGAGTTTTCTGCCCTTCTCTGCGGGGAGGAGCCTATGGAACTGCGCCGGACAGATCTTGGACGTATGTGCAGGGAACAGCTTCTGGGGAGTTTTGCCCGGTTAGAGGAGGCCGGGATTGAGGTCAGCGTGCAGATACCCGACAGGCCGGTCTGGATCATGGCGGACGAAAATGCCCTGTCCCGAATCCTTGGAAACCTGCTGCAAAATGCCGTCCGGTATGGGAAAACGCATTTAGCAATCGAAATACAGGAGAACCGGATATCCGACAGGGAAAGCCGTGTAATCCTTGTCTTTGCAAACGACACAGAGCATCTCGACGCGGAAACTGTGGAACGGATATTTGACCGGTTTTATACCGGGAGCCAGGCTCGGAACCAGGGCGGAACCGGGCTGGGGCTTGCTATTTCCAGGAGGCTTGCGGAGCAAATGGGCGGCGGCATGACCGTGGAGGCCCGGGAAACGAAAACAGCCGCCGGCGTTGAAAGAGCGCCAGGGGAAAGGCGTGGAGCGGCTGTTCAGGGAAATGCCGGTCAGGAAGCCGGGATGCGGCTGGCATTTAAAACGGAATTCAGGGGCGGTCCTTTTGAAGGGCAGGGTATTTAGGAACGTTTTGTTCAGCGGCTTTTGGCGATGGATCGGAAGCCGCTTTTTTGTGCGTCAGTGTTTCTTCTGTCAACCACTTTGTTGTCACTATCAGATGATGCCAAATCTCTTTTTCTATTTATTGAAATCATCCGTCCAAAAAGTTTATAATGAATATATGTTAAAAAGTACAATGATTGGCCGATCAAACCCTGTCGGACAGTATTGCTGTCCGCCTGCTCTCAGGGGCATGTGTTACGGGGCGCCCCCTGGGCATACTTTTCAGACAAAAAGTTAAAAGAGGTGTGGATGAATGAAAGAAAAAGTTCAATTATTTGGAAGATCTTTAAGCGGCATGGTGATGCCGAACATCGGTGCGTTTATTGCATGGGGAATTATTACGGCATTGTTTATTGAGACAGGGTGGACGCCCAATGAGCGGATTGCACAGCTGGTAAGCCCCATGTCCTCCGTGCTGCTCCCCCTGCTGATCGCATATACGGGAGGAAATGTGGTGGGAGGGCAGAGAGGCGGCGTGATCGGCGCACTGGCTACCATGGGTGTGATTGTCGGTTCTGACATTCCCATGTTCATCGGCGCGATGATCGTAGGGCCGTTGGCTGCATGGGTGCTCAAGAAGTTTGATAAACTGATGGAAAACCATATCAAAGCCGGATTTGAAATGCTGGTCAACAATTTTTCGCTGGGAATTATCGGCGCGATTCTGGCGATTGCCGCAATGTACGGCGTGACGCCTTTAGTGACTACGTTAAATGGCCTCATGAGCGCGGGGGTCGGTTTCTTTGTAGACCACGGCCTGCTGCCTTTGACCAGTGTATTTATCGAACCTGCAAAAGTACTGTTTTTAAATAATGCCATTAATCATGGAATTTTGTCGCCCATGGGAATCCAGCAGGTAGAAGAAGCCGGAAAATCCATTTTCTTCCTGTTAGAATCGAATCCGGGACCCGGACTCGGGGTACTCCTTGCATACTGTATTGCAGGGAAAGGTAGTGCAAAAAGTTCCGCTCCCGGCGCGGTGATCATTCACTTCCTGGGCGGCATCCACGAGATTTATTTTCCGTATATCCTGATGAACCCGCTTCTGCTCCTTGCAACCATCGCAGGCGGGGCCAGCGGAGTATTTACATTTAACCTGTTCAATGTAGGACTTAGCGCTCCGGCTTCCCCGGGAAGCATTCTGGCTCTTTTGATGATGGCGGAGCGTCATTCTTATCTGGGACTGATTTTGGGCGTATTGATCTCCACCGTGGTATCCTTTGTGATCGCAATGCCGCTTCTGAAATTCATGGGAAAAGACACTTCCTTAGAAGAAGCCCAGCAAAAGAAAGACGCTATGAAGAAGCAGGCAAAGGGAATCAAGGACGAGTCCGCAGCTTCCGAAAGCGCAGAGCCGGTTCACGTAGAAGGAAAAATCCGCAAGATCGCATTTGCCTGTGACGCAGGAATGGGTTCCAGTGCAATGGGCGCTACGGTTTTGAAGAAAAAGATCGCGGCTGCCGGCCTGGAGGGAATTGAGGTTATACATACGCCGGTGTCCAGTATTCCGTCGGATGTGCAGATTGTGGTAACCCATCAGGAGCTTGGAGAACGTGCCGCGCGCAGCAATCCAAACGCAGAGCGCGTATTGATTACGAACTTTTTGGCAGCGCCGGAATATGAAGTGCTTGTGGAAGATCTGAAGAAGAGGAATCAGTAAGGAACAGCAGGAAATAACTGCGGGAAATAACGCTGGCAGGTTATTTCCCGCAGTTCCTGATACAAAGGATGGAGAGCTATGGATATGACACCCCGCATGAGACAGATTTTGCTGGTACTGCTCAGAGAAGACGGGCCGATTTCGGTAAAAACCCTGGCGGAGCAGATCGGCGTCAGCAAAAGGACGGCCCAGAGGGAACTGGAATATATGGAAAGTACCTTGAAAACTTATGAGATACATTTTTTATCCAAGACCGGTGTGGGCGTCTGGCTGGATGGCAGTGAAGCGGAGAAAGACCGCCTTTTCGAGCAGGTCAGGCAGGGTGATCCGTATGATGTGAGCAACCGCGACGAGCGGCGGAAACGGCTTACTCTGGAGATCCTGAAGGAAAAAGGGCTGAAAAAGCTGTTTTATTACAGCAGCCAGTTTGGAGTCAGCGAGGCCACCATCAGTGCAGATCTGGAATCAGTAGAATCATGGCTGAACCAGTACAAGATCCAGGTCAGCCGGAAACCCGGGAGCGGGATCTCGGCAAGCGGAAGCGAAGAAAACTACCGCCGGGCAATCCGGGCCTTTATCAGTGAAAATATGGATACCCGGGTGTTGCGGGAAGCTTATGAGGTGGAACAGAATGTGCCGGACCGCTATGATATCCTGAAGAAAAGCGAGATCGGGCAGGTGCTGGACGATGACATCCTGCGCAGGGTGATTGACTGTATCGCAGATATGGACCATATCAGGATGAGGAGCCTGACCGAAAATTCCTATGTGGGACTGGTACTCCATATTTCCATTGCCATCAACCGCATTTTAAAGGATGAGGTCATTGAACCGGGAAGCGCCTGGATGGAGGAGATGGAACGGGACGAGGACTATCTTCTGGCGGAAGAGATTGTGGAGGAGCTGGAAGAAGAATTCGAGATTGCGATTCCGGAGATGGAGGTCTGCTATATATGCCTCCATATCAAGGGGGCAAAGCATGAGAAGGTTCAGTGGGATACGCCCAACGGGCTGCCTATGGAAAACAGGGAATTGCAGCGTCTGGTGAACGAGATGATCGACGCCTATGATCCGGTGCAGTCCTGCCTGCTCAAGCAGGATGAGGAATTTATCCAGGGGCTTCTCGCCCATCTGCAGCCCACCCTGATTCGCCTGATGCATGGGATGCGCATCCAGAATCCGGTGCTTCAGGAAATTCAGGAGGAATATCCTGAAATCTACCAGAAGTGCCAGAATGTGGCCGCGGTTCTGGGAAATAAGACAGGGCGGCCGGTGCCGGAGGAGGAAGCGGGATTTCTCGCGGTGCATTTCGGGGCTGCGGTGTTCCGGCTGGAAGGACGCAGGGAAACGATCCGGAAAGTCTATGTGGGCGTCGTCTGTTCCAGCGGGATCGGCATTTCCCGGCTGATGGTCTCCAAGCTTGAGAAGACCTTTAAAGATCAGATGATTTTGACGGCATATGGGAAAAATGACATTACTCCGTATATTCTGGGGAAAACGGATTTCCTGATCTCCAGTATTCCCATGGAGCAGCAGGACATTCCGGTGGTTCATGTGAATCCTTTGCTCAACGGGGAGGACATGGAGGAAATCCGAAAGCGGGTCTTCCAATATGAGCGGATGCCGGAAAAATACAAGAAGGACAATGAGTTTTCCATTCAGTTGGAAGAGATTAATCTGGCGGCCCTGCAGATCAAGACCATTTTAGAATACTTTGCGTTTTTCAAGGTAGACAACGGAATTTCGTTTGAAGAGCTTTTGATCGCCATTGGAGAAAAAATGTCGCCTTACTCTGACCGAAGCGGGATGATCCAGGAGGATTTGATGCGTAGGGAACGGATTTCTTCCCAGATTTTCGCTGAGTTTGGCTTTGCCCTTCTGCATACCCGGACAAAAGGTGTGATACGCCCGGAATTTGCGGTGTGTATGACAAAGGATCTGGAGCCGTTCCAGAATCCGTATTTTAAAAATATACGGACAGTCATCATTATGCTGGTGCCCATTGACGACAATGCGAAGATCAATAATGAGATCATGGGATATTTAAGCGGAATGCTGATTGAAGAATATGAATTTCTGGACGTCCTGTCACGGGGGGATAAGGAGGAGATCCGCGGGGCTGTTTCCCGGTATCTGAAAGAATTTTTTAACCGCTATATATCAGGAATGTAACGGGCCGCCGTTGGATCAAAGTTCTGGAAGCGGTTCTTTTGGCAGGGCGGCGCTGTGATAAAAATGGCACTATCCGATGATGCCAAATCCCATTTTCTTTGAGTTGAAAATCAGGCTGACAGAGCCCTATAATAAAACCAGAAAGAGCAGTAAGGGAACCCCGGCAGGACAGGGGCAGTTCCCTCTGAGAATATCAAGTATCGTATCAGGGGATGCGAAGCAGAAAGGATACAGGTGGTCAATATGTTTTTTAAGAAAAACAAAAAAGAAGAAAAAAAAGAATTGTTATATCGTGAGAACGTGCTGGTAGGCTGCGAGCCGGACACAAAGGAAAATATTATCCGTAAGGCCGGACAGATGCTGGTGGATTCCGGTTATGTCAACCAGCCTTATGTGGACGGCATGGTTGAGAGGGAAAAAACATTTTCCACATTCATGGGAAATGGCCTGGCGCTTCCCCACGGCGTAGAAGGTGTGAAGAAGGAGATCAAGGCGTCGGGAATCTCAGTGATGACATTCAAGGACAGCGTGGACTGGGATGGAGAGGAAGTACAGGTTGTGATCGGTATCGCAGGGGTCGGTGAGGAGCATATGGATATCCTTTCTTCCATTGCAGAGAAGATGTTAGACGATGCGACGGCTGAGCAGGTGAAGACCTGTGACGCAGATACACTCTATAAGATTCTTTCTGGAAAGGAGTAATCAGGGATGATCATTACGGTAACGATGAACCCGGCGATTGATAAGACGGTGGAGATCGACGTATTAAAGCCCGGAGGGCTGAATCGGATCCAAAAGGTAGAATATGACGCAGGGGGGAAAGGGATCAACGTCTCCAAGACAATCTATGAACTGGGGGGCGAGAGCATTGCGACCGGATTCTTAGGGGGAAATGCAGGGAAGACGATTGAAAATGTATTGGACGAGCGGAACATCAGGCACGATTTTACATGGGTAGAGGGAGAGACCAGGACTAATACAAAGGTATTTGAGGAAAACGGGGCGGTCACCGAGCTGAACGAACCCGGCCCGGTCATCTCGGAAGCGCAGATTGAGGAATTGATGAAAAAACTGGAAAGCTATGCAGGGGAGGGCACGCTGATCGTTCTTTCCGGCAGCATACCGGGGGGCGTGGACAAAGGGATTTATGCGAGGATCATCCGCATGGCCCACGAGAAAGGCGCGCAGGTGCTGATGGATGCGGACGGCGAGGTATTCCGCCAGTCTCTGGAAGCGGGGCCGGACATCATCAAGCCCAACCGTGTAGAACTGGAAGAATATGCGGGAATTGATTACCGGGCGTCCGGCAAGGAGCTTTTGGGAATGGCAAAGAAGCTGATGGAAAAGGGAATCCATACGGCGGCGGTTTCCATGGGCAAGAGCGGAGCGTTGTTTGTAAAAGGCGGATACGAGGCTATTTGCCCGGCATTGTCCGTGAAGGCACATTCCACGGTGGGGGCCGGGGACGCCATGGTAGCGGCTCTTGCCTATGCATGGGACAAAAAGCTTGGCGATGAGGACACAGTAAGGCTTTGCATGGCGGCATCGGCAGGGGCGGTGACCACCGTAGGGACCAAGCCGCCTGCAAAGGAACTGGTAGAGACCTTAAAAGAGCAGGTTAAGATAGAAGCGGTAGAATAAGCGGCAGAGAAGGCGGCAGAGAGTGATAGAAAGCAGCTTCCATGCTGCGGAAAAGGAGAATTTGAAAATGAAAACAAGAGCAGTCAGAATGTATGGAACCAGGGATCTGAGATTAGAAGAATTTGAACTTCCGGCAATCAGGGATGATGAGATTTTAGTAAAGGTCATGAGCGACAGTATCTGCATGTCTACCTACAAACTGGTGGAGCAGGGGAAGAAGCATAAACGTGCGCCCCAGAATATTGATACCAATCCGGTCATCATCGGACATGAATTTGCAGGGGTCATCGTAGAAGTGGGGGAAAAATGGAAAGACCAGTTCCGTCCGGGCATGAAGTTTGCGCAGCAGCCTGCGCTGAACTACAAAGGCAGCCTTGCTTCCCCGGGATATTCCTATGAATTTTTCGGCGGCGCATGCACGTACTGCATTATCCCTCATGAAGTGATGGAACTGGGATGCCTGATGCCTTACGAGGGCGAGAGCTTTTTTGAGGCTTCTCTGGGAGAGCCTATGAGCTGTATCATCGGCGGATACCATGGAAATTATCATACGAATAAGAGAAACCACGATCTGTCCGTGGGGACAAAAGTGGGCGGAGACATCATCATTCTGGGCGGATGCGGCCCCATGGGACTGGGCGCGGTGAGTTATGGGATCCAGATGGAGAACAAGCCGAAACGGATCGTGGTGACAGATATCGACGACGCAAAGATCGAGCGTGCAAGAGAAGTGATCCCGGAAGCAAA
Source organism: uncultured Lachnospiraceae bacterium (assembly GCA_949840465.1). Lineage (GTDB taxonomy): Bacteria > Bacillota > Clostridia > Lachnospirales > Lachnospiraceae > Schaedlerella. The sequence continues at coordinate 58,996 of CATKXE010000005.1, read as the reverse complement.
GGCGCAGGAGAACGGTGTAGAACTTCTGTATGTGAACACTGCGAAGATGGAGGATCCGGTAGAAGGCTTAAAGGCCATCACGGGCGGAAAAGGATACGACGATGTATTTGTGTACATTCCGAACCGTAAGGTGGCAGAGATGGGAGACCAGCTTCTGGCCTTTGACGGCTGCATGAATTTCTTTGCAGGGCCGACGGACAACCAGTTTAAGGGAGAGATCAACCTTTATAACGTGCATTATACAAGCGCGCATATCCTTGGCACGACCGGAGGAAATAACGACGACCTGATTGAGGCAAATACGCTGGCGGCCAGGGGGCGCATTGAACCGGCTGTGATGGTGACTCACGTAGGCGGAATCGACAGTATCGCAGATGCAACCTTAAACCTGCCCAACATCCCGGGCGGGAAGAAGCTGACCTATACCCAGTTTGACATGCCGCTGACCGCGATTGAAGATTTTGAGAAAATGGGGCATGTGAACCCCCTGTTCCGTAAACTGGACGAAGCCTGCAAACGCAACCGCGGGCTCTGGAGCGCAGAGGCGGAGAAAATCTTATTTGAGCATTTTGAAGTGGAAGTATAAAGGCAGTGTAAAGTATTCTGTAAAAAACGGGAATAGCCTTACAAAAAGGAGGATGAAAATGAAAACATTTAAATATACGATCAAAGATGAAGTGGGAATCCACGCAAGACCCGCCGGAATGTTGGCAAAGGAAGCGAAGAAATATGAGAGTAAGATTGTGATCAAAAAAGGCGAAAGGTCTGCAGAGGTTACCAGGCTGATGGCGGTCATGGGCATGGGCGTAAAGCACGGGGAAGAAGTGACGGTTGAGATCGAAGGCGCGGACGAAGAAACAGCCTGCAAAGAGATTCAGGCATTTTTTGAGCAGAATATGTAATCGACCGGCTGACAGGCTCTCGGAATCCCTCTGCGGTTTGTGCCGCAGGGGCGGTTCCGGGAGTATCTGAATGGAAACAGGAGAAAGCTATGATAAAATTTTCAGGAAAATCTGTTTATAAAGGGATTGCCGTCGGCCCTGCCGCAGTGCTGAAAAATCATGATTTTCAGGTAAAGCGTGAAAAAATTGAGGATGCAGAGGCAGAGATTCAAAGAGTGGAAGAGGCAGTCGAAAAGGCTCAGGAGCAGCTTGTCATGCTCTATGATAAAGCGGTGAAAGAGGTGGGCGAAGCCAGCGCCGCCATTTTCGAAGTACATCAGATGATGCTCGAGGACGAGGATTACCGGGATTCTGTCTGCAACATGATCCGGACGGAACAGGTCAATGCAGAGTACGCGGTGGCGGTGACCGGGGATAATTTTTCAGAAATGTTCGCGGGCATGGATGATGACTATATGAAGGCAAGGGCGGCGGATATTAAGGATATTTCCAACCGTCTGGTGCGCTGCCTTTGCGGCGAGGAGAACATGGACTTCGGTTCTATGGAACCCTCCGTGATCATTGCGGAGGATCTAAGCCCCAGTGAGACGGTGCAGATGGACAAGGAGAAAATCCTTGCGTTTGTCACGGTACACGGCTCAACCAATTCCCACACAGCCATCCTTGCGCGCATGATGAATATCCCGGCGCTGATTGGCGTGCCCATGAATCTGGAGGAAATACATAACGGCCAGACCGTAATCGTGGACGGGCTGAAATCCGAAGTGATCTTCGACCCGGAGGAAGAAAAGCGCCGTGAGGCAGAGGCAAAAATTCAGGAAGAGAAGGAAAAACTGGAACTTCTCCAGACCTTGAAAGGCAAAGAAAATGTGACCCTTTCCGGAAGGAAGATCCATATATATGCCAATATCGGCAGTGTCAGCGACGTTGCCTATGTGATGGAAAATGACGCCGGCGGGATCGGGCTGTTTCGAAGTGAATTTCTGTATCTGGGCAAAGAGGATTTCCCGACAGAAGAAGAGCAGTTCCAGGCATACAAGCAGGTTGCCCAGATGATGGCAGGAAAAAAGGTCATCATCCGTACGCTGGATATCGGAGCGGATAAGCAGGCGGACTACTTTCATCTGGGAAATGAAGAAAACCCGGCTCTGGGCTACCGCGCCATCCGTATCTGCCTGAAACAGACGGATATTTTCAAAGTACAGCTCCGTGCGCTGATGCGGGCTGCGGCTTATGGAAATATTTCCATCATGTATCCAATGATCACTTCCACAGAGGAAGTGCGAAGGATCTTCGAGATCGTGAAGGAAGTGCAGAAGGAATTAGACGAGATACAGGTTCCTTACAAAGTTCCGGAGCAGGGGATTATGATCGAGACGCCCGCCGCGGTGATGATCAGCGATGAGCTGGCAGAACTGGTGGACTTCTTCAGTATCGGGACGAACGACCTGACCCAGTATACGCTGGCGATTGACAGGCAGAACGAGAAGCTGGATGATTTTTATAATCCGCACCATAAGGCCATCCTGAAAATGATTCGGATGGTCACGGAGAACGCGCATAAATGTGGAAAATGGGCAGGCATATGCGGCGAACTGGGCGCAGACCTGGAGCTGACGGAAGAGTTCCTCAAAATGGGGCTGGACGAATTGTCTGTATCACCTTCCATGGTGCTGAAAGTCAGAAAAGCAGTCAGGGAATCCCGGGTATAAATGACCGGAAACTGATAAAGTATACCGGGGGAATCCCGTAACGCGTGCTCCTGCAGGGCGGACAGACAGTCAAATAAAAAAAGGTGTGTATCAGAGGATGCACACCTTTTTTTTACTCAGATTTGGAATGCAAAATCGCGGCGTGCTGCCGGCCGTATTGATTTTAAAATATTTTTGTGATACCATGGATTTGCTTTATTTTACAGGGAGGTTTCTATCATATGAAAGTAGAAGAGAGATTTCTAAAATACGTATCCTATTGGACTACATCCTGTGAGGATCAGGAACAGATTCCAAGCACGGCGCGTCAGTTTGACTTAGGACGGGAACTGGCGGCAGAATTGACGAACATGGGGCTTTCAAAAGTGACATGTGATGAGCATTGTCATGTCTACGGCCTGCTTCCCGCCACAGAAGGCTGGGAACATAAGCATTCCATCGGCTTTATCTCACACATGGACACCACGCCGGATTTTTCAGGCGAGAACGTGCATCCCAATATCATTGCCGATTATGACGGAAACGATGTCATTTTACCGGGTACGGGCGCTGTTCTGAAGGTATCGGATTTCCCGAGGCTTGCCGCGTCTAAAGGGCAGACTCTGATTGTGACGGACGGAACGACCCTGTTAGGCGCGGATGATAAAGCCGGGGTTGCGGAAATATTTACCGCGGTTGAACAGGTCATTCAGGAAAAAATCCCTCATGGAGATATCTGGGTGGGAATCACGCCGGACGAAGAGATCGGCAGGGGCGCCGATGCTTTTGACCTGGATTATTTTCAGGCTGACTATGCCTATACTGTGGACGGCGATTATGAAGGGGAAATCTGCTATGAAAATTTCAACGCCGCATCCGCGGTATTTGAGATTCAGGGCGTAAGCGTACATCCCGGCACGGCGAAGGATATCATGGTCAACGCCGCGTCCGTTGCCTGTGAGATCCAGCACATGCTGCCCCCCTTGGAAGTGCCGGAACATACCGAAGCCCGGCAGGGATTCTATCATTTGATCGGGATGCAGGGCGATACGTCCAAAGCCCGGCTTATGTATATCATCCGGGATCACGATCAGGACTGTTATGAAAAACGGCTTGCCTTTCTGCGCGAGGCAGAACACAAAATTAATGAAAAATATGGGGAACATACGGCTGTACTTACAATCACGGAAAGTTACCGGAATATGCTGGAAGTGATGAAGGAGCATTTTTATATTGTAGAAAAAGCAGAGGAAGCCATGCGGACCGTGGGCGTCGTTCCGGCTACCGTCCCCATTCGGGGCGGCACGGACGGCGCGCGGCTGTCTTTTCTCGGGCTGCCCTGCCCCAACCTTGGAACAGGAGGGGACGGATTCCACGGACCCCTGGAGCATATTACGGTGGAGGCCATGGAAACGGTGGTCAAAATTCTGGTGGAAATCATGAAACATCCGGGAGAAAAGGAATCATAATATTCCGCAAATGTCAATATTTTTTAAACAGCGCACATCCTTATGAAAACATCGCGAGACTACTTGACAGACAGGAATCCTGGGCTTATAATCAATCAAAACATATAAACCTATAGAGTTAGTATGAAAGGAGAAAGACATGTCATCTATTTTTAAAGGGACTCTTGGCCTGATTGGAAATACTCCGCTGGTGGAGGCTGTGAATTTGGAAAAGGAACTGGGACTGGAGGCGACGCTTCTTGTGAAGCTCGAGTATTTTAACCCGGCGGGAAGCGTAAAGGACAGAATCGCAAAGGCTATGATCGAGGATGCGGAGGAAAAAGGGATCTTAAAAGAAGGCTCCGTGATCATTGAGCCTACTTCGGGCAATACCGGGATCGGGCTTGCCTCTATTGCAGCGGCCAAGGGATACCGCATTATCCTGACCATGCCGGAAACCATGAGCGTGGAGCGGAGGAATATCCTGAAGGCCTACGGGGCGGAGGTGGTTCTGACAGACGGTGCAAAAGGCATGAAGGGCGCCATTGAGAAGGCAGAGCAGCTTGCGGAGGAGACTCCCGGGGGATTTATCCCCGGCCAGTTTGTGAACCCTGCCAATCCTGCCGTCCACAAAAAGACGACCGGGCCGGAGATCTGGAGTGACACGGAGGGAAAGGTGGATTATTTTGTGGCGGGGGTAGGAACCGGCGGCACACTGACCGGCGTGGGTGAATATCTGAAATCACAAAATCCCGGCGTGAAGATCATTGCCGTAGAACCCGCAGGTTCCCCGGTGCTTTCCGAGGGGAAGGGCGGGTCTCATAAGATACAGGGGATCGGCGCCGGATTCGTGCCGGATGTTCTGAATACGGATATTTATGATGAGGTCATCAAGGTGGAAAATGACGATGCATTTGCGGCTGGAAAGCTTCTGGCAAAAAAAGAAGGCGTTCTGGCAGGAATTTCCTCCGGCGCGGCGTTACATGCGGCAGTCCAGATCGCGAAGCGCCCGGAAAATAAAGGCAGGATCATTGTTGCGCTGCTCCCTGACACGGGAGACAGATATTATTCCACGCCTCTTTTTACGGAATGATAGTGAGGGAAATGATTGAGAGGGATGTAAGTTGCTGATTCAGATTGTGGAGGACGACCGGGCGTTAAGCGACGGGATCCGTCTGGCTCTGCGGGAGCCGGGAATGACCTTTGTGCAGAATGCCAATGTCAGACAGGCAAAGGCCGTATTTGAGAGGGAAACTGTAGAACTGGTTATACTGGATATTAATCTGCCAGACGGAAGCGGGTATGATTATCTGGAATGGGTGCGGGAGCGTTCCGCGCTTCCCGTGCTCATGCTGACGGCCAATGATTTGGAGATGGACGAGGTGAGAGGCCTGTCTTTAGGCGCTGACGACTACATGACCAAACCGTTTAGCATTGCCGTATTAAGAGCCCGAATCCAGGCGTTGTGCCGAAGGGTGAAGGAGCAGAAGATTTCCGGGTTTTCAGAGGACGGGTTTGACTTTGATTTTGACGGCCTCAAATTTTCAAGAAACGGGCAGGAGGTTTTCCTAAGTGTCAATGAACAGAAGCTGCTCCGTCTTCTGGTGGAGAACCGCGGCCGTATCCTGGCCCGGGAGATGCTTTATGACAGGATCTGGGGCGGCGGCGAATATGTGGATGAAAATGCATTGTCAGTCACCGTAAGGCGTTTAAGGAGCAAGCTGGAAGAGAAAGGCGGGAAGACAACGTATATCCAGACCGTGTATGGGCAAGGGTATCTGTGGAAGCGGAAAGAAATTTAGATAACAAAGCTGTATTTCAGTAAAGACTGTGATGCAGGGCAGTATGCCATGGAACAGGGGGCGGGCAGGATGTTTGGAGGCAGGACGTTAGACCGTTTGGATCAGATGCTGGATGCGGCGATTTCCGGTACATTCGAGGAAAGGAACTATGACGAGACCAGGCTTTCCCGTCTGGAATCCAAGTGGAAGCATTATCTGGGCACATCCGTGCTGACGGGAGAAAATTTGCGGCAGGAAAAGGAAAAAGTAAAAGGGCTGGTCTCCGATATTTCCCATCAGACCAGGACGCCGATGACAAACCTGAAAATGTATGCGGCGCTTTTGGAAGAAAATCTGAAAGCAGAGACCCATATGGACAGCAAGGCGGAAAGTATGGAGATGCTTGGTGAGATCATCCGCCAGACAGAAAAAATGGAATTTCTGCTACAGTCTTTGTCCAGGATGTCCCGGTTGGAGACGGATATAGTGGAAGTGCGCCCAAAGTTCCAGAAGCTTTCCGGGCTTTTAGAAGAAGCCTCGGCCGGAGTCAGGCAGCGGGCGGCGAAAAAACAGATCGATATCAGGAACACTTATAATGGAAACGGCGGCGCATGCTACGATTTGAAATGGACAAAAGAAGCGCTGGGAAATATTTTGGATAACGCGGTAAAATATTCTCCTCAAAAAGCAGAGATTATCCTGTCCGTGACAGAATATGAGATGTACGCGGCTGTCTCTGTCAAAGATTTTGGGCGCGGGATTTGGGAGGAGGACCTGCCGAAGATCTTTGGAAGGTTTTACAGGGCGGAAGAAGTGCAGCAGGAGGAAGGCGTAGGGATCGGGCTGTATCTGGCCCGGGAAATCCTGAAAAAAGAAAACGGATATATAAAAGTGAAGTCTGCGCCGGGGGAAGGCGCGGAATTTATCCTGTACCTTCCGCGGAATCCGGGAATGTAGACTTTGCAGATTCTTTCAGAAGTGTTAGAATCCGGAAAGATTGTGGTAAAAACTCTGTGATAAAATAAGGGCAGTGGAAAACAAAACCGTGTTTTGCATAAACCTTATACAACAGGAGGGGAATTACCATGAATGTATTGCAAACCGAAAACCTGAAAAAATATTATGGAAACGGAGACAATCTGGTCCGGGCACTGGACGGGGTGGATTTGGATGTGGAACGGGGAGAATTTGTGGCCGTTGTGGGCACTTCCGGTTCTGGAAAATCGACCCTGCTCCATATGCTCGGCGGTCTGGATCGCCCTACAGAGGGACGTGTGTTTGTGGATGACAAAGACATCTCAAAACTAAAGGATGATGCGTTATGCGTATTTCGCAGGAGGAAGATCGGATTTGTATTTCAAAGCTACAATCTGGTTCCGGTACTCAATGTCTATGAAAATATTGTGCTTCCCATCGAACTGGACGGAAACACGGTGGATAAAAATTATGTGCGGCAGGTTATTGACGCCCTGGGGCTGGCAGACCGCCTCCAACGTCTTCCCAGCCAGCTTTCCGGCGGCCAGCAGCAGAGGGTAGCCATTGCAAGGGCGCTCTCGGCAAAGCCTGCGATCCTTCTGGCGGACGAGCCCACAGGCAATTTGGATTCAAGAACCAGTCAGGACGTGCTGGGGCTTTTGAAGGTGACCGGGGAGCGGTTCGGGCAGACCATTGTAATGATCACCCACAATGAGGAAATCGCCCAGATGGCGGACCGCGCCATACGGATTGAAGACGGAAAGATCAAATCCGGCGCTGCAGTGCGAAAAGGCGGTGAGCGTCATGCGTAATGTGAACAACAAAAGGGCAGTCCGCCGCCTTGCGGAGAAAAGCTTCCGCGCCGCCCGTACCAGAAATAAGATTGCCGTGATCGCCATTACATTGACCGCCATGCTGTTTACCACGCTGTTCACCATCGGTATCGGCACGCTGGATAATTTTCAGCGGGCGACCATGCGCCAGACCGGCGGAGACAGCCATGGGGCGATTAAAAGTATCAGCCCGCAGCAGTATGAAAAGCTGCGTCAGGATCCCTCTGTCGTAGAAACCGCAGACTGTATGCTGATGGCGGAACGTATTGAGAATTCGGAGTTTTTGAAGCGTCATCTGGAATTATGGTATATGCCGGAATATCATTATCCCCATTGTTTTGTGGAGATTATCGACGGAAAAGCCCCGGCGGAAGCGGACGAGATATTGATGGACGAAGTTTCCATGGAGCTTCTTGGAAAAGAGGCCAGGGCCGGGCAGCAGGTCACGCTTGCAATGGAGGTCAGGCCGGGAGAGGAGATTACCAGGAGAACTTTTAACGTATCCGGCATTATCAAGGCAGATCCGGCGCTGAATGTAGGATTTGGAATTGTCTGCGACGCTTACAGGAAAGCCCATGTGGAGGAACTGGCCTATACGTATCCTGAAGATTCCGCAAATACAGGCGCCGTCAGGATGGATGTGAATTTTTCCAATTCGTTTTCCATTCAAAAAAAGCTGGATAAGATGATTCAAAATGCCGGATATTCCACGGAAGAAAGCGACAGAGATTATATAGAAAGCAATGCGAACTGGGCCTATGTCTCTGACGGCGCAGAGGGCGACCCGATTACCATGGGGGCGGCCTTCGGCGCGCTGCTTTTGATCATACTGACAGGATATTTGATCATCTATAATATTTTCCAGATTTCCGTCATACGGGATATCCGCTACTACGGGCTCTTAAAGACCATCGGGACTACCAGCAGGCAGGTGCAGAAGATCCTGCGCAGGCAGGCATTGTTTCTGGGGCTGATGGGGATCCCCATGGGGCTGCTTTTAGGCTTTGTGGTGGGAACATGCCTGGTGCCCGGAATCTTAAGCATTTCACTGTTTAAGAATCAGGAGTTCGTGGCGTCGGCTAATCCGCTGATTTTTTTGGGAGCGGCTGCATTTACCATGCTGACGGTCTGGATCTCCACAGGAAAACCCGCAAGGGCGGCCTCGAAAGTATCCCCGGTGGAGGCGGTCCGCTATACGGAGGGCAGCGGGGCGGCAAAAAAGCAGAAAAAATCCACGGACGGAGGAAAGCTGTGGAAAATGGCATTTTCCAATCTTGGGAGAAATAAAAAACGTACCGTGCTTGTGTTGTGTTCCCTTTCTCTGGCTGTGGTATTGCTCAACAGCGTGTTTACGGTGACCCATTCATTTGATATGGAACAATATTTAAGTAAATTTGTTTCCTCGGATTTCCTCATCGCAAGCGCCGCGTACTTCCAATATGAATACAACGGCTCCGAGACAGAGGCGCAGGAACAAAAACTGACAGAATCTTTTATCCAGGCCTGCAGGGAGCAGGACGGATTCCAGAAGGGCGGAAGGCTTTACTGCGCGAGGGCATCCGTCAGGCTCCAAGCGGATTCATGGACGCCGCCGGATTATCTGCCAAAGGATGAAAACGGAATGCCCGGCAGGTATATGGGGGAAAAGGTTGTGCCGCTGGATATGTGGAAAGGGGATTATCTGATCGATTTCTGCGGAATGGAAGATTATTTTTATGATAAGCTGGAGGTATGGAAAGGGGAGTCCGACCCGGAGGTGATCCGTGAAAAACTGGCGGCCGGGAACTATCTGGTGTACTCGGCTGATACAGATGATCATGGGGTTGTATATGAGGACAGAGTCAGGCACCAGCCGGGCGATCTCATTGTCCTTACGTGTGAGGACGGGCAGGAACGGGAATTTGAAGTGCTCTCGGTGGTTAAGGAAAATTATTATGGAATGACGAACCGGATGAAAGCAGGGTTCCGATATTATGTCTCCGCGGATGTATTTAAGGAAATGGCTTCCGACCAGTTACTGATGAGTTATGCCTTCGATGCGGAAGACGACAGAGAAGCGGATATTTTACAGTTTTTGAAAAACTACACTGCTTCTGAGGAACCAATGATGCATTACGAGTCCAGGCAGACGCTTGTGGATCAGTTTTACCAGCTTACAGGGCTGTTTCTGTTGGTGGGAGGTATTCTGGCTTTTATCGTAGGGCTGATCGGCATTTTGAATTTTATCAATTCCATCCTTACAGGGATCGTGACGAGGCAACAGGAGTTTGCCATGCTCGAAGCCATCGGAATGACGAAGAAGCAGCTGTCAGGGATGCTGGTCTTAGAAGGGCTGTATTACGCCCTGGGAACGATTGTGTTTTCCACGGTGTTCGGATGTATCTTCTCATTTACCGCACTGCGGATGCTGACAAACGGCATGTGGTTCATGCAGTATCACTTTGTGGTCTGGCCCATGTTCGCGGCGTTCCCGGCGCTGCTGCTTTTGGGGTATGGAGTGCCAAAAGCAGCGATGTGCTTCGGGAAAAAAGAAAGCGTAGTGGAACGCCTCCGGAAGGCGGAATAGGACAGAACCTCAATCCTTTGCCTGAGTCAGCGTCCGATATAACCATTGACCGGAGGGGGTTAAGTCATCCGGGGTAAACCAACTGGTTTTATCGCAGGTGCTTCGGATGATCGCTGAAGTTTCCTCTTTATTTGACAGGTTCCATGCAACATAGCTGAGATTTAAGCTGTTCATGGTTTCCACCCAAAGGTTGGCCTGCGTCTCGTCAATGGCTCCGCTGCCGCTGGCGTCACAGATGCCATATTCGGATACAAAAACAGGCAGGCCATCCTTTACGGCGTCCGTCATTTTGGCGCGCAGGTCATCCGTGTGGGTTGCCGCATAAAAATGCAAAGTATACATCAGATTGTCATATTCGCTGATTGGATTCTCGGCGGCCTGGTCTACAAACTGGGACCAGTTGGGCGTTCCCACAAGGATCACGGCGTCCTCATCCTGTGCGCGGATGGCGGGAATCACCTGTGATGCGTAGGATTTGATATCATCCCAGGTGGTGCTGCCGTTAGGCTCATTGCAGATTTCATACAATATATGGTCCTCCCCGGCATAGCGGCCCGCGATTTCCTGAAAAAATGCTTTCGCTTCCTCCACGTACATATTCGGGTTGGAATCGGACAGGATATGCCAGTCCACGATCACATACATATCCAGATTTTTGGCATAATCAATGCCGTCTGCAACCAGTTGTTTTAAAAATTCTTTGTCCCCGTCCGTGCAGTAACCGCCGTATTCCGCGGTATACATGGCAAGGCGGATGACATTGGCTTTCCATTCATTCCGAAGCTGATGGAAGCAGTCCCTGTTGACATACCCGGGAAACCATGCCAGCCCGTGGGTACTGATTCCGCGCAGCTGCACGGGATTTCCGTCCTGGTCTGTAAGCTGTGTGCCTTCTACATGAAGCGCCCCGTTTACGGAAGGGCAGGCAGGGCCAAAAGACTCTTTCGCATCATCCTCTTTCCTGGCGGGTTCTTCCCCGTCTGTTTTGCTGCCGGATGCGCCGTCTTCAGGATCCTTGCCGGGGGCGCCGGCATCCGTACTTTCACTGGATGTATTCTCTGATGCTTCCTGCCCGGCGGAGCCGTCCTGGCTTTTGCCGCAGCCCTGCGTCATGGCGGCGCTCCCCAGAAGGAGGGCGGTACATAAAAAAACGGCCAAAATCTTCTTCATAATCATTCCTCCTCGTGTACAAGTAAGTTTATTTTACAATAGTTCCCCATATCCTGTCAAAGTCAAAATCCTGCAGCAGGTTACGGCAGATAAAAATGGTTTGTTGCTGCGCAGAAATAAAGTGGCTTGAATTCTTTTAAAAGATATGTTATATTAAACGTCAGAGAGAGTAAAAGCGAGCAGCCCCTCACCCCTTGCATTGGCAAGTTATGGATTGACAGGTTAGGAACTGCAAAGAAATGAGCTATATATACGCATATATAAAGTTTTTATTTACAGTTCCCCGGTCATCGCTTGCATCTGCAGTGATGGCTTTTTTATACCTTATTGAACACGGGATGTCCTTTTGGGGATTCATAAAAAACCCGCCCTGAATTTCAGGGGGGGGGTATTTTAAGTATTTTCTAATGCATCCATTGAAAGGTTATCTCGGGAGGAACACCTGCACTTGCTTCCATGGCGGTATTTCTATGGGCGGTGCAAGAGTATATCATACTGTCGGGATTTTCAGGAGATACTTAAAGGGTATACTCAGAAGCAACATGGAGGTAAGGAACTGTATGAAATTCTCTACGATCAAAGATAAGAAATATCTGCGCAGGTTTGCATTCCTGTTTCTGATATTCGGCCTGTTCATTGTCCTGTTTGTGTTTTACGCACTTCCTGTTTTGGCAGGAGAGGAGACATGGTTCTACAATTCGGGGAGCCTTTCTGTGCTCTATGGAGCGATTACGGTGATCTCCCTGATGCTGGTTGCAGGTTACAGTTTTATGATTAAGAAAAAGGAGCTTACGCTCCTGATCCTGTTTGTGTGCGTTTTTATCGTAAACGGCGGTTACTTAATGCTTTCCATTGCAAGGACGCTGAAGGGCGCTTTGTTTGCAAACCGGATCGCGTATGTTTCTGCCTTTCTGCCGCTGCTCATGCTGTTGATCATTATGGATGTGTGCAGGATTCAATATCACAGATTATTTCTGGCGGCGCTGGTGTGTGTCAGCGTGGCCGCTTTTCTGCTGGCAGCCAGCGGGGGAAGCGCCAGTACCCTGTATTATCAGGAGGTTTCCATTCAGGCGGTGGACGGTTCTACAAAACTGCTCAAAGTATACGGGCCGCTGCATTTACTGTATTCGATATACCTTCTGGCGTATTTTGGCCTGATGGTGTCGGCGCTGTTTTATGCCATTGTCCGTAAAAAAGTAATCAATCGTGAGCATGCATGGATCCTGATCTCTGTAGTGCTGGGAAATATTTTTGTATGGTTTGTAGAACAGCTGATACGCACGGATTTTGAATTTTTGTCTCTGACTTATGTGATCACGGAAATTTTTCTGTTATTACTATATAATATGATGCAGGGCTACCATATGGGCGAGGCGCGGGGGGCGCAGGAAATCCCGCCTTCCGCGGAGGATCTCCTTGCGTCTGGGGAGGCCGTATACGCATTGCCCCCGGATATGGAGGAACTGTTCGATACATTTTCCAAGCGGGCAGAAGCCCTTACTCCGTCGGAGCGAAAAATTTTGAAATATTATGCGGAGGGACGGGAAATCAGTGAGGTGGCTGAACTGGCTTTTATCAGCATCCACACGGTCAGGAAGCACAATGCCAATATTTACCAGAAGCTAAGCGTTGGTTCGCGGGATGAACTGATGCTGTATCTCGAATTGTTCCGCCGCTGCGGGCGGTTAGAGGAATTGATGTAGGGGTTCTGGAAATGCTCTGCCGTTTCCAAATAGCGCAAAGAGGTTTCAGAGAAAAGAGGGAAAACATACCAGCCCCATGGAGGTATAGGGCTGGTACTTTTTTGCCCGAAACTAAAAAGTGTCTACAGGACACATTCACTATTTTGTTTCTTTCAGAGTGCAATCTGCACAAAAATATCCCATAATTATTGTACAATATGCACTAATCAAATCGAGTATATTCGAAAAAATGACTCGAAATACTCAATGAACCCATAGTTTTTTCTCTTCCAAAGCGTTATAAAAGATGATGCGGGCATATGGGATTTAGACTTGCCCATACATAGATAACGCAGAAGACATACATAAAAGATATTGCAGATTATCTCGACAAATCATCCCTAAAAACGTCTAATTTATCCCATAATGCCCACGATAAAAGATATTTTTGCTATAATGCAATAACTATCGGTCTATTAAGGATTTGGATATTTATTGTATATGCTATATGGAAAATTGTATATGCTATATAAAATTAATGAGAAATGGAGAAAAATTATGCCGAATATTGAAGAAATTTTAGTAAGAGCAGCAGATGCAGGAGCAAGCGACATACATATTACCGTAGGAATTCCGCCGAAAATGCGGGTTGGGGGAAGATTAGAGGCATTGCCCTACGACAGGCTGACGGCAGAAGATACGATGGAGATGGCCCGTCATATTATGAGCGGGGAGCAGATGCGCCGGTTCGAAGAGCGGGGAGAATATGACATGTCTTTTTCCATTCCAGGGCATGGCAGATACCGTGTCAATGCTTTTCGCCAGCAGGGAGTTACAGCCATGGCATTTCGTACTGTGTCCACAACGGTTCCGTCGCCGGAGGCGCTGGGGGTGCCCGGCTCGATCATTGACTTATATGAAAGGAAACGCGGCCTGGTTCTTGTAACCGGCCCGACAGGAAGCGGAAAATCTACCACTCTCGCGGCAATCATTGACAAGGTCAACAACTGCCGGGGCGCTCATATCATCACATTGGAGGATCCCATCGAGTACCTGCACACGCATAAGATGTCCATGGTGAACCAGCGGGAAATCGGGCAGGACACCCAGAGCTATGCCAACGCCCTGCGGGCTGCGCTGCGTGAAGATCCGGACGTGATTCTGGTAGGAGAGATGCGCGATTATGAGACTATCAGTGTGGCGGTTACGGCGGCGGAGACAGGGCATTTGGTTCTGTCCACGCTGCATACGATCGGGGCGGCAAGTACGGTAGACCGTGTCATTGACGTATTTCCGCCTCACCAGCAGCAGCAGATCCGGGTACAGCTGGCCAATGTGTTGGAAGCCATTATTTCCCAGCAGCTGATTCCACGGGCGGACGGCCGGGGGCGGGTTGCGGCATTCGAAGTGCTGCACGCAAACATGGCAATCCGTAATCTGATCCGGGAGGGGAAGACCCATCAGATTCCAAGCATTATGCAGACCAGCCGCAAGCTTGGCATGGTGACCATGGACGAGTCAATTATCCGGTTGGTGCAGGAAGGTATGATTACCCGGCAGGAGGCCGTTTCGTTTGCCGTAGACCCGGGGGCGATGGAAAACCGGCTTTAGAAATTGCAGGAACAGGCGTGTCGGCTGCGGCTTTTTGGCAGGAACCGACGTATAGGGGCGAGGGGCAGTATATAGTAATCAGGCAGAGGGGATCACAGAATGAAAAAACACGCAAAAAACGGATTTACCTTGTCAGAACTGATGGCAGTGCTGGCAATTCTTGCAATCATAGCGGCTATTGCGATTCCGACCGCAATCCACTATATCAATTTGGCGGAGTTTCGGAAAAATGAATCCAATGCAAAAACCGTATATCTGGCGGCGGAATCGGAACTGACCTGGTACCGCACTTCCGGGCAATGGGAGCAGTTCAGGAAAAGCGTGATCAGGAAAGGGACGCTCAACGATGCCTTTGACGAGACGGAATATGAGCATTTAAAAGGCCGGAAGATCTATGCGGTCACATTGGATAACAAGAAAGGTACGGCCGCAGGGACATCGGATTCCGGGAAACTGGTGGAGGATATCCTTGAGGACAATATCTATGACAAGGACTTTTTCAATGCAGCGATTACCATCGAGATCGACATAGATACCGGGCAGGTATATTCCGCATTCTATGCGACCCGCTGCGACAGCCTGGCCTATGACGGGACAGATGAGAAAGATGGGAACGGAAGCAAGATTCTGGATATCAGCGCAAAAGAGAAAGACGGAGTCCAGAACCGTTCCTATGAAAGCCGGAGAAAGCGTTTCCTGGGATACTATTCCGTGGAGGACGTGACCAATGTGGTGGATATGAAACCCGTCCGCCTGAAAGTAGGCTCCATCAATCTGGTGAACAGCGAGACTCTGTCTTTGAACTGGTCGAGTACGTCCAGGCACGATAATCTGGATGTGGAATTTACGGTTACATTCTATAAAGATAAAGAAGGCCTTACGGGCGAGGGACAAAGGTTGTTTTCCCTGACGGTAAACAGAGCCGAATTACAGAGCGGGCAGGGTTGGAGCGGGAGTTCCGGGCAGATGGCGCTGCTGGAATTCAAAGATGAAAGCGATGGAAACGACGGGGCAGGTTCCGATGCCGAAGACGGCGCGTCTGCAAAGCCAACACAGAAATGGGCGTTCCCACTATCCTACCAGAAGACGGGCAACGGCCAGAACGCCAGATTCTCTTTGGTTCTGGACGGAATGATGTCGCCGGAACTGACGGCAAGCTTAGAGGCAAATCAGTCAAAGAAGGATTATCAGAAAGAATACAGCACCAGTATTGCCAGATTGCAGGAGGCAGTGCCGGAGCTGAAGGATCCGCAGGATATTTATGCGGTCGTGGAAGTAAAGCCTACATATAAGAATATGAGCGGGGATACCCGTGAATACCGTGCCAGCAGCCCGGTGAAATCCAATGTGGAAAATACCCTGTTTGCCAAAGGGACAAAGACGGAAAACGGGAAACTGGAAGCGAAGGTTACACAGTTCAGGCATCTGTCTAATATACGCTATTATGCGGCGGATAAGGACGCGGTATTTACGCTGACCGGAAGGAATATGGATTGGACGTCCAACAGTACCGGACTCTATGATCTGACGGAGAAGAAACAGAATACCGGTTTGGCGGGAACCGATCCGGGCAGCGCCGACGGAGGCGGAACCGGTTCAGGCGGTACAGACACGGGCAAACAGCTCATGACCGTTCAGTGGAAGAACGTGAAGACCACAGATCCCGACACCAGAGAAGAGACGGTTCTGGATTTCCCCTCGATCCCTCTGCTGTCAAAAAACCATATATTAAAAGGAAATAAGGACAACACGCTGGTGTCCAACCTGCATCTGGGGAATGGCTCCATGGCGGATGACAAAGATATCGAGAAGATTTATAAAGAGAACGCAGACAAAAAAGCATATGCCCAATATCTGGGACTGTTCTGTGAGTCGAAAGGGACGATTCAGGATATCACCCTGCGCAGCCCCATCCTCACCCTTACAGGCCAGGGAGAAAACCCGGCGGCGGATTATGCAAACTTACGGGGGGCAGGGATCCTGTGCGGCAGGAGCGAGGGTACGCTTACGGATGTGTCTGTAGATTCCACAGGCAAGGAAACGGTGGTGGTCCGTCTGGACGACCGGACAGATGTGAAATCCAGGAAGGAACCGGCGGGAATCGGCGGCCTGGTCGGAGTGCTGGCGGAAAAGAATGAAGATGGCAGCCTTGCTCCGCAGAAGTCGGGCAGCATCCAGAATCTGACCATGGGAGGTTCTGTCTACGGACGGCTTCCGAAGCCGGAGAAAGCTTTCGGGAATGGAGCAGATCAGGATTTACAGACGCCGCAGAAACAGGCGGCGGAGTATCCTTACGGGATCGGCGGCATTTTCGGCTATGCGGAGCTTGGCGGGAATGTAAAGGTGGAAAATTGCCAGAACCGGGCGTCTGTGACCGGCAATCTTTTTACCGGAGGGATTGGCGGTAATATGAAAGGAAGCTATAGCGGCGCGGCGCAGGGCGCGGATATAGAAGGCTGCTATAATGACGGTCTGGTACTCTGTGACGAAAAAGCCGGGCATCAGGATCAGGAACTGGAACTGGAAGGCAGATATTTTGGAGGGATTCTGGGATTTGGCATGCAGACGAAGATCCTGACATCATCAAGCGCTTCCGGCCGTGCCGTCGGATATGAATATACAGCAAATGACCGCCGCACGCTTGTGGGGCAGTATGTAGGTGGTATTCTTGGGTACGGAGACAGCTGCCGCCTGTCCGGATGCAGCACGCAGAAGGACGGTTATATCCTTGGCTCTGATTATGTGGGCGGGATTGCGGGCGGCCTGGCAAACAATATACAGGACGTCATCACAGGGGCGGAGAACGTTTCGGTAACGGTCAATGCCGGGTATGTGATCGGCAACCGTTATGTAGGCGGGATCGTCGGAAAAAACGACGGAAATGTGGGCGGCAGCGGAGAACAGATCTATTCTACAATCAAGGATTGCGTCAACAACGGAATAGCGGCAGGATATGACTGCTATATCGGCGGGATCGCAGGTTATAACGGAAAATATGGAAAGCTGCAGAACTGCGCAAGCTATTATTCCGACTATGGGCAGTCTATGCTGAATACAATCAAGGAGAAATGGCAGGCGGCCACAGGAGATTGTGTGGGCGGCCTGGCAGGCTATAATAACGGAACGGTTATTTTTGAAGCGGATGCCTCGGCCACCGTAAAATCTGTCTCCAGCGTGGTAGTGGGCAAAAATTTTGTGGGCGGCATGGTAGGGTTTAATGATGCAGATTCAAAATTCCGCGGCGACACAAGCGAGGGGAAAGAGAATTACAAGCTGAATTACGCGTTGGTCGGCGGCCAGATACATGGTACAGGCGACGGCGTCGGCGGCTGTATCGGGTTGAATGCATCGACGGATATACTAAAGCAGAATCTGGAGATCCGTCCTTCCAGCGTGAACGGGAGATATTGTGTGGGAGGATTTATCGGGGCGAATGTCATTGATCCGGCAGGAACCGATGTAAAAATGACAGGTATCCGCATCAACAACGTTCTGGGCAATGTCACCGGTACGGCGTTTACAGGAGGGATAATCGGATACCAGAGAACCTATGCGGCAGAACAGATCGGCCAGGAGACGGCCGTTGGCCAGGGAGAAACCAACCTTTTAAGACGGATGCTGCGTACGGTTTCCGCCGGGGATACCGGGGACGCCCTGCTGCCGGGACTTGGGGAAGGGAATATCCCTACGGCAGTGGAGCCTTCCCAGGCCCGGGGGAATCTGTTTTGTATCGAAAATATTGAAAACTCGGCGGGCAGCCTGGATTCAGCAGACACGAACATCCCGGTGGTTGCGGATATGTATGCAGGCGGCGTCGTAGGGTATTGCGAGCGGAACAGCAAGCTGGTGTTAAGGAACTGTAAAAATGCCGGGAATATTACGAAAAAGACGGTCACAGCCGACGAGTCGGATGTGTCCCAGAAGGTGTCCCTGAAAGCTTACCTGACACATTTGGCGGAAGGAAAGGATGACAGTGGTTTTGGAAATGCGGCTTCGGAAATAGACGGGGAAGAAATCTATGTGTCTATGATCGGGGGGATTATCAGTTCCAATCTTGAAAACCAGGTCATCGACCATTGCGGCAACACAGGCAGTATGAACGGATTCGTGGGTCTGGGCGGCATTGTCGGCCTGAATGCCGGCGGGATATTTGACTGTGAACTGAAGGACAATTTTGGGAATACGAGGCTGAATTATATCGGCGGCATCGCGGGGCTGAACGTGAAAGGCGACGAGATTCTTCGTACTTATAAGGGCGGGAATTATGATCCGGGAGAGTATACCTCCGGCACGATTGCCGCATGTACTACGGCGGCGGGACGTACGGTGTTCGGACGTTCCTATGTGGGCGGAATTGCGGGATTCAACCTGTCAGGCGGCGTACTTACAAAGAACCGGAACCGGGCGGATGTATCGGCGGCAGGGAATTATGCAGGCGGCATTGCAGGCGCCAACAGCGGCACGATCCAGACGGCGGAGGATACATCCCAAAACGCCCGTACAGTGAGCGGAATTCAGGGCGAAGGAATCGGAGGGATCACAGGCTGGAATCAAAGGGACGGCAGGATAGAAGTGGCGGCTGCAAGCGTGGAAAACGGCGGCATTGGAGGAAATTCCGGGACAGGAGGCAGTCAGGACGAGGTGATCGCAGTCAGCTCTGCGGTCAGCATTGACGGAAAGCAAAAAGTCGGAGGGATTGCAGGAATCAATGAAGGCACGCTTTTAGCCTCAGGAAGCGCGTATCTTACGTCTCAGGCGGGCAGCGTGCGCGCAAGAGAAGGATACGCCGGAGGAATTGCCGGAGAATCCGGAAAAGCGGCAGGGCAGGCAGAGGACGGCGCAGAAGGAGCCGGCGGGGATACATCCGCCGGGGCAGCGGACGGGTCTGGCAGCGGTTTTGCAGGCGCG
Source organism: uncultured Lachnospiraceae bacterium (assembly GCA_949840465.1). Lineage (GTDB taxonomy): Bacteria > Bacillota > Clostridia > Lachnospirales > Lachnospiraceae > Schaedlerella. The sequence goes on along the minus strand of CATKXE010000005.1, from coordinate 39,429 downwards.
GGCTTTGGCAGCATTGAAAAGGCCAGAAACAAGTGTGTCCAGGTGACGGCAGATAAAGGGCCGGCAGGCGGGATCGTGGCAGTGAACCAGAGAGGCGTCACATTAAAGCAGTGCGGGAATCTGGGGAACGTCAACAGCGATCAGGGATACGCAGGCGGTATTGCGGCGGAAAACTACGGGGAAATTCAGGATTGTACCGTGGGATATGACACAGAATCAAACAGTACGGATCAGATAAAAAATATTCTCATCCATAGCCGGGGAACCGATGAGATTGGCGCCGTCTGTGCGGTGAACAAAAAAGAAGCCGTGATCAGCGGCAGCATCCCCCTGTATCATGTGGAACTGTCCGGTTCGGCCGAAGTGATCGGAGGTATTGCAGGGGCAAATCAGGGAACCATTAAAGAGACTGTCCAGGAAATCAAAAGCGCTTCGGACAAGAAAGATGAGAAATCGGCTCTGGATATCACGGTGTCTTCCAATGCGCTGACAGTCGGAGGGGCAGCGGGACGCAATGAAGACGGGGCTGTGATTCAGGATGTAAATATCATCGGCCTGAAATTCATAGATTTTAAGAATTTCCAGTATCTGGGCGGAATTACGGGGCTCAATGAAGGCGGAGGAACCGTGGAGAACTGCACGTTTTCCGGGGGAAAGATCAGGGACGCAGGAAGCGCAGCCGGAAGCTGTTACGGAGGGGTTGCCGGGCTGAACAGGGGAATGCTCAGCCAATGCAGCGCCGAGGATATCCATATGGATATTCAGGGCATTTATACGGCAACCAGTACCAGCACCGCTATAGAGAAGGAGAACGGCGCCTCCCATGCAGGCGGTATCGTGGGAAAGAATGAAGAAGACAGTACGGTTACGGGATGCAGGATTAAGGTTTCCGGTAAAGGCAAGACGAATTTTATTACTGCGGGCAGTGGAATGGCAGGCGGGATCGTCGGATATAACAAAGGTATGGTGGAAAAATCCGGTGATTCGGATACGGCGGAAGCCATCGAAGGCGACCAGACAATCCAGGCCATGACCGGGCATGGATATTCGGCGGATGGAAGCCATGTGGCATGGGGGAACGTAAAGAGTGAATTGGAGAATCTGAGCTATGCAGGCGGAAGCCGGGAAAAGGTAAATGCAGGCAGAGATCTTTCTCTAATCATGTCCACCAACGGCAATGTGGGCGGAATCACGGCATACAATGCGCCGACAGGCTCTGTCAGCTATTGCGCGACGGGAAACTGGTATCTGAATAATAAATCCAATGCGATCGGGGTAGGGACCGGCGGCATTATCGGGATGAATGAGTCGGAAAAGAACCTGTCGTTTCTGCTCAACCGGGCGTTCGTGGGAAGGCAGCTGTCATCCGGGGTAACAGACCGTTTTGCAGGCGGCATCATTGGAAACCAGAATAATACCACATTGGAAGGATGGAAGATTGAGAATTGTGCCAATTACGGTACGGTTTATTGTCTGAACACCCATTATTCCGGCGGGATCATCGGCCAGTGGACAGGAACCGGGGGAAGCATTGAAAAATGTTATAATCTGGGGAACCTGCAGACGACGTACCAGGAAGGATGGAAAGGCGCTTCCAGCGGGATTGTGGCGCAGTTGTACCATGCTTATGAAGGAAACGAGTACAATATTATCAGTTGTAAGAATTATGGGAATATTTACGGGCAGTCAGGCAGGAGTACGGCAGGCTGCGCGAATGACAGCGCCGGAATTCTCGGGAATATCACAGCGTATCAGGCTTCCGAAAAAGGAGCGCAGAAGTATTCCATACAGGTACTGGACTGCGTCAATGAAGCCGGGGTTGAGATTTATTCAAGCTCCATGGCGTCCGGGATCGTCGGGTTCTTTTCCAGCGACAGCCCTAATAACAGCAATATTACAGAAGCGACGGCGAACATTGATCTTCGTATTGAAAGATGCCGGAATTATGCATACAAATTGCAGGGGATACAGTTTGTAGGAGGGATATTCGGAGACCGGTACGGAAACGCAGGTTCACAAAAGACCTTTTTGCAGGACTGCTACTCGGTAAATCCGAATGGGACAAATTATAACTATACAAATTATCCAATAATATCTTATGCCAGCGGCCAAAGCAGGCCGGGCGATATCCAGGCTGCAAGGAATTATTTTTTCGAGGCTGGCAGTTATGATAACTGGAGAAATGGCATCACCATTTCTGATAACCTGAAAAGAGCCGCAACAAACCGTGCATATTATTACACAAAAAATAATAAACGGTATGCTTTATACATCGACCCTGAAAAAAGCAAAAGTGTCAATTACAATCAAATTTATATTGACCAGGATATAGTCTATGCAAGTTCCTCTTTAAAAGAGCAGGTGGGAAATGTCCTTTTCGAAATAGGCTCTGGCAATTATGCGAATTTGGGCAGTGTAACAGGAAATATTGGTTTTGACGAATATGTACGCAGGGCATATTACAAGGTAGAGGGAAGCAGCCCGGGCGGACAGATGCATAAGCCGGATTCAGTGAGTTTGTCAAGGACAGCCGATACGGCAAAAATCACGGTGAATCCATGGACGGACACGTCTGTCACTCCCCATAAGGCTACAAAGCCTTTCAAGTATATAGCGGCATTGTATGTGGATAACGGAGGAAATACGGCGCCCATCATAGAAGAATTTGAATTTTACTCGAATGAATATAACATAGACCTTTCCCGATATCCGGCGGCACAGGCTGGAAGCCTGATTGTGGAAGTACGCGCATGCAGCATGTATGATGACGTGCAGGATTCAGAAAGTGTGAAATCCACAGACGTCGTGGCGGGGCAGAAGATGCTTCCGAATCCGGATATACGTATTGAGCTGGAGATGGGGGCAGGCGGCAAGTACCAGTATCGGTTCAGCATCGGTGAAGAGAGTAAAAAGAAATACGATGATCTGAAATTAGGCGCTGAGGATTACGGTGTTTTTGTAACCTTTATGGACGGCAAGAATACAACATTGGAATTGAAGCCAGGGCAATCCGTTCCCCATGAGACAGTCGGGGCGGAACTCCAGCAGCTGCTGGTTCAGGCGAAGCCGACCGGCACGAACACGGTATACGCTCCTTCCGCGCAGGTTTCGGTTCCCGTGTATCTGCCCAAATACCGGCCATCCATTCAGATTGGAAATGAGGCGAATAAACCAAAAGCCACACCATCGGTTTCATTTACCGGAACCAGCCTGTCCGACTTAGGCATCACAGTGACTTTGGATGCATCTGGAACCGGCAATATCACAACCCCGCCGATCTACCGTGCGGATCTGATCGGTACATGGACCGGGGAAGGCGATAACAAGAATCAGGAAGTTGTGCTGGACAGCAAAGATATCCTGACGGCGTCGAACGGAATCACGTCGGCGACCTTCTCTGACCTGGCGGAAGGAATGGAGAACACAAAAGACTTAAAGGTCCGGGTATGGTATGCCCAGTCCGGCCTGGGGCCGGTCTATACGTGGCATCCGTCAGATAACGAAAGCGGCGCGAACAGATGTACCCTGAAAGGGATGGAGACGCAGTCTGTCAACGGTGTGGACACAGAAGTCCCTGTATGGGAATACAGCTACAGTGCAGTATTGGCGGATACAAATACATGGTCAGGGTTCGGGAATTACCAATGGACTTCCAGGGAATTGTTTACATGGCTCGGGCCTCCCATTCTGGAGGGTGCGGGTACAAAACTGGAGCCGTCGAGTATGAATCCGCTTAAGTACAAATTTTCCTGGAACCACGAACCGGGCCAGGAAACCGGACACAGCCATATCGTTACACTGAAAGGCGTGGCGAAGGATGCGGACGGCAACGAGAATCTGGTTTCCATCAAGACGGCTGAGGAAGTGACGGGAAACGAGTATGAGGTGGATGCGGAAAAATGGGATTATGCGGAAGTAGAGCTTACCGTTGCCTGCAAAGGCAATTCGGTGAATCAGATCGGCCTTTTTGCCACAGGACGTTATCAGGTGAAGCAGAGGCTTCAGAAGCCGGAACAGCCAATCGTCACGAATCAGAATGTGGATGAATTAAACTATACGTTTGAGTGGCCCGCCATCCATCCGGAAACAGGATGCGTATCCTATGCCATTTATATGCAGAAATACAAAGCCGACGGAACATTAGAGCCTGCGCAGCTGATCAAGACAGTAGGAGTCGGCGAGAAGCAGGACGGAAGGTACGTCACAGAGCGGGATCTTGAGGAGTATGCACAGGGGCAGGAAACAAAAATGCGGATCTACCTTGTGGCAAAAGCAGCGCCCGATGATATTCAGTATACAGACAGTTTGGAAGGGGCGGCCTATGAGCTGACCGTACCGGCGCGGATCGCGCCGCCCAGGGCGGCATGGACAAAGACCTGGGATTACGACAGGAATCATCCGGTATCAAAAGACGGGTTCCAGGCGTTGGATCCTCTTTTGGGCGGAAGCCTTAAGGTAACAGTTACGCCGGATGCGGGAAGCAGCCAGACAACGGGCGACAGCAGTTATCTTCTGAAAGCTTATGTATTTGACAGGCCGGCTGATTACACCGGTAATGATTATGAAGCAGACGTGAAGAAAATGATAGAAGAAGGTAACGACGCCGGACTGGAAGGGCTGGGGCTAATGACTACATATCCCCCGCAGGATGCAAATGGAAATCAATCCCCGGTTGTTATGGATCTGGATGCGGGCAATACGTACAGCCATACGCTGCGGGGCCTGTCGGCCACGTATGCGGGCAAATGGATTTTATTCTACACCAGAATTACGGCGGGCAACGGACAGCTCAGTTCAAAATGGGCGGCGAACGACGCGTTATGGCAGCTTCCGTATGTGAAGCTTGGACAGCCGGAAGTAACGGTAAGCAGTCAGGAACGGATTGTCTCGGCGACCAATACAACCAATCCGGATGTACCGGCTCCGGAAACATGGCCGGCGACCCAGACCGTGCTGCAGTGGGGCAATGCGGAACCGGCGGATGCCTGCGAGATTGCCCTGACAGGAAAAGACAGTACAGGAACGCCTGAGATTTTCAGGATCGAGGAAGACAGCACCGGCGGAACCGGGAAAGTGAAGGTATTCCATAAAACGCTGGATACAGACGGAGCCACCGTGATCTGGTCTGAGGTGGATGCGGAACCAAAGGAGCCTGTGCCGGATGAGGGAGCTACTGAACGGATAGTTACTTTCAGGCTTCCGGGATATCAGAATAATGTGGCCGGTTCTTATGTGGAATCAGGGGCGGAGAATTTCTATGAGGCGCAGTTGGATACCGTACTCGAAGTAAAATGGGAAAAAGGACAGGGATTTGCCTATACCTTAGTGCTGCCGGATGCGGAGAACTTAAGGCCGAAGGAAGGCATTACGATTACAAGTACCGAACAGCCGGATCTGCGTATCACTTCAAAAGCGGAAATCTGGTCGGATGTGAAAGTAAACAGCCCGGAGGGTGCGGTTCCACCGAGCCAGAGCGACGCCTATGTGAAGTCCGGGCCGTCAGTATCCGCATTTACGAATCAATAAAATATTCTACAGATTTTAGAAAAACAGGAGACATCTTCTGGAGAGAAATATGCAGAAAGGAGGGCAATATGGCAGAACACAGTTCAAAAGAAACAAAAATTGGAAATGCAGGGTCAAAGCAGGGGGCGTCCCTTGTGATTATCATATGCATTGCCGCGCTTTTCATGTCATTTGCCCTCTCTATGCTTTATACGGCGGGGCTTCTGTTATCCCGCGCCAACCGGCGCCTGGAACAGGAGGACAGTTACCAGCTTGCCCAAAGCTTTGCTCAGGTGATCGATCATGAACTCACGGGGAAACACTATAAGAACCCCGGCGATGTGGACGTGCCGCCCGACAGTTTTTACAAATATGCCTGCGATTTCCTGAACGGAAGATATGGGGAATATGACCCGGATCATCCGGACCAGACCATTTTTCATTATACAGGCGCATCGGCAGGGGCGGCGGATCAATATGGCAGCATCAAAGTCAGGATGTTTAAAGAGGCCAATCAGGAGCAGGACGATGAGATGTCAGGTACACAGACGCTCGGTGATTCTTATAATCAGGACATCCTGAATATACTGTCGAATCAGATCCACCGGTTTGATTTTACGGTGGAGGTGACCGCTGAAAAAAATGGGGTATCCCATAGCTATGATACAGAATACCGTCAGATGGTGACTTATGATGTGTCGTTTACCGATGGAAACGGCGCTTCCGTCGTCTGTGAGAGGGAAACGGGCGGGCTATATTACAACTCTGTGGGCGGCACGCCTGTAGATGCAGGTACAGAAATCCACTATCAATATCTGCCGGAAACGATTTTTGAATGCAGGTTTGAGAAAGCCTATTAAACATTGCCTGCGGCGGGACGCCGGAAGCAGCGTTGACTGAGGCAGATATAGTCTGACAGGAAATCAGAGTGGTTTGCGTGAATAGAATGCAGCCAATACACTGGTTGGGACAGGAATGAGTAAAAACCTGGCATATGGAGAAGAAAAGAGGTTATGGAAATGCGCAAGATCAGCTCTGGTTCAGGGGAGTCTCTGGTGGAAGTACTGGTGAGCATGCTCATATTTATGATGATGGCCGCGATCATGCAGGGGGCGATTTCTTTCTGTACGAATGCGCAGCACAAAAGCGAGCAGATCAGAAAAGATCATGCCGCAATCTGTGAAAAAGCATGGAACACGGATCCGACAGCTGCAGGAGGAACGGCGTCCTTTCGGTTTACCGCTGTTTCGGCGGACGGCAATCTGACCGGGACAACAACACTTTTTAAGGTCGAGGCCCGGTTGGGGGAGAAAAAGGTATCTTATACAGATGCGGAAGGCAATACGAAAGAGTATACGTTTTATGTATATATGGAGCCTCCCGGGACGGGGGGTGGTTCCCCTTGAAAGGTTTGGGAAGGCTCTGCAGGGAACAAAAAGCAGGTACGACACTGGTGGAAATGGTCGTTACACTTTTGATATTTGGTATTATGATGGCCATGGCGGTGGGCATCCTGAGTCCTGCCGCAAAAATATTTCTTCGGATGCAGAAGCTACAGTATGCGAGACTGATACTGGATAATACGGTTCAGGAACTTCGGGGGATGGCCCGCGGGGCTACCCAATATGTGAAGATTTATGCTGTGAGCGGTGCGGATGACCCGGGTTCGCTGCTTACTGATACCGGGGTAGAATCCGGCAAAGCGCTGGAATTTCTGGATACGGACGGCTATGTCGTCCTGATTTCCGCCGACGGGTGCCCGGATACGGATATTTATCTGGGGACGGAGAAGGTTGGAGACGTAAAGTCAGCAGATGTGGAACGCGGGCGGCTGCTGGAAAGATACTTTGTCCGCGGAGAAGGCGTTGCATACAATTATAAAAAAAATGACGGCACATATATTGCCCGTGCCTACAATAAGACATTTGCCGACAGGTATTATATGGGAAACTATCTGGATATTGTATTTACCTACGGGGCGTTCGATTCCGAGGGGAATGTAAAAAACCTGAAAGCAGACGTCACCTTATACAGCGATGAGGAAAAAACACAGGTTGCCGCAAAAGACAGTGTGGTTCTGGAGCTTCGGTATGACGTGAAGAAGAAAGATGAGGTCACCGCGGGGGTGGTGGCGGAGGAGGAGCCTTAGTTTTGGTTTTATACCTGTGCGCCTGAAGAATTGCGAAAAGAATCTCATTATTTCCAAAGGGCGGCAGATCATCCGACAAGGGGGATGCCCTTTGGGTATTGTGTTTGATATAGGTGCGGTCAACAAGACGCATTTATATAGATCAGATTCGGCCGGCGAATCGATGGTAACTATCAACCGGCAGATTTAGAAGGGGAATATAAAAATAAGGAGCTGTGAAAACGTATCACCAGTTTACATAAGGGGATAGCGTCACGGTTTCCAGGGGCTTCAAAATCTGTACAGACTTTGAAATGCGGCGTGAGATGCCGCTGGACGAAATAAGAAAAGGAGAAAGATATGAGGAAACTGAAAGAAAACAGGAAAAAGGGGTTTACCCTTGTGGAACTGATCGTGGTACTGGTTATTCTTGCGATACTGGCAGCGTTGCTGGTTCCGGCGCTGACGGGATATATTGATAAGGCGAAGGAGAAGCAGATAATTGCAGAGACAAGGCAGTGTGTAATGGCGGCACAGACAATCGCTGATGAACAATATGCTTTGGAAACGGCAGATATCGAGGGTTATATAACAACAAATGCTACTGATGTGACAGACCTGGCAGATGTGGCAGGGGCGATTAGTGCAGTTACGGTGGATCCAGACGGGCATGTGACTGCGTTGACATATACAGATTCAGGCGGTAATGATTCATGTACATACACTAAAGGTGGAAATCCAGCATATGTTCCTAATTAAAGTAGGAGGATAAATTATCTGTATTAAATGATATATACATTATACTACAAAAGTATTACGGGACAGTTGAAAATAATTCGATGTAAGTGTAAAAGGAAATATATATGTTTGACGGGGGATTTAGTAAAAACTACACAGATGATATCAACCGAAAACAAAACAGAAACAAACGGATTGCCCATATTTTGTCCATTATCATCATTTTACTGGCAATCCTTATCGCTGCCATCCCAGGCGCTCTCTCGATTATGCGCCGGGCGGATGCGCAGGTGGCGTTAGGCAATGCCAAATCCCTGCGGCTGGCATTGCAGGTGGCTTCGACAGAAGCCTATGCCGCGGGCAGATCCTTTCGTGACGCATCCAGAAATGGAGGCGTCACAGAGGAGGTATGGCAGAATGTAATTACAGACAGCAAAGTACCCGGAGATTTCTGGGTGCTGCAGACAGAAGCGGCTATGAAGTCTTACGCTTCCTTTATCAGGAGGGGGATTTCACCGTGTCCTATTGCAGAGAACCGCTTTCCTATGAGGTTTATTATCGGGAAGCGTATATACACACAGAAAATTAAGGAACTGTAGAAAAAAATCTGGTCATCTTAAGGAACTGTTTAAAGAAATAACCTGTGCATCGGGCGCATTTTAACGTCCGTCTGCGCGGGTTTTGATCCGCAGTTCCGGTTCAATGGTTTTACACACACTAGAAGAAAAGGGGCTGAATCGAATGATGATTGTACTGGAAGGAATTCTATGGGTGTTTCGTTTTTTTGCAGGAGCATGCTTTTTCAGTTTTTTAAATGTAGTCATCTACCGTCTCCCATTTAAAGAAAGTATTGTACACGGCAGAAGCCGCTGCCCTGACTGCGGCAGGACGCTTACAGCAAAAGAGCTGATTCCCTGCATTAGTTTCCTGATACAAAAAGGAAAATGCGTTGGCTGCGGAGTGGACATTTCGGGACGGTATCTTTTTGTGGAATGTCTGGGAGGCGCGGCATTTGTATTTTGCAGTGCCTTTTTTGGCCATGGCATGTCAGGCCTGATATCTCTCCAGGGCTTGATTGCATTTGCATATCTTGGAATCCTCACCGCCGTGGCATGGATTGACTGGGATACCAGAGTGATCTGCGATCGTTTTCATATATGTATTTTAGTATTGGGAATGATTTCGATCCCTCTGTTTCCGGAATTGCTACTGATGGACAGGTTTGTCGGCATGGTAATTGTAGCGCTGCCTATGTTTTGGATCGCTATGTTGGTGGACGGTGCATTTGGCGGAGGGGATATCAAGCTGATGGCGTCCAGCGGATTTCTGCTGGGATGGCATGCAATGATTCCGGCGTTCTTTTTTGCGCTGATGTCAGGGGGGATCTATTGTACCTGCATGCTTGTTAAAGAAAAGATCGGACGCAAAGACCATTTTGCTTTCGGGCCGTTCCTGGCCATGGGGCTTGCAATCAGTTTTTTCTACGGAGATACGATTTTCGGATGGTATCTGTCCATCTGCGGTCTGTAGATGACGTCGGCTGAAACGGATGCTGATTGAAACAGGGAAGGAGTGAAGCAATGGCACAGTACCAATATGCTGCAAAGAACATGGAAGGCAGGGTTTTGCGTGGGAGGATGGAGGCGGTCAACGAAAATGCGTTGCAGCAGCAGTTGAAGGAGCAGGGCCTCTACCTCATCAAAGTAAAAAATGTATCGGAAGCAAAGGAGCAGCGCAAGCTTTCTTCCAGGCAGATTGCCGAATTTTGCAGGGAAATGTCCGCGCTTCTGTCTTCCGGCGTCAGCATCGTGCGAGGCTTGGAAATTATAGCGGACGAGGAAGGCGTGCCGGAGTCTGTTAAATCTATTTACCGGGAAATGCTGGCAGAATTGAAGAGAGGAACCAGCCTGTCAGAAGCCATGGAGATGCGAAGATGTTTCCCGGAGCTGATGCTGGGCATGATCCGTTCCGGAGAAGGGAGCGGCAATATCGACGAGGTGATGGACAGGCTGGCTCTCCATTATGAGAGAGACAACCGTCTGAAACAACAGGTGCAGTCCGCCATGACCTATCCCATTGTGCTGGTGGTCATGAGCGTTGCGGTGGTGATCCTGATTGTGACATTTATCCTGCCCCAGTTTGACGAGCTTTTCAGCCAGATGGAGAGCCTGCCCCTTCCCACAGAAATCCTGATGGCATTTTCGGATTTTCTGATCCACAAATGGTATCTGGCATTGCTGATAGTCCTTATAATCTGGATTGTGCTGCGTATCCTGTCGAAAATTCATGCGATCCGCAGGACGATGGATTATATTAAGGTGCATTTTCCGGTTGCAGGAAAACTAAACAAAGTTATTTATACGGCGCGGTTTGCCAGAACACTGAGCAGCCTGTATTCCAGCGGCATGCCAATCGTTGCTGCGCTGCAGACGGCGGGGGATACCATTGGAAATATCTATGTGGAGGAGCAGTTTGTACAGGTGGCTTCCCAGGTGCGGAGCGGTATTCCGCTTTCTCAGGCATTAAGAGAGGTGGACGGGATTCAAAGGAAATTATCCAGCACCATTCTGGTAGGGGAGGAAAGCGGCCGGCTGGATACGGTGCTGGATTCGATTGCCCTGACCATGGAGGAGGAAGCAGAGGCAGCCACAAAGAGACTGGTGACCATGCTGGAACCCGTGATGATCTGTATTCTTGCCGTGATGGTCGGATTTATTATTATCGCGGTCATGCTGCCGATCTATCAGTCCTATTCGGCAATCGAAGGTTCTGCATGATAAGAGGCGGCATGCCCTCGAACGGATGCGAGGGGGCGCTTCATTTTACTAGGAGGAGTATCAATGAGTCAGACAGTCATAGTATTTGGGGAAGATTGTATTCTGGCGGCAATGGGGAAGGAAGGGAAGTATCCGTCATTTTCCCGGTTAAAGCGGTTGGAACTGCAAGGACAGGGGGATTCTTTTGAGCAGTGGAAGAGGGCGCTTGTCAGGCTTTTGGAGGACTGGGACATAGAAAAGGCGCGCCTTGTGCTGCCCGCAGGGCTTTGTTCCACCCGTGTGCTGCAGCTTCCGGGAAGTTCTGGGAGGCAGTTGGCGCAGATGGCGTCCCGGGAGTTAGAAGACAGCTTCCGCAATGAAATAGCCGATTATTCGATTCTGCATCTGGAAAAGAAAGGCAATGTGGAACTCTGTGCCGGGGGCGTAGACAGCGCAAATCTGGAACAGTTTCTGGATATCTGCGAGGAAGCAGGGCTTACGGTGGGAGGGATCACGGTTCCCCTGGAAGCCTATTTGCGTGTGCTCAAATATCACAGAATCGATGTGGACAGCACGGCGGTCTATCTGTTTTTTGAAGAGGGGAGTATGACCAGCGTGCTGTGGCAGCATGGCCGGCATCTGTATTCCAGCCGCAGCCGCCTGTTCAGCGAGCCGGGGACGCTGGATTTCGGAACCGAGATCGTACGCAGCATTTCGGGAATTCTACAGTTCTATGCAGGAACCGGAAAAGAACAGCCGATCACGCAGGTGTATTATGCGGGCTGTCCGTCCGAGGATTTTGAAGTCAGTGTGGAGGGCATACAAAACCTGAATCTGGAAGTGCATTTCATGAAAGAAGACCGGAGGGTACATCTCCCGTCAAATGAGGATGCGAGGGACTGGCTCCCCTGCATCGGCGCTATGATCCGGGGCGGAAGGAAAGAAAAGCAGATCGACCTGTACCGTGCGGGGCTGAAACGGGAGGAAAAGGATGCCAAAGGAGCGAAGAAAGTCCCGATCGGAAAAGTGCTGGCAATGCCTCTGTGTACATTGGGAATCTGCCTGATTTTATCCATCGCTCTGGCGGTGATGAATATAGGCGTCGTCGGGAAGATCCGTTCCAATCAGGAGTGGATGGAGAAGCCGGATGTACAGAAGTCTTATGCGCAGGCTATGGAGATTGAAAGTGAACAAAAAGAATTGGAAAACGGGATCAACGAGATAGGGATGCTGGAAACGAACAGAAAGACGTATCCTGTATTTTCGGGAAGCCTCCTGCGCAGGATCGAAGCAGCAGGCAAGGCGGGGATGCAGGTTCTGATTACAGATTATGACGCGGAGACAGGGGTCTTGCAGTTCAATGCCAGCAGCAGGGAAGTCATCAATACCTCCGATTACGTCCGAAGCCTTCAGGAAACGGGGTTATTCCATTCGGTAGATTACACAGGCTATACGCTGGAAGAGGAATGGTATATCCTGTCCTTGTCCTGTACGCTGGAAGGAGGGGCTCAATGAAGCTGGAACTGACAGAAAAAGATATCGTATTATTGAAGCTTGTTTTTAGCATAGTGATCGCGTTTTTGATGATCCGCTTTTTTGTCATGCCGGGACTGGGGCTTTACCAGGAGAATTCTATTATGAATGAGGAATTGGAGAACAAGGCTGCCCAAATGCAGGACGCCATTGACTCGATTTCGGATCTGCAAAAGTCGGTGGAGAAGCGGAGAGAAGAATTGAAACAGCTCTCATCCCCGTATTATCCGCAGATGGAGAACCGTCAGGTGGATGAGCTTTTGACCGGCCTTGCCGTGCAGCATGGGCTGTTCCCGATTTCTATGTTCATCGAAGACGCAAAACCGGAAATCCCGATGACGTATCTGTATGCTTCTCAGACCGAAAGCATGGAGGAACAGGCAGACGATACATCAGAGGAAGTGAAAGGCGGCCTTGGACAGAGGGAAGAGGCTTTGGAAGATGTGGACGCGCAGCTAGAACAAAACGCAGCAGTTTCGGGGGATGAAGGAGCAGCGGAGGGTCAGGAGGCTGAGGAAAACCGGGAATATACAACTTCGGGACGCTATGTTCTGGCCAGCGTGTGCACCATGACCCTCCGGGGAGAGGGCGCCAATGTATTTGCATTTGCGGATGCACTCCAGCAGAATCCGGCGATCCAGATCCGGGCTATGCACAGGAATGAACGGACTTACATAGACACGGACTGGAATGTGGTGGATATGCCGGAGGTCAGCTTTACGCTGGCGGTCTATATGTATGACGGGTCGCTGACCGCAGAATGAATGGAGCGAAAAAGGGGAGAGAAAACTTGAAGACGAATCTGAGAATCGGGGAAATACTGGAGGAAAGAGGTTATGTGAATGCCGCGCAGATGCAAGAAGCGCTGGCTTATCAGAAAGAACACAGGGACAAGCGTGTAGGGCAAATCCTGATCGAGCTGAATTTCGTGACAGAACAGCAGGTGCTGGAGGCATTGGCAAGCAGGCTGGAGGTGGAGATCGTAGACGTGGCGTCCCAGCATGTGGAGCTGGAAGCAGTCGGCATGGTGGATAAGGAATTGGCAGAGAAGAATTTATTTCTTCCATTGAGCGTGAATAACGGCACGATGGTGCTTGTGACCAATGACCCGCTGAATTATTTTGCATTGGAGGAGGTGCGCCAGCAGACCGGCTGCTACCTGCAGATTCTGCTGAGCGAAGAGAAACCGCTTAGGCAGGCTATTTCCTATTATTTTGCGGAGGTTGGCGCAAAACAGGCCGCTACCGAGGTGAATGTGGATTTCGGGCCGGAGGATCTGGACGATCTGGATTTGACGGAACTGGACAGGCTGGAGGAAGAGGCGCCCATTATCCATTTGCTGAACAGTCTGGTGGAACGCGCCATCAAGAGCAATGCCAGCGATATCCATATTGAGCCGTTTGAGCGGGAGACCAAGGTAAGGATGCGGATTGACGGCGTGATCATGGAATATGTGTCGCTCCAGCGAAATGTCCATCAGCCGCTGATCGCCCGGATCAAAATCATGGCGAATCTGGATATTGCGGAGAAGCGGATTCCTCAGGACGGGCATTTCCGGGTCAGGACAGAAACCGGCCATGTAAATATCCGTGTATCCCTCCTGCCCACGGTATTCGGGGAGAAGGCGGTACTCCGTCTTCTGGTTTCTTCGGGAGAGTTGGATTATGCAGGGCAGTTTGGAATGGATGACGAGAGTTATGGACGTTTTCTGCCTATGCTCAATTCCAACAACGGAATTATCTATATTACAGGGCCGACCGGGAGCGGGAAATCTACGACCCTGTATATGGTGCTGGAATATCTGTCCGGGAGGAGGCTGAACATTTCTACGATCGAGGATCCTGTGGAGAAAAACGTGGCTGGCATCAACCAGACGCAGGTAAATCCCGTGGCGGGACTGACGTTTGAATCCGGGCTGCGGGCATTGCTGCGGCAGGATCCGGATGTGATCATGGTGGGGGAGACCCGTGACGGCGAGACGGCGGAGATTTCCGTGCGTGCGGCCATTACCGGGCATGTGGTGCTAAGTACCCTGCATACCAACGACGCGGCATCCAGTATCGTGCGTCTGCAGGATATGGGTGTGGAGACGTATCTGGTGGCAAATTCTCTGGTGGGAATGGTGGCTCAGCGTCTGATGCGCAAGGTCTGCCTCAACTGCCGCCAGGAGGTGGAGACAACGCCGGAGGAGCGGAAGCTTCTGGGCGGGGATGTGACAAAAATCAGCCGGGGACGGGGCTGCGCCCAGTGTAACCATACCGGTTATCGCGGACGTATCGCCATCCATGAGATCATTACGGTGGACAGCGCCCTGCGCCGCATGATCAGCAGTCAGGCATCCATGGAGGAGATCGTAGCGTATGCAAAACAAAACCAGAATATGCGAACCCTCCGGGACAGTGCATTGAAAATGGTGAGAGAAGGGATTTCCACACCGGAGGAGATGCTGAAGGTGGCGTATGAGTAGGTACAGGGAGCGCCTCGCGGGAATAAAACAGAACAGATTTTACATGGTATTTATGTACAGGCAGGATTGCGGTACAAAGTTGATACCCAGCGTTTCAAGGGGCATCGGGGATTCATACCGGAGGGATGCCCCTAATTTGTATGCACAGGCATAAGCCTGCTTTTGAAAATATTGCTCATAGAATTCTGCCGTTATGCCTGACCATTTTTTTGTGTGTTCCCACAAACGTTTTTTCTCCATACAGTTCTTTTCGAGTACTTCTGCTTCACCGACTACTTTTTTTACAGGAGATGTGGCATACAAATATATTTTGTCTATATTTTTTCGGCAGAGATTCTTTCGAAATTCATATTTCTTTTTTCCAGAAAGGATTTTTTCCGCATATTCAGGAAGCAGTGACAGCACCAGGCTTTCGCCGAAATTCATCTGATCTTCAGTTGGGAGCGCCACAATTTTATAATCCAATCCTAATTTTTTCCCTAACCGTCTTGCATGATCTACCTCTGTTTGCTGAAAACGTTCAATAAAATGCTTGTCCCACAATATTCCATCTCGATCCCGCATCCGTTTTTGTATGATACATGGTTTTTCAATCAGAACGATCAGCAGATCAATTTTTAATGCCCTGATTACGTTCTCATCGATTAATTGAACCTGTCCATTTTTGTCCAACAGGCTCAGATGCCCATCTAAAATAAAATCTATTCCGGAGTCTTTCAGTATTTGCACTTTTTCAATTAGCAGAGATTGATTTAAGTCAATGTTATCCACTTTTTTACCGGTAAAGTTTTGGGATCCGGCCTCCCGTATCAGGTTACTGGCAGAAAAACTTTTTATACCGTTCTTTATTCCTAACATTTTACAGTACTGTGTCTTTCCAACACCATGTATACCACAGACAAATATCATGTTTTTCATCAGCCCTTTCTTTGTAAAAAGCCATCTCGTATAGATTACAAGATGGCTTAAGCATAGATCATGTCCCTTCTTCTTTTTTGTTCATACAGATACCATTTTTGGATACATTCGCCAATGAACTCCTTCACGTCACCTCGTCCTGAATCAACAAAGGCTTTATACCATGCATCTATTTTCAAAATATCCTGATTGTTAAAAAATGTTTCCTTTTTTGCAAGAACCCCATTGTATGACAATTCTGTACTGAATATATTATAATAATTCCACTGCATTGCTTCCAACGTAAATCCAAAGTAATTTAACAATGGTGCAAATTGATGCTGCTTTGACCGGTGCATGGTGATTAATGGTTTATCATCTTCCAGCCATTCAAAGCTGCGTTCCATTAAGTTCCTGCCGATCCCCTGTCTCTGATAGAGCCTGGCAACACGCAATGTACAGATTTTTTTCTCTTCTTCCGTTGACTTCAGGATGGCTATTCCTGCCATATGGTAATCCTTTTCGCAGATTATGATCTCCCTGCCGGGATGTAATTGCTTATCTTCCTGAAAAAGACTGTCATACCAACCATTAAAATCCGGGTATTCTATATTCAGACGCCTTAGAAATTTTTTGATGGAATTATGATACAACGTTTTCTCAGG
This sequence comes from uncultured Lachnospiraceae bacterium, assembly GCA_949840465.1. Taxonomy (GTDB): domain Bacteria; phylum Bacillota; class Clostridia; order Lachnospirales; family Lachnospiraceae; genus Schaedlerella. The sequence continues at coordinate 22,740 of CATKXE010000005.1, read as the reverse complement.
CGCGGAGAAAGCCGAGTATCTGTAATATTTTTCATTTATATTCATTTTGTCCACGGCCTCCTCTCTTTTGTATATATTATATGTCTTATTGTATGATTTTGCAACTGTTTTCCTTTTACAGTTTTGAATGGGTGGGGACTGTGTAACTGTTCACGGCGCTTTGTATCTCGCTGCAAGGCATCCGGCCAGGCCGTTAACTGTAACGGGGCTGTAATATCTTCTTACCATTACATTTCTTTATATCTTTTGTGTTTGCCAATCTGGATTCCAATACAGATGAGCGCAAATCCCAATAGGGCTGCCCCAAGCATTGCTAACGGATTATCCGGGCACAAAATAGTAATAGCTGTTACGCCTGCGCTGCTTATAATTCCCAGAGCGACAACCACCATCGCATAAACAAAAATCGTCAGGGGTTTGGTTTTAGAGTAGTTTACTTTTACCAGGCAGTTAAAACCTTCGTTCGCATCCTTTTTCCGCCAATGATACGCCAGAATATGGCCTTTTGTAAAATCAATGGACATACCCAGATAGTCATCCCACAGACCCTTCTCTAACTCCCGGCAGCTCATTCTGTGATCATCAAATGATTCCACTCCATATGCTGACGGCTCCATCAGCAAAAAGTGGACAGCTTTAAGCTTTGCCAGTTCTTCATGGTTCACTATAATCTCGGCACGTACTTTTTCTTCAATATTCCTTTTCTCATTTATCTTAAAATCAATCATTCTTGTACCTGAGAAAGCGCTCTCAAAAGACTTGTTCAGCGGTTCGCTGTCAAAGTAAATATGGTGTTTTAAGGCATTTCCTTTTATACGGAACCGGATATAAATGATATCAAGTTCTTCCAGCCCTGCATTAGAACTGGCATAATTTTGGAAGTTCTGAAAATTAAACTCTAATTTTGTTCCATATTCGCTGCTGTGAATGGAATATACATCTTTGATCACCTGATTTAATGGGAAGACCAGAAGGTGTTCCGGTCCAAGTTCAATGATTGTATAATTATCTTTTGTATGTATTTCACAATCGGTGTTAAAAATGATATTAGCATTATTTTTTGTGGACATTTTGTCAGCAAGGTCAAGGACGTCATTAAGCTTTACTGAAAATGGACAGAAAAAAGTCAATTTTTCGATTGACCGATATTTTTTGATTTTTATTCCGATATCCAGACAGGGCACGATTTTACTATCCATGTGTTTATAGTCCTCTAATGACCAAAAATTTACATGGAGGTCAAACTCCGGGGGATCAGTTTCCGCTGCTTCTGTATTTCCGAGTTGTTTTTCAGAGGAGTATGTTTGATTTTTAATTTCCCCAGAATATTGTTGGGCCTGTTTTTCTTTATTCACTAAATACCATAATCCAAAGCTCTTCATTTCGTATTCCCAATCCTCTCGTGTCGGTATATCTCAATCGCTTCCAGCGTATAGATGCTGAAATTATTCTATCATGAATTTTTTATGCAAACAAGATTCTGTTTCAAATTTTGGTTAGTTCCCTTGTTTTTTGTTATATTAGCTGACAAATATGCGGGGAAAAATAAACCAGGATTGGATTTGAGCGCCGCAGAATTAAACACGTTGAGTGATGCGTTCAGTTAGAGCGACCGGAACGAAGCAGAAATGGAGACGCGTGCAGAGTGGCTCTACAGTGAAGCAGCAAGGTTGTGGAAAATATAATGATAAAGTGTAGTCTCGGAAACTATACCCAAAGGGCATTCTGTAATATATGCCCCTTCGGGCAGGCGGACTTCGTCCGATAATGTATACCCAAAGGGCATCCCGTAATGCACGCGCCGATAGGGCTGTCGGAAAATAATTGTTTGTCCACAATCGATTCAAGAGCGATTGGTTATTACAACAAGATATTGTGAAAAAATGTCATTTCCCGACAGCCTCTTAGTATATTCAAATGGAAAAATTTTTGTATAACATTTAATATTTCAGTGTCCTGTAATTTTCCTTTTTTTCGTAATCCTTGCTCACGCCGTCATCCTCATACAGCTCATACTCCGCCCCTTCGTATCCGAGCATCGTCATGTGCCGGGTATCAAGCGCATCCACATATTCCGCGGCTTCGGCTACAGGGATGCACTTCCCATTGCGGATGAACAGCGGGACTTCATTGAGGGCGATCTCTACATAATGATGCCCCTGTCCAAGGAGTTCTTCTGAGATCGTGCCGTCCGGCAGGAATTTCACGAACTTCATCTCTTCCGGAAGATACACATAGCGCCCTTTCGCATTCTGGGTATAGACCGGGGCGATCATGATCTCGTCCCCCAGCATCATCTGATCCTCCACCTGCAGAGCCATGGCGTCCTCAGGATAAACGAATGCCAGCGGCTTGAAATACAGGTCGTCCTTCAATGCGGCTTTCATGTATTCACTGTACAGATAAGGGATCAGGCGGTAACGTACATGGAGCACGTGCCGGAAATCTTCGATATCTTCAAACTGGAAGCATTCCTGCTCCCTGGTTCCCTGTGCCGCATGGTCGCGCATCAGGGGTGTAAATACACCCAGAGCCAGCCAGCGCAGCAGCAGGTCTCTCGTGGCGTCTGCGCCGAATCCGCCTAAGTCTGCGCCGGTATACAAAAACCCGCACATGTTCAGCGAAGGCAGCATTTTCAGGTTCAGCAGGATATGGGACCACCAGGACTTATTGTCTCCCATCCAGATTCCGCCATAGCGATGCATCCCAATATAGGAAGAACGGGAGAACATCAGGAACCGTTTGTCAGGGTCGATCCGCTCAAAGGCTTCCCCGGCGGCGCGGGTCATATAATATCCAAACAGATTGTGTACTTTGTCATGGCGCACCCGCTGCCCGTTTACATTGTGGTAGAAGCTCCGGTAATCTTCTTTGCTGTTGGCCAGAGAACCGATCTTTCCCATCAAAGGCCAGATTGACGCGCCCGCAGCCATATCGTCCTGAGCGCCTTCTGCCGTCCCGTCATCTTCTCCGGGCTTCTTGTCGCAGGCAAGGGCGCCCGCCGTCATTCCGCCGGCGCTGTCTTCATTTTCCAGAAAAGATTTCAAAAGCGTTTTGAGCTCCGAGATCCCTTCGGGGGTATAGAAGATCGCAGGCTCATTCATATCATTCCAGAATCCTTCAATCCCCTGGTCCGTTAAGATCTGGTATTTATCCCCGAACCAGCGCCGGGCGTCGTCGTTGAGTACATCCGGGAAATGGGTATCCCCGGGCCATACTGCCGCCACGAAATCACTTCCGTCCTCACGCTGGCAGAAATAACGGTTTTTCACGCCTTCTTCATAAACGTCATAGCCGTCTTCTACCTTGACGCCGGCGTCAATGATGGGAATCAGCCGGATATGCCGGTCTTTCATTTCCTGCACAAATTCCGGAAAATCTGAAAAGTTCTTTTCATTTAGTGTAAAATCTTTGAAATCCTGCATATAGTCAATATCCATGTAGACCATATCCAGAGGCAGGGAATGGTTCCGGTATCCGTCCGCCACTTTGCGGAAATCTTCTTTTGTCTTGTAGCCCCATCGGCTCTGGCCAAAACCAAATGCATATTTGGGCGGGATGTAGCTTCTGCCGATGATCTTGCGGAACTGCCTTACAATATCATAAGCAGAATCTCCGTCGATCACGAACAGGTTGAGGTTCGCTTCATCGCAGGATACCTGGAGGGTATCCATCCGCGTGTATCCGATGTCAAATGTCATGGCGGACGGGTAGTCAAAGAACAGACCGAAGGTCTTCGCCCCGGCCACAACGATCAAATTGTGCGCCCCATACAGGGAGCGTTTGTCCTCTGTGTGGTTCGGGTCGTCCGTGCAGTCGCTGATGTAACAGTAGCCCCGTTTATTCACCCCACGGTTGGCCTCCCCAAGGCCATATACAATGTCATTTTCTTCCATAATATAAGAAAAACAAAATCCCTGTTCCGTGTCAATGCAGCCGTAAGCCGGGGTTCCTTCCCCTAAAGGTACTTCTGTCACCACGGCTTCTGTTGAAAATGGGTTTCCATAAATAAATCTGCGGATCATATCTGCTCCTCCTTCCAATTTGTTCATCCATTTGCACAGCAAAAGGATTGCCTGTTTTTTCGTGGGTTATGCTGCGCTGCGCATATATGATACTGACGAGCGGTATGATTTGCCAATCTGCCAAAGTATAGTGCCCGCGGCAGAGTGATTGCTTTGGCAAGGTTTCATGTTCGTAAGTATAATCACAGTATATCGTATTTTTATAAAGAATGCTTGCAAAATTCTATATAAAAAATACGGGATTTTGACTTTTTGGAATATATTGCCAGATGGAAGCGTTATCTTTGATTTTTCCTGTTGTAAACTTCCCTCCACAAGTAGACAAAATTACTTGAAATGTGGTAAAATAAATTCGTATTTTATGGGAATTTACAACAAAGGTTCATCTGCATCATACAGAGGCCTAAGGGGAAAATTTTTATGGGAGGAGTGCAAAGTGAAACGAGAAAAATTTGGTTCCAGAATGGGATTTATTCTGGTATCTGCAGGCTGCGCCATCGGGATTGGAAATGTATGGAAATTCCCGTACATGTGCGGGGAATTTGGAGGGGCGGCATTTATCCTGATCTATCTGGTGTTCCTGCTGATCCTGGGGATTCCTGTCCTGACCTGCGAGTTCGCCATCGGCAGGGGGAGCGGCCGCAGCGTGGCGGCGGGATTTGAAAGGCTGGAGCCGGAAGGGACAAGCTGGCATGTGACAAAGTGGGTCGGGATCGTGGGGAGTTATCTTCTGATGATGTTCTACACAACGGTGGGAGGCTGGATGATTTATTACTGTTACCGCAGCATCACAGGAGAATTTGCAGGCGCTTCTGCAGAAAAAGTGTCCGCCGGATTTTCGGATATGCTGGGCAGTGCGCCGGTGATGGCGTTTTGGACAGTCCTGATCTGCGTGGTCGGGTTTGCGGTCTGCCAGTTCGGAATCCAAAAGGGGATTGAACGCGTCTCGAAGATCATGATGTCCATGCTTATGATCATTATGTTGGTTTTAGCTGTCCATTCCATTTTCCTGAAAGGCGCGGGAGAGGGAATCCGTTTCTATCTTGTGCCGGATTTTGGAAGGATAAGGGACATGGGGATTGGGAATGTCATTTTCGGAGCCATGAGCCAGGCATTTTTTACCCTTTCCATCGGCATCGGAGCCATGATGATATTCGGGAGCTATATCGGAAAAGAGAGGAGCCTTGCGGGAGAAGCGGTCAGTATTACCGCATTGGATACCTTTGTGGCATTGATGGCGGGATTCATCATCATCCCCTCCTGCTTTGCATTCGGGATCGAGCCGGGGGCAGGGCCGAGCCTGATCTTTATTACCATCCCGAACATATTTGCGCAGATGCCGGGCGGACGTATCTGGGGCGCATTATTTTTCCTGTTTCTGACATTTGCTGCATTTACCACCATTGTGGCGGTATTTGAAAATATCATTTCTTTTGATATTGATATTTTCGGATGGTCCAGAAATAAGAGCGTGCTTGTAAGCGCAGTTCTGGTTATCATTCTGAGCATGCCCTGTGTTCTGGGATTCAATGTGCTCTCGGGTTTTGAACCTCTCGGGCCAGGGACCAACATTATGGATTTGGAAGATTTTGTCGTATCCAATAACCTGCTTCCTCTTGGGAGCCTGGGGTATGTGCTTTTTTGCACAAGGAAAAACGGATGGGGCTGGGAACCTTTTCTAAGAGAGGCAAATACCGGAAAAGGGCTGTCTTTCCCAAAAGCATTGAAGGGCTATATATCCTATGTCCTTCCGATGATTATCATCGTGATCTACCTGAAAGGATATTATGATAAATTTGCAGGACAGGGGGCGGCCGTGCTTACGGGGTGGATGGCCGCGGCGGCGCTGTTCCTGGGATTTATCATTATTTGCGCGGTTGTGCAGAGGAAAGAGGAGGAAAAGTAAAATGAAAAAAACAATGAACCAGTCGACCTTGACTCTGATCTTAAACGGAGTTTCTATTTTTGCCCTTCTGCTCGTGCTCGTATTTGTATTTTTGCAGGTCAATGTGAGCACGCGGCTTGACAATGCAAATGTGGACAGATTTAACCTTACATATGCTGCAAACCGTTTTATGAACGCATCTTCTTTTTTGACCAATGAGGTACGTGCATATGCGGCGACAGGGCATCAGGAGTACTATGACGCATACTGGGACGAAGTGAACAACCAGAAGAACCGTGAGGGCGGTATTGCGGCTATGCAGGAGATTGGCATTACGAAGGAAGAGCAGGCGATGATCGACCAGATGTCTGCGATTTCCGATTCACTGGTTCCGTTGGAAGAAGAGGCCATGGAAAAAGTGGAGGCGGGGCGTATGGAGACAGCGCTGGAGTTTGTATATGGCACGGAGTACAGTTCTGCGGTCGCAAACACCAATGCTTTGAAAGAGGAATTTTTAGACGCCATTGACAAGAGAACCATGGAGGAAGTGGCGGCTCTGGGAAGAAGTGCAAATATAATGAAGTTTGCCATGGTAGTCGCCCTGTTCATGGTTGGCGTCCTGCAGGTGACCAATCTGGTCATTACAAGAAAGCGTCTCCTTGCGCCTGTGATTTCTGTGAAAGACCAGATGGGAGAGATTGCCCGTGGAAATCTTTCGGCGGACTTTGGCCTGGAATCGGATACGTCTGAGATTGGAAGGCTGGTAGAGTCCATCCATGAAACGAAGCGGGAACTGAAAAAGTATATCAAGGATATTGACTTTAAACTGGCGCAGATGGCACAGGGGAATATGGATCAGTCGATTGGGGATGATTACCGCGGAGAGTTCCGTCCTATCCAGAATGCCATGAGGCAGATTCTGGATGCATTAAATTCCGCGCTCTTCCAGATCAACCAGACGGCTGAGCGTGTAACGGCAGAATCCCAGCAGGTGGCGACGGGGGCGCAGATTCTTTCCAAGGGCGCCGTGGAGCAGGCCTCGGCGGTGGAAGAGCTGACAGCGAGCATCCAGCAGTTGTCTGGCCAGGTAGACAATACCTCATCGGACGCCAATACTGCAAGGAAGAGTTCCATGGACGCAGCAGCGCAGTTGGAGCTTTGTAATGAGAAGATGCGGGAACTGACCGCGTCTATGGAGAATATTTCCAAGTCCTCCCATGAGATCGGCGGTATTATCAAGACCATCGAAGATATTTCTTTCCAGACCAATATCCTGGCCATCAACGCGGCTGTGGAAGCGGCCCGTGCCGGCGAGACAGGAAAGGGATTTGCCGTTGTGGCGGATGAAGTGCAGAGCCTGGCAAATAAGAGCGCCGGATCGGCGAAGAATATTACTGCACTGATTGAAGAGTCTGTGCGTCTGGTAGAACAGGGGACTTCGCTGTCCATAGAGACTACGGAAGCTTTGGCGGTGGGGGTTGCAGAAGCACGCAGGTCAACGGAGCTGGTAGAGCGTATTGCGGATTCTGCGACCCACCAGGTGGAAGAATTGCGGCAGCTCACACAGGGCATGGAACAGATTTCCAGCGTCGTGCAGACCAATGCGGCGACTGCGGAAAAATCTGCGTTCTCCGCGGAAGAACTGCACGGACAGGCGGAGGAACTGAAGGTATCCGTCCAGAAGTTCCGGCTTCGCAGATATTGATTCCCGCGAAGCAACGGGCTGCCGGGAAATCTCTTTTTCCCGGCAGCCCGTTTTAGAGCGTATCTATTTTAAAAACATCCGTACCAATTTTTCATGGAATTTTTTATAGGGTTGGTAGCGCATGGGGAGGTCGATCCATGTCTTCTTATCTACAATGCTCTTATAGTGGGAGAAAGTGTCAAAGCCTTCTTTCCCGTGGCAGGCGCCCATCCCGCTTTCTCCGAAGCCTCCGAATCCCATCTCGCTGGTGGCAAGGTGGATGACGGTGTCATTGACGCATCCGCCCCCGAATCCACAGCGGGAAGTGACTTTTTTGGCGGTCTCCTTCTCTTTGGTGAAGATATAGAGAGCCAGAGGATGCGGCATGGCGTTGATGTTGCGGATGGCTTCATCCAATGTATCGTAGGTAAGGATCGGCATTAACGGCCCGAAGATCTCCTCCTGCATGACTGCGTCGCCGAAGGTCGCATTGTCTATGACAGTGGGCTCGATCTGCAGGGAGGTGCGGTTGCTGCCGCCGCCGGAGATGACCTTGTCCTGATCGATCAGACTCAGGAGCCGGTCAAAATGTTTTTCATTGATGATTTTTCCATAATCCTGGTTTAAGAGGGGCTGTTTTCCGTATTGCCGGATGATCTGCTTGTGTACCTCTTTCAGGAATCGTTCTTTTACCGCACGGTCGCAGTAAATATAATCGGGCGCAACGCAGGTCTGCCCGCAGTTTAGATATTTTCCAAATACAACCCGCTTTGCCGCCAGTTTGATATTGGCGGTCCGATCGATGATGCAGGGGCTTTTCCCGCCCAGTTCCAGAGTCACGGGCGTTAAGTGTTCCGAAGCTTTTTTCATGACTTCCCTGCCCACGGCCTGGCTGCCGGTGAAGAAAATATAGTCGAAATGCTGGCTTAGCAGGCAGGCATTTTCCGCGCGTCCTCCGGTGACCACGGAGACATATTTTTCGTCAAAGCACTCCCTGATGAGTTCCCGGATGACTTCACTGGTGTGCGGGGAGTATGCGCTTGGCTTTAAAACAACGGTATTTCCTGCGGCAACCGCGTCTACCAGAGGGTCCAATGTCAGCAAAAACGGATAGTTCCACGGGCTCATGACCAGCACTACGCCGTAAGGGGACGGCTTTTTGTAGCTTCTGGATGCAAACTGAGCCAAAGGGGTCAGGACCGTTTTTTCTTTTGCATAAGAACAGATGTGCTTCAGCATATAGCCGATCTCGCTGAGAACCAGCCCTGTCTCGCACATGTAGCTTTCAAAGCCGCTTTTTCCCAGATCCTTTTTCAGGGCTTCATGGATTTTTTTTTCATTCTTTATGATACTGGCCTTTAATTTTGTCAGGACGTAGATCCGGTAAGACACATTCAGGGTCGCCCCTGTTTCAAAGTAAGTACGGTGTTTTTTTACAATCTGTTTGATTTCTGTTTCTGTCATAATGGCTGCTCCGTTTCTTTAGTCTCAAATTCGCCCACAAGATAATAAAATTGCTCCAGTTCCTCCGCGTCCATCAACACCGGAACCGGATAGAGAGGATTGGCTTCCTTGTCCGCATAGCGGGAAAGCTTTGGGATATCTTCTTCCCTGAGTTCTTTTATGGTGTTCCCGATGCCAAAACGCTTTTTCATTTCTTTGATCCCATCGATAAACATGCGGGCCGCTTCTTCTTGGGGAGTGTCTTTTTGGGCAATCCCGGCGGCCACCGCCAGTTTATGGAGCTTCTTATAGATGCGCGGACCGTAGGATTCCAGCACAAACGGAAGAAGTACTGCGTTGGCCAGTCCGTGGGGCACATTATATTCCCCGCCCAGAGAATGGGCTACGGCATGTACATAGCCTACATAAGATTTTGTAAAAGCGCATCCGGCATAAAAAGAAGCGTGAAGCATGTTTCTTCTGGCGTCAATGTCGTTTCCGTCGTTGTAGGCGGCGTCAATATTTTCAAAAATCAGCTTTACGGCTAAGAGCGCGTCCTTTTTCGTGCCCCATGTGGTGGAATTTCCAATATAGGCTTCTACGGCATGAGTCAGCGCGTCCATACCGGTGGTGGAAGTAATGTGCCTGGGGAGGCTTAACGTGACTTTCGGATCCAGCACAGCGATGCGTGGAATCAAAGGAAAATCATTGATTGCGTACTTATGCCGGGTCCCGGCGTCGGTGATCACTGCGGCCAGAGTCGTTTCGCTTCCGGTTCCGGCTGTGGTGGGGACGGCCATCAGGAGCGGGAGCCGTGTATGTACTTTCAGGATGCCCTTCATTTTGGAGAGCGGTTTTTTCGGTTTTGCGATTCGGATTCCCACCCCTTTGGCGCAGTCCATGCTGGAGCCGCCGCCAAACCCGATGATGGAATCGCACCCGTTTTCCAGATAAAGATTTGCCGCTTCCTCCACGTTGGCCGTGGTAGGATTTGCCACAGTCCTGTCATAGACCGTGCAGGCAATACCGTTTTCTGCAAGGGCTTTTTCCAGACGTCGGGTCAGGCCAAGCCTGACGATACTCTCATCCGTGATGACGAGCACATTGCCGCATTTTTTCTTTTGGAGGATTTCGGGAAGGGCTTTCACGCTTCCGAGGATCTTTGGTTTCCGGTAGGGCAGGAACGGGATGGATATTTTCAGCACCGTCTGAAATGTCCTGCAGTAAATTTTCCTGAATGGGTTCATGGTATGCAACTGTCCTTTCTTTTTTCATTTTTCCAGTTCATTGCAGGCCTGGTCCAGATTGTCCGCAATGACAGATAAAGCACGGTAGAAAATATCCAGTTCTTTCTCCGCAAGCCCTCTTCCGCCTGCTTCCACGGCATGCAGTATCAGCTTCGTCAATTTCCGGGCCTCCATAAAGCCCGATTTGGTGAGGACTGCTTTTGCACGGTATTTTTTCCCGTTTTCGCCCTGTTCATACTGAATCAGCTTTTTTTGCTCCAAGTCTGCAAGGATCCGGGAAATTCCCGCCTTGTCCTCATTGCAAAGCCGGCAGAGCCTGGCCGCGGTGAGGCCTTCAGAATGCCGGCTCAGGTAGTGGAGGCACATCACATGAGTCCCTTTGAGCCCGAGGGCGTTCATCTTATGCTTTTTGATTTTCTGGATGCTTTTATAAATTCGCGTAATGCCGTTGGTAAATTTTTCAAATCGTTGGATCATGGGAACCTCATTTAAAATGATTTCCGCGAAGCGGCTGACCAGGCAGACATGGTGTTTTATATGTCCACATGGCGGCTGCCCCGGGGGATTAAACTTCTGGACATGTTCCAGGATGTTGATTAATCAACATTCTGGACGTATAGACTATAGCAGGAACGTAAAGAGATGTCAATAATCTGAAGGAAAAAAGTGGGAGGTTTGGAACAATTTTTTGAGGAAATCACTTTGGCAAAGCTATTTTCCGGTTTCTATGCTTCATACAGACAAACAGCCGTCCGGACACGGACGGCTGTGATTGCCGGATGATATTCATCTGCTCAGAAAGCATTTCAATTCTTTTGTGGAATAATTCAGGATCAGTTCTTCCGGCATCTCCGCTTTTTTTGAAAGCTCTAATGCATAAGAGACGTCCCCAGCATGTTCCGTGCCGTGGCTGTCGCTCGAGAGAATAACCGGATAATGGTAATGTTTGCACAGATTCAAGATCATCAGATCATTGAACCGGGTATCTCCCCGGTATCCATCCGGGCTTAAGGAACTGCTGTTGATTTCCAGAAGCACGTCGTTGTCCATAGCCGCCTGTATGATGGCGGCATAATCCACCGGATATTTTACGTCGTCGCAATGGCCGATGATGCGCACACAGGGATTCTTCATGGCAGCGATATAGGCGGTCGTATTCTCGTCAATGGAGCCGGGCTTTTTCACCGGTTTATGAACGCTGGCGATCACATAGTCCAGATGTTCAAGGATCGCATTCTCAAGATCCAGCATCCCTTCGTTATTTAATATATTCGCCTCTGCGCCATAGAGCATCTCCACGCCCAGCCGGTTCTTCGGGGCGTGGGCAAGGCTGCGGAAATAGGAAGGCTTCCCGCCGCCTGGGGTGGCCGGGCCGTGGTCGGAGATACCCAGTAATCTAAGCCCCCGCGCCGCGGCTGCCTTTGCCATATCTGTAATCGTCGCCGCGGAGCCGTGCCCGCTTGCAATGGTATGTGTGTGGATGTCGAATCGGATAGAAGACATGATGCGCCTGCCTTTCTTAATGAGGAGGGTATGGAGAATATAGCCCAAAATGTATATAGGCTGCATCCCCACCCGTATAAAACAATCATTTTTCTTTTAGTAGGATGATTTGGCCAGCATTAGCCAATAAAAGCCTGTTTTTCAATTTCACGAATCAGATTCACCATCTCAATGGCGCTCAAAGCGCAGTCATAGCCTTTGTTTCCGGCTTTTGTGCCTGCCCGCTCAATGGCCTGTTCGATGTTTTCCGTGGTGAGTACGCCGAACAGGACCGGAATTCCGCTCTCCAGTGAGACGGAGGCAATGCCCTTGGATACTTCATTGCACACATAGTCGTAATGGCTTGTGGAACCGCGGATGACTGCGCCTAAGCAGATGACCGCATCGTATTTGCCGCTTTTCGCCATTTTGGAAGCAATCAGCGGAATCTCAAATGCGCCGGGAACCCATGCTACATGGATGTCTTCTTCCCGGACGTCATGCCTGAGCAGGCCGTCCATTGCGCCCGAGAGCAGCTTGGACGTGATAAATTCATTAAAACGTGCGGCGATGATGCCGATCTTTATTTCTTCCGATACCAGTTTTCCTTCAAATGTTTTCATGTTGCCCTTCCTTTCTCAATGGTTTTTATGCTTCATATCTTAAGAGATGGCCCATGCGTTTCTGCTTTGTACGCAGATAAAACAAGTCGTGCGCCGTAGCGTCCATCTGGATCGGCACGCGCTGCGCGATCTCCAGGCCGAACTCGGAAAGCTGATAGACTTTATCCGGGTTGTTTGTCAGAAGCCGCATGCTCTTTACCCCCAGATTGCGCAGGATCTGTGCGCCGATAAAGTATTCGCGCTCATCTCCGGCAAAGCCCAGGGCAAGGTTTGCTTCCAGGGTGTCCATGCCCTGTTCCTGCAGTTCGTAAGCTTTCAGCTTATTGATCAGCCCGATGCCCCGCCCTTCCTGGCGCATATACAGCAATATGCCCCGTCCTTCTTTTTCGATCTGCGTCATGGCGGAAGCAAACTGCTGCCCGCAGTCGCAGCGGAGGGAGCCGAAGGTGTCCCCGGTGAGGCATTCGGAGTGGACGCGGCACAGAATATCTTCTCCGTCTCCAACTTCGCCCTTTACCAGAGCCACATGGTGTTCACCGTTGAGACGGTTGACAAATCCATAGGCCATGAAATCCCCGTATTTTGTAGGCATTTTGGTGGCTGTGACCCGGTCAACCAGTTGTTCGCGGCATTTGCGGAAGTTCTGCAGGTCCTGAATGGTGATGAATTTGATATCCCGGCGTCTGGCCAGTTCAGCCAGCTCCGGAGTACGCATCATCGTCCCGTCGTCACGCATGATCTCACAGCAGAGGCCGCATTCCTTTAAACCTGCCAGACGGCATAAATCTACCGTAGCCTCGGTATGCCCGTTCCGGTCCAGAACGCCGTTTTTCTTTGCCAACAGCGGGAACATGTGCCCAGGCCTGCGGAAGTCTTCGGGCCTTGCATCCTCGGACACACATGCGAGGGCGGTAACGGAGCGTTCTGCGGCGGAAATTCCCGTGGACGTCGTGATATGGTCGATGGACACGGTAAATGCAGTTTCATGGTTGTCCGTATTCGTCTTTACCATCTGCGGGAGTCCCAGCCTTGCCGCATACTCCTCTGACATGGGCATGCAGATCAGCCCCTTGCCATGGGTGGCCATAAAATTAATATTGGCCGTGGTGGCATGCTCTGCCGCGCAGATGAAGTCCCCTTCATTTTCCCGGTCAGGATCATCCGTCACTAAAATGATTTTGCCGTCCCGCAGTTCGGCAAGCGCCTCATCTATGGTGTTAAAATGTATCATTTGTTTTGTCCTCCTCATACTTCAAAACCATATTTTGTTAAAAAATCTTTTGTAATTGTGCTGCCATTCCTGGCGTCCGCAACAGGCGCCATCAGTTTTTCTACATATTTTCCGATAATGTCTGTCTCCAGATTGACCGGTGCGCCCACGGTCCGTTCCTGCAGAACAGTCTCGCAGACCGTGTGGGGAATGGCTGAAATGGAAAAATCGTTCTTCGTGACATTTGCCACGGTGAGGCTGATCCCGTCTATGGTGACAGAGCCTTTTTCTACGATGTAGCGCAGAATCTCGGGCTTTGCCTGTATGGTGTACCATACGGCAGTATCGTCCCGGCGGATGTGGGTGATTTTTCCGATGCCGTCCACATGCCCTGCGACGATATGGCCGCCAAACCGTCCATCCGCGGGCATGGCGCGTTCCAGATCCACATGGCTTCCCCGGGTGAGGTTTGCCAGAGTGGAACGGTTCAGGGTTTCGTGCATCACGTCAGCCGAAAAACAGCCGGAGGACAGGGCGGTGACAGTCAGGCAGACTCCGTTCGTTGCAATACTGTCGCCGATTTTTGTGTCTTTCAATACCTTTTTCGCACTGATTGTCAGTACGGCGGAATACTGTCCGTACCTGATCTGTTCTACGGTTCCGATTTCTTCAATAATGCCTGTGAACATGGTCTTCCACCTCGCTCTCTATCAGGAAATCATCGCCCAGCCGGGTTATAGTGCTGTTTTTTAAGTGGAATGCATCCGAAGGAGAGGGGACTCCCGTTCCTTCCACCGGGGTTTTGGCCGTCTGCCCGCCAAACACCTTGGGGGCGATGTAGGTCTGTATTTTCTGTGCAATACCGCTTTCTAATGCCGCCCAGTTCAAAGTTCCGCCGCCTTCCAACAGGATGCTGTCGATTTGCTCCTGTCCCAGTTTTTCCATAAGTATTTCTAAATCTATATGTCCGTTTTTCTCCTCTACAAGCAGAATGCGGCATCCCTTTTCCTCATAGGCGGCTTGCTTTTGGACGTCTGTGCAGCATGTGGCGAGTATCGTCGGCGTCTGCCCGGCGGTCATTACGGCCTGCGCGCTGAGAGGGGTCCGAAGCCGGGTGTCGCAAATGATGCGGACAGGATTTTTACTGTCCGGGACGCGGCAGGTGAGCAGCGGGTCGTCAGCCAGGATCGTGCCCACGCCCACCATGATCGCGGTGCAGCGGTGCCGCTGCATTTGTACTGCATTGCGGGCGGCTTCCCCGGTGATCCATTTCGACGCGCCGGTGTAGGCAGCGATTTTCCCGTCCATGGTCATCGCATATTTTATGATGACAAATGGGCGTTTTGTCCGAATATAGTGGAAACATAGTTCGTTCAGACGGTCGCATTCGTCTTTCAGGCAGTTTTCCACCACTTCTACACCGTGTTCCCGTAGAATCTGGACGCCTTTGCCGCTGACAAGAGGGTTGGGATCAGCGGAGCCGACGGCCACCCGCCGGATTCCCGCATCTAAAATGGCGTCCACGCATGACGGCTGCTTTCCAGAATGGCAGCATGGCTCCAGGGTGACATACAGATCGGCGCCCGCCGGATCCTCTGTGCAGGAAGCCAGGGCGTTCTGTTCGGCGTGGGGCTGCCCGCGGCGTTCCTGGAAGCCCTGCCCGATGATGCGCCCGTTTTTTACAATGACAGCGCCCGCCATGGGATGGGGGGCTGTCCATCCGCAGCCTTTTTCGGCCAGTTTAAGGGCAAGGCGCATATAGTCCCTGTCGTTCATGATGTTGTCATCTCCTTTTTGCTTTATAGTATAGACGGTTAACTGATACCCGTCGGCTTTCTGCGGGGTCTTTGACTCCCGCGAAGCAGCGGGCCGGGGGTTCGGGGGGAGCCGCAATGCAAAAAATCCCCTGCATACATCATTCAGGGGATTTTTTGCATTGCGCCCATATTTTTATAAAGCAAAATCTAAAAAACTCTGGAACATCTCATATCCCAGAGCTATAATTTGTATACAAAAATATGAAAGCGTATGATACAGATCTTCTTTCATCCAGACTATACTGTCGGCTTCGGAATCACACCGAATCATGCCCCGCCACTGTAATTGACGGCAGGCTCGTGGGCTATACCACCGGTAGGGAATTGCACCCTGCCCTGAAGACTTTATTCTTTTTATAAACAGGATTATAACTCGTTATAGCAGCGATTTCAAGGGGGTTCTCAGGTTTTTTAGATTTTTTCAGGGTTTCAGAAAGGATTTTAGAAAACAAAATTTTCCTGCGCCCCGTATTTCTTAGGTTGCATCAACGTGTCTTCTTATAGTATAATGTAGACACATTGATGCAATGATTGTATTGGCGGATCGGATGGGCATATCCCGGGCAATCGGTTCAGGTTCTTTCCGCGAAGCAACGAGCCGGGCGAACCTGTCTTTTCGGTTCCATACAGTCAGTATTAAGCCGTAATTTTACGTCAGGAGGGAACGGATGATGTCAGAGCAATACGCAGGGATGGCAATCGGGATGTTTGAGTTGGAAAGTGAGTGCGCCTGTTTTGTGGCGCTGGATGCCGCGGCGAAGGCGGCGGATGTGAGGATACAGGCAGTGGAGAGGAACCGTCTTTCCGCAGGAGCCTGTGTGAAGATGCGGGGGAGTGTTTCTGATGTAAAAGCGGCCATGGAAGCGGCGCTGCATACAGCGGAACCTTTGTCCAAAATTGTTTCGCACACGATCATTGCTGCTCCGTCTGAGGATACGGAGACTGCAATTCAAATGACGATTCACAAATAGACGATTTTCAGGATTCAGCATATCACGGCATTTCGGGAAAAATGGCGAAGAAGCCAGGTGGAAATGTTTTTCAGGAAATGTGCAGATCAAAGGAGGAATAATTCATGGCATATGGTGCTTATGGCCTGGTAGAAGTTCTTGGGGATGCGAACGGCGTATTGGTGACAGACCGCATGTTAAAAACAGCAGACGTGGAATATGTGACAAAGGATACGAAGTGCGGCGGTCATGTATTGATCTTTATGGGCGGGGATATCTCCGCCGTATCCGCTGCGGTAGATAGCGTGAGGGAGGATCCGCCCTGCAAGGTTTTCCAGTCGGCGGTAATCTCCAATCCGTCCCGGGAAATGGTACATATTGTGGAGATGTTTCAGAACCGTGGGAAATAAGGGAACGTAGAAAAACAATTTGTGCAGATTGCGCAGGATCTATTACTGTGGTTCCGAACGAGGAGGATATTTATGAAGCTTGTATTTCTGGATAAAAAGACGATTGGGGAGGATATGGATTTTGCACGGTTCCGGGAACTGGGAGAGGTTGTGGAATATGATTTTACTTCACCGGAGGAAGTGCCTGAACGGGTGACAGATGCAGATGTTTTGATCGTCAATAAGGTCCTGGTGAATGAGAAGGCCATCCATACTGCGAAGAATTTAAAACTGGTCTGTGTGACAGCCACCGGAACCAACAATCTGGACAAGGAGTATCTGGCTGACAGAGGGATCGCATGGAGGAATGCGGCGGGATATTCCACAGAATCCGTGGCGCAGCATACATTTGCCATGCTGTTTTATCTCATGGAACACCTCCGGTATTATGATGATTACGTGAGGGAAGGGCGCTATATTCATGACGTCGTGTTCACACATTTTGCAAAAACATTCCATCAGCTCACCGGGAAAACATGGGGGATTATCGGGCTCGGGGCGATCGGCAGGCGCGTGGCAGAGATTGCCCGTCTGTTCGGCGCGGAAGTCATTTACTATTCTGCGTCCGGCGCGCCGGAGCAGGGCGGTTACCTGCAGGTGGAATTTGACACGCTGCTGCGGAAATCAGACATTATCTCCGTCCATGCGCCGCTGAATAATTATACGGAAGGGCTGATGAATGCTTACGCTTTTTCAGCCATGCAGCCCCATGCGATCTTCTTAAACCTTGGGAGAGGGCCGATCGTAGTGGAGAAAGCCCTTGCGGATGCATTGAATGAGGGGAAGATTGCCGCCGCAGGTTTAGACGTCCTCTGCCAGGAGCCGATGTCTGCGTCCAGTCCGCTGCTTGGAGTCAGGGAGAAAGACAGGCTTTTCATCACCCCGCACATTGCATGGGCCGGCGTGGAGGCGCGTACCAATCTGATGGAGATTGTGGCGGGGCAGATCCGGGATTTTTTGGAGCGGGATATTTCCGGGGCAGAGTAGAAAATGGAAAGCGGCTTCCTGACAGTTCCTTAGGAATTGCAGGGAAGAAAAGGATATATTAAGCGAAAATACCCTTGTGGGTACGGCCTATCCTGTGTGCGGACAGGATAGGTTTTTTATTCCCGCGAAGCAACGAACCAGACGGACCTGTTTTGTATGTCCATTTTACGGCCGCCGCAGGCGCCGGTTTCTTAAGAGGATTTCTTTTCCTGTTTTCTCAAAATGTACAAATCCAGAAATAAGATTATCTCACAAAATCAGAATAAATCCCAACATATTTGATATTGGGATTCGTTTGAAATAAAGAAAGAAACATGGTAAAAAATGTTGTTTTATGTTGACTTTGCTGTTCGTTAGGAGTATAATACAGACAACTGGATGGGGAGGGTTCACATTCTCTCAGCAAGGTTAAAATATATCCATGGATCCCACATTATGAGAGCGATCTCCATATGAATTTTTGACGGGTTTATGGGTAAGAAAGGAGTAACAAGCAGATGGGATTATATACTTATGACAGTACGGATATCCCGAAGACTGACCGGATTCCAAAGCTGGTAGAGCACCTGTATGCGAAGCTGCCGGAGATTGAATCTGCAAGGGCTGTCCTGATCACGGAATCGTACCGCCAGACCGAGAATGAGCCCATGGTCATCCGGCGTGCCAGGGCATTTGCACACATTTTGGAGAATATTCCCATTATCATCCGTGATTTGGAGCTGATCGTGGGGAGTACTACGATTGCGCCCAGAGGCTGCCAGACATACCCGGAATTTTCCTATGAATGGCTGGAAGCAGAGTTTGACACGGTTGAGACCAGGGCCGCCGACCCGTTTTACATCTCTGAGCAGACTAAGCGGGAGCTGAAAGAGGCGGATGCTTACTGGAAGGGCAAGACCACCAGTGAATTGGCCACGGCCTATATGGAGCCGGAGACGCTGACCGCCATGGAGCACAATATGTTCACGCCGGGCAACTATTTTTACAACGGTGTGGGACATGTGACGGTGAAGTATGAGGAAGTGCTTGCCATTGGATTTTCCGGGATCCGAAAGAAGGCGGAGGCACAGCTTGCTTCTTTAAGCCTGGCGGACGGGGATTACCAGAAAAAATCCCGTTTCCTGCAGGCAGTCATCATCAGTTGTGACGCGGCGGTGACCTATGCGCGGCGCTATGCAGAGCTGGCGCTTAAAGAAGCAGAGATGTGTACCGACGGCGCAAGGAAGATGGAACTGCTTCGGATTGCACAGAATTGTGCCAATGTGCCGGAGAAGGGAGCAAACGGATTTTATGAGGCATGCCAGTCCTTCTGGTTCGTGCAGCAGCTTCTTCAGATTGAATCCAGCGGCCACTCGATTTCCCCGGGGCGTTTTGACCAGTACATGTACCCTTATTACAAAAAGGATCTGGACAGCGGCAGGCTGACGCGGGAATTTGCTCAGGAGTTGATGGACTGTATCTGGGTGAAACTAAACGACCTGAACAAGTGCCGTGATGCCGCATCTGCGGAAGGGTTCGCAGGCTACAGCCTGTTCCAGAACCTGATTGCAGGAGGACAGAACGGGGAGGGCATTGACGTGACAAACGACCTGTCCTTTATGTGCATTCAGGCGTCCATGCATGTATTTCTGCCGCAGCCGTCTTTTTCAATCCGTGTATGGAACGGCTCGCCTCATGAATTTCTGGTGAAAGCGGCCGAGCTGACACGTACCGGGATCGGGCTGCCGGCATATTACAATGATGAAGTGATCATTCCGTCTCTGATCAGCCGGGGGCTGACCTTGCAGGATGCGCGGGAGTACAACATCATCGGTTGTGTGGAGCCGCAGAAGGCAGGCAAGACGGAAGGGTGGCATGACGCCGCATTTTTCAACATGTGCCGTCCGCTGGAGCTGGTATTTACCAACGGTATGGATCAGGGCGTGCAGGTCGGTCCCCGGACAGGCGATGTGGAGGGGATGAAGACGTTCGAGGAATTTTACCATGCGTATCAGGTGCAGATGGATTATGCCATCAAGCTGCTGGTCAATGCGGACAATGCGATTGATATGGCACATGCGGAACGCTGTCCGCTTCCGTTCTTATCTTCCATGGTCGACGACTGTATGAAGCAGGGAAAGACCGTGCAGGAAGGCGGGGCTGTTTACAACTTCACAGGTCCCCAGGGCTTTGGGGTTGCCAACATGGCGGATTCATTGTATGCCGTAAAGAAGCTGGTCTTTGAGGAGCAGAAAGCGACCATGAAGGAGTTCAAGACCGCCCTGATGACCAACTACGGCAAAGGATTGAGTTCCCAGGATATCGCCGCTGTCACAGCCAATGTGGCATATGAAATGAGGGCCGCAGGGCAGGACGTGGGGGAAGCAGAGATTGCAGCCATTTTAAAGACCGTGGTTGCGGCGTCTGAATCGCCCGAGGCGAAGGCCAATGGAGAGCGGCTTCAGAAGCTGATTGACGAAGTGCCGAAGTTCGGTAACGATATTCCCGAGGTAGATGCGTTTGCAAGAGAGGTGGCGTATACCTATACGAAGCCCCTCCAGAATTACCGCAACCCAAGAGGCGGCATCTTCCAGGCAGGCTTATATCCGGTATCCGCG
This sequence comes from uncultured Lachnospiraceae bacterium, assembly GCA_949840465.1. Classification (GTDB taxonomy): domain Bacteria; phylum Bacillota; class Clostridia; order Lachnospirales; family Lachnospiraceae; genus Schaedlerella. Next base: position 2,341 of record CATKXE010000005.1, on the reverse strand, counting down.
AATGTGCCGCTGGGCGCGCAGACTGGCGCAACGCCGGACGGAAGGCTGGCGCATATGCCGGTGGCAGACGGGGTATCGCCGTCGGCAGGCAAGGATGTAAACGGCCCCACGGCAGCGGCCAATTCGGTATCCAGGCTGGATCATTATATTGCGTCCAACGGAACCTTGTTCAACCAGAAATTCCACCCCTCGGCGCTGAGCGGAAGAAAAGGGCTTGAGAATTTTGTGGGGCTGATCCGTTCTTATTTTGACCAGAAGGGCAGCCATATGCAGTTCAATGTGGTCAGCCGTGAAACGCTTCTTGACGCACAGAAGCATCCGGAACAGTACAGGCATCTGGTAGTGCGTGTGGCAGGCTACAGCGCATTGTTTACCACATTGTCCAGGTCACTGCAGGATGATATCATCCGCCGGACCGAGCAGGGGTTTGGTGAGGAGGCTTAGAACAGTCAGGAAGGAAAAGCACCATGGAAGACTATAAGAAGACGAAAGGCCGCATTTTTGATATTCAGCGGTACTCCATCCATGACGGGAACGGAATCCGGACCATTGTGTTTTTAAAGGGGTGCGTGCTTCGCTGCCGCTGGTGCTGTAACCCGGAATCTCAGGAGTATGCCGTCCAGACTATGCTGGTGCAGGGGGAACCCAGGATCATCGGCAGGGATGTGACTGTGGCAGAAGTCATGGAGACCGTAGAAAAGGATCGTCCTTATTATCGCCGGACCAACGGAGGGCTTACGCTTTCAGGAGGAGAAAGCCTCTGCCAGCCCGCTTTTGCGACCGCCCTTTTAAGAGCTGCCCGGGACAGCGGGATCAGCACGGCGATGGAGAGCATGGCCTGTGCAAAGTGGGAAGTCATTGAGGGAGCGCTGGCATATCTGGATCAATACCTGATGGATATCAAGCATATGAATCCGGATAAACACAGAGAATATACCGGCAGGTCCAATGAACTGATGCTGGAGAATGCGAAAAAAATTGCAGATTCCCATATGACAGAACTCAGCATCCGGGTTCCGGTCATTCCCGGCTTCAATGATACGCCGGAGGAGATCCGGGATATTGCCGCCTATACCGGGCGGCTCGGCAACGTAAAGCGGCTGCATCTGCTCCCGTACCACAGGCTGGGGCAGGATAAATACACAGGGCTCGGAAGAGAATATCTGATGGGGGATGTAAAGCCGCCGTCCAATGAAAAGATGCGGCTGCTGCTGCACACCGCGCAGCAGGCATCGGGAATTGAATGCCAGATCGGAGGGTGAGCGGACAATTATATTGTAAAACAGTGGGATAATCCGTTGACCAACAGGAAATTGCATGATAAAATTGTACAATAGAAACAACGCAGAACAACAAATCATTGTTAAAGTTGTCAAAAAAATCCAAGGAGGATAAAAGAATGCAAAACGAATTTGAAATCAAAAAAGAAATGTGTGAGATCGGCAAGCGTGTATACAACCGTGGGATGGTTGCAGCCAATGACGGCAACTTTTCCGTAAAGCTCAACGACAATGAATTCCTGTGCACACCGACCGGTGTAAGCAAAGGCTTCATGACCCCGGAATATATCTGCAAGGTAGACGCGAACGGCAATGTACTTCAGGCAAACAAGGGATTTAAGCCGTCCTCAGAGATCAAGATGCATATGCGCGTTTATAAGGAAAGACCGGACGTAAATTCTGTTGTACATGCACATCCGCTGTACGCGACAACATTTGCCATTGCAGGGATTCCGCTGACCCAGCCGATCATGCCGGAAGCAGTGATCGCTCTGGGATGTGTACCGATTGCAAAATACGGCACACCTTCTACGATGGAAATTCCGGATGCAGTATCCGAACATCTGCAGTATTTTGACGCAGTTCTTTTGGAGAACCACGGAGCATTGACTTATTCTGATTCTTTGCTGAATGCATATCACAAGATGGAATCCGTAGAGTTCTATGCACGTCTGTTATGGCAGACCATGCAGATCGGCGGACCCCAGGAACTGAATAAAGAACAGGTTGAGAAGTTGTATGAGATCAGGAGGCAGTTCGGACTTCCCGGAAAGCATCCTGCAAATGTATGCCCGAATGCAAAGGCAGGCAAGCCAAGCTGTCATACATGCGGCGGGAACTGCAGCAGCGCGGCTCCGAAGGCAGATGCGGATCTGGTAGCAGAGATCACCAAGAAGGTTATGAGCCAGCTTGGTATGTAAGCGGGACAGGCGGACTTCGTCCGATAATGTATACCCAAAGGGCATCCCGTAATACATGCCCTGCGGGCAGGCGGACTTTGTCCGACAATGTATACCCAAAGGGCATCCCGTAATACATGCCCTGCGGGCAGGCGGACTTTG
>CATKXE010000004.1 GCA_949840465.1 uncultured Lachnospiraceae bacterium | reverse complement strand
TTCAGTGATTATACCTCTATATTTTGTCTGGTGCATTAAGGAAACCTCAGACATGGTAAAAATTTTATCAATAACCTCTGATGGAAGGGGAATCCTCCTTCAGTTATTCATCAGATATGACTTTGTAACTTATTAACTATATAGCTCTTGTGGCTATATCATTATTATACTAGGAGGCACTGTCTTTGTATGGCTGTTGGCGTCGACCGCAGTATTTCGTAAGATGGTGGATGAGAAAGCGGAGAGTGTAAAGAGCTCTCCGCTTTTGTTCTTTTCTGCCATAAATGTTGGTAATTTAATAGGTAATTTAATAAAAAAAATATGTAGCCTATCAAAGTAAATTTTGATACAATACATTAGGAGCATGGAAAAATCAGGGGAATTTTCAATCAATACATTAAGAACGGAGTCTGTAATGAAAAAAAGGCTTAAAAGAAGTAGAAAAAGCTCTCTGCTTATATCTATTATCGTAGTTTTTTGCATTTTAGGAACAGTTGTATTTTCTGTTGCAAGGAAGACATTCGCGGAGATGTCGGTTTCGGCAATCAACAATCTAAGTGACAGCCTTGTTTTAGTTAAAGGGACGGTAGAGGCTATTTTAATGAAAGAAGCTGAATTTCAGGAGTTTATTGCGCAGGAGATCGCCATTTCCAGGGATCCCTATGAATTTATCCGCTCTTACAGCAAAAGCCAGATGATCGCGAAGGTATCTCTGATACTGGAGGGGGATACAGAAGGGATTTCCAGTACGGGAGAGATATTTTCGGAAAGTACCCTGGATTTCTCCACCGGGAAAACGGTCGGCAGCCTGCCGATTACCCAATCCTATCTGAATGATATGGGAACATGGGCATACACGATAAAATGTCCTGTTATGAAAAACGGCAGGGAGATGGCCGCACTCTATATAGAGTATACCTTTGACTCCTTTGAACTGACATTTCCGGATAATCTTTATGACGGAAAGGCAATGCTGTACATTATGGACAGCCAGAGCGAGCGGCTTGTATTAAAGCCTACGGGGATGGGGCAGCGTGATGCCGGGCATCTGAATCTGGCGGATTTTTACCGCGCCAACAACATCACGGAAGAATCCATTCAGACAATGGTTGCGGAAACCATCCGCGATGGAGATGATGTGATGTTTTATCATGACATCCGCAACAAAAGTGCTCTGATTTATATGTGGGCGGTCAATGACGGGGCATTCTATCTGATCGGGTATGTGCCGGTTGAAGCCATTCAGCAGGAAGGGCGCTCTGTAAACCAGAGTATCCTTACCGTTGTGCTTGTCATGCTCATTGCATTCCTGCTGTGCTGTATCCTCTACTACTTTAACCAGAAACAACAGGAAACGATACGAAAGGAACGGGAGGCGGAGAGGGAGATGCATAACAGGCAATTAGCAGAAGCATTGCAGGCGGCACAGATTGCAAGCAATTCCAAGACCACCTTCCTCTCGAACATGTCCCATGATATCCGTACGCCGATGAACGCGATTCTTGGGTTTACCACGCTGCTTTCCAAGGATGCAGATGATCCGCTCAAGGTACGGGAGTATACGAAAAAGATCACTTCGTCCGGCAGGCATTTGCTCAGCCTGATCAACGACGTGCTGGATGTCTCTAAGATTGAGAGCGGGAAAATGGTGCTTGCCACCGGTGAGTTTACGCTAAATGACCTGATATCTTCTGTGGATGCGATTATCCGTCCGATGGCGAGAGCAAAAGCGCAGGATTTTCATGTCATAGTGACAGATATCAATCATGAATATCTGATAGGGGACGAGACAAGGCTTAATCAGATTTTGATCAACCTTCTCTCTAATTCAGTAAAATATACGCCCGAGAAGGGGAATATCTGGTTCCGCCTCATTGGGCAGAAACAGCGTTCCGCCCAGTATGAGCATATTCGGATTGAGGTTGAGGATGACGGATTCGGCATGACCCCGGAATTTCTGGAGACCATATTTGATGCATTCACCAGAGCGGAGAACAGCACGACGAACAAGGTTCAGGGTACCGGGCTTGGCATGGCGATTACAAAGAATATCGTAGAGCTTATGGGAGGCACCATCGACGTGGTTAGTGAAGTCGATAAGGGAACCCTTTTCAGGGTGGATCTGGAACTTCGCATACCCAGTGAACAGTCAGATGCACAGTTTTGGAGGGACAGCGGAATTACACGGATACTGGCGGCGGATGGAAGCGCTGAGACCTGCAAGAGCATCAGGACGCTTATGAAGGATGCCGGAATCTCTGTGGATACCGCTCTTAGCGGGGAAGAAGCCCTGCAGATGGCACAGGGGGCCTTTGACGGCGGAGACGGTTATCAGGCAGTCATACTGGATTTTTCGATGAAGGATATAGATGGGATTGAGACGGCTGGGAAGCTTCGGGAGATGATTCCGGATACGGTTCCCATCCTGTTCCTTACAGCCTGTGACGTAAGGGAAGCGAATTCCCGAATTTCCACTATGAAAAATGTGGGATTTCTGGCAAAACCATTTTTTGTATCTGCATTCAAGGAAGCGCTTCTCAATATGCAGCCGGCACAGAATAATGCGAAAGCGGAATCCGGCGGCGAAGGGGACGCGATACTGAACGGCCTGCATTTCCTTGTGGCCGAGGACAATGATATCAACGCGGAAATTTTATCAGAACTTTTAGATATTGAAGGCGCAACCTGCGAAATAACCGAAAATGGGAAATTGGCATTAGAGCGGTTTGAGCGCGCGGCCGCAGGCGAGTTTGACGCCATTTTGATGGATGTCCAGATGCCGGTTATGAACGGATATGAAGCATCCGAAAAAATCCGTTTGCTAAAGCGCCCTGACGCAAAGAGCATCCCGATTATCGCCATGACGGCAAACGCTTTTGCAGAAGACGTAAAGGATGCTTTAAATGCCGGCATGAGCGCACACGTGGCAAAACCGATTGATATGGATTTATTGAAGAAAACCATTCATCAATATCTATCTTAGGCAAGCTTATAAATATGTATGGAGAGGGAGCATCATGAAAAGGAATAGAAAGGAATTATGGGCGGCCTGCATGGTTGGGATTATGGCATTTACATTGGCAGCCTGCGGCAGTAAGATGAATACGGGCGAAAATCTTGTTTCGAATAATGACCAGGATAAAAAGATTATCAATCTGTTCGGACCTATGGAGAAATCAAAGCCAAATGTAAGCAATATTGCAAGAACTGCTTTTGATATAACGGTTGAAATGGCGGAAGAAGAACTGGGCCTGACCGTCCGGTATCGAACCTACACCGCTGAGGATTATCAGGAAAAGACCTATGATGACGTAACGCTTGACAGGGTACGTAATCATTTGGATGATTTGTATCTTCTGAATCCCGATACCATCCAAATATTAGGCCTGGAAGACAGGCTTTTAGACCTGTCTGTGCTTGACAGTGCAGAAAATCTGCGGGATGTTGTAAAAACCGCAAATACAGTCAACGGCAAACTTGTGGCTATTCCGCAGGAGGTTGTTGCTCATGGCCTGTTTTTAAACAAGGATATGTTTGATAAATATCATCTTGAGATTCCTGATACGCCCGAGGAATTTATGGAGTGCTGCAGAGTATTTAAGGAAAACGGCATAGAGACGCCTGTCGGCGCAAACCGCTGGTGGCTGGAAAACTTTGTTTTTGCGCAGGCCTATGCGGAATTGTACAATGGAGGCAATACAGATGCCCTGATTGAGGCTCTTAATCAAGGTGAAGCCAGATACAGTGATTATATGCGTCCCGGATTTGAATATCTGAGGGAACTGATTGACAAAGGATATATTGATGCCGAAACTGCCTATACCTACGAAGCGATAGAGGGAGAAGGCTCCGATTTTCTGGCTCAGAAGACTCCGATTGTAATGGCATACTGGGGCGCTGCAAATTCAGATATCGCTTATGGCAAAACCGATTTTAACCTGCAGGTCATCGGATTTCCAAGCAAGATGGGGGCTATGCCGGTCGTATCCATGACCGGGTACGCAGTTTGTACAGAAGCCGAACATTTAGACGATACGTTAGACGTTTTAGATATCATTCTTTCCGACAAGGCGCTCCAACTATATGCGGAGACCAATAAAGTAATCTCTCCGTCAAAAAATGTAGAAGTAGAGTGCATTGATGCGCTGAAACCGCTCAATGATAAAATTAACGACAATATATATGTACTCGGCTCGAACGCCGGCATGAATGTGGAACAGTGGGGGAACACCTGCCTGATTGTGCGTGATCTTCTGAAGGGCGCGACCGTGGACGAATGCATGGCAGCCTTTGATAAGCTTCAGGAGGAGGCTTTCAATAAAGGGGAAACACAATAACGTGTTTTAAGATGGATTGGCCAGACCAGATTGCAGCGGCAAAAGCCGCCTTAGTCAGATCCCCCGGAAGTTTGAGGGGGAATCTGGCTAAGGAAGGCCGGATGAGTCTGCCATGGCTTTGCTGATGTAAGTTTTTGAGACAAGGCAAATAGCATTCGCTCTATTCCCTGTCGTTTGTCAGATTTATTTTATCCAGCATATAAAATGACAGGCTTAGAAGCATTCCCACGATGCATGCCAGCACCATGCCGGTCAGCTCTACATTTCCCAGCTTTACGGAAATACCGGACAGCCCTGTCACGAAGATGACGGAAGTCAGCGTCAGGTTTCTGGAACGCCCGTAATCCACCTGGGAATCCACCAGAATCCGAATACCGGACGTGCCGATCATGCCGTACAGCAGAAAAGAGATGCCGCCGATGACCGGACCGGGAACGGTCTGGATCAGTGTAGACAGCTTTCCAATGACGGAGCAGATGATGGAAAGCACGGCTGCGCCTGCGATAACCCGTACACTGTAGACCTTTGTGACCGCCATCACACCAATGTTTTCTCCATAGGTGGTGGTTGGGACAGAGCCGATCAGGCCGGAAAGCATGGTGGAAAAATTATCGCCGAAAAGAGAGCGATGGAGCCCGGGGTCTTTCAGCAGATCCCGTCCTACGATTTTGCTGGTGACTACCTGATGGCCGATATGCTCCGACGTGATGACGAGAATCACAGGGAGGATCGTCAGGATTGCAGCCCAGTCAAATTTGGGCAGCTGGAAATTGGGCAGCGAGAAAAACGGAGCCTGCGCCACCGCTGTAAAATCTACGATTCCACAGGCCAGGGCCGCAATATATCCCGCAATCACCGAAATCAGAATCGGAATTACAGACAAAAAGCCTTTGAATAAAATATTCCCAAAGACTGCCACGCCGAGAGTTGCCAGAAAGACAACCACATTTTTCATATCGATGGTTTCATCTAAAAGCCCTGCGTTGCCTGCGGCGCTTCCGGCAAGTTCCAGGCCGATGAGGGCCACGACCGGTCCCATGGCGGCAGGGGGGAGTACGACATCTATCCAGTCTGAACCGAATTTGTAGATGACAAACGCAAGGATGCAGCCGCAGAAGCCGACGGCCACGAAGCCCCCAAGTGCATATTCATATCCCATCTGTTCGATGACGATTCCCGCAGGCGCAAGAAATGCAAAACTGGAACCTAAATACGCAGGAGCCTTTCCTTTTGTGATGGCAATGAAAAGAAGCGTTCCAACCCCATTCATGAATAATACAATCGCCGGGCTGATTCCGAAAATAAAGGGCACAAGCACTGTCGCGCCAAACATAGCGAACATATGCTGGATGCTCAGCGGGATCAACAGATTTACAGGAACCTTCTCTTCAACTTGGATGATTTTTCTCTCGTTCATTTGTTTCTCCTTTTTAGAATTTTTTCCCTGTATAGAGTATCACCTTTTTTCTTTGGATTCAACAGCAAACAATAATATTTCTTTCGCCATCTGTAGAAATGGGAATAGGGAGGAAAAGTACGGTATTTTTTCTGTTCATTAAGAAACCGCAGGAGATTGTCCTGCGGTTTCTTACCAGATGTGAGTGATACAGTCTAGTGAAACAGCTGAAGCGTGAGTTCAGGCCGTTTGCTTGCCTGAGCAATGACGCTCTGCTGGGGCTGGCTTAAGATATCGTTTTTGATTTTTTCCATCATAAGTCCTGCCATGTCCGCATCCCGGATGCGGCTTTCTGCATCTTTTAAGTTGATAGTCGTGTTGGTCAGAGCCTGATATGCGTGTTCCAGACGGTTATAGTCCGCCCCCATGACGGCTCTGCTGTCAGCAATACTATCGTGGGCGCAGTCGACCTTCTTAAGCAGGCTGAGAGGAGTCTGGTCTTCATCTGTAAGATCTACCTGCTTTGGCGGGTTCAGCCGCAGCTGCGTCAGGGACAGGAAGGGCAGGCGGATGGGGATCAGCCCGGACTTCTCGCCGCCCTGTCCCGCATAGATCATGACCTCGCAGTGCCGGAAATTCAACAGCTGGCCTTCGGGCGGCTCCGGCGGGACAATCTCTTCCTTTGTTACCGTGTAAGTGAAATTTGTATATACGCCGCTTTCCACGGAGCCGATGAATTCCGCCCCGGTCTGGGAGTCGTAGACGATGCCGCGGCGTTTATCCTGGATGATCAGGGAGGTGGGCGGGTTGCCTACTTCCATGTCCGTATAATGGTTCAGGCTGGGCTTTACCTGATCGACGATGCTCTTTACGATCTGGTCTCCGCTGGTAACCTTGGACAGTTCTACCGGAATGTTGTGGATGGTGCGGGTCACGGTCTGTCCGTTGATGGTGACGTCATGGGTAAAGGACGGAGGCGCGCTGCCGTCATTCTGCCAGCAGAAGTACACGTTGATGTATTCTCCCTCGCAGGTTGCGCAGTTGACCCGGAATCCCTTGCCCAACAAGGTATCCAGATTGCTGGTGTTGATTGAGGAGAAGTCCAGGATCTTCTGCTCATGGCCGACGGAGGTGCCGCCGGAAAACCGCACAGGTCCGCCCTTCACAATCCCGGACACGCCTTCAGCGCCATCGGAAACCGAGACCTGGTATGTGGAGGTGCATCTTCGCTGCCACTGAATGGACAGGGAGGCGGGAGTCTTGCTTTCATCCACTTTGACTTTACAGTCGTTCCCGAACGCATTTGCTGACCGGATGGCAGCTTCCATGACAGCGGCCAGATCCGTAAAACTCTTGCAGGAGGAAATATCGATATCGTCGTAGTCAGTACGGAGGCTGGTTCCGTCGGTAAATTCCCAGCGGTACATGCTGCTGCTGTTTCCGTTGCTGATGCCGAAACCTGTCCCGATGAGTTTGGCAGGGTCAAAGGGCTTCTCTACGGTAAAAGGAACGGACACATCCTGGCTGAAATAGAGGGTGCTTCCCGAAAGTACGTGAGTACTGGGCGGTATGGCGGTTTTGACGTCAACGCTCACCCCTTGGATTGTAAACTGATGGGCGGATGTGTTTGGATTCGACGTGAAAATCAGCGAATTTCCCTGCTCTTTTACGGAGCCGCTGCCGTACCTCTTGATCATATCCACCACTTCGGCGCGAATTTGAGCCGGGGTTTTGCCGTTGATATTATGCGTGTTCGTATAGTACTCTGACGTGCTGAACATGGTAGTGTCATCCGTTCTGATCGGGGTGGAGGGATCCTTACTGTTATAGAAAATGTGCGTATAGGAGCCCAGCTTGAAGGAGAACGGCACCTGGAAAGAACTTGCATCGGGTATCTGTACGGTGTATGTACCGCCTACCTCCGCAGAGGGAGGAGTGGTACTCGTGGTGAAATCAAGCCGGTTCGTCGTCCATTTCGGCTTGGAAGTATCCTCCCGCTTTGGCGCGGTTAATTCCGAGATATACGCGCTATGCTGTGTACCGGAAGAAGCAGAGGCGGGAAGGCTGGTGTGGATCACCAGATTGGGAGCCGTATACTCTATCTTCGTATTGCTGCCGTTGAGGGGGCTCGTGTTCTTAAGCTTGTTTATAACAGCGTTGGCAAACGCGTCTTTGGTAATCGTACCTGGGGAGGCGCCAAAAATGCTGCTGTAAGGGATCGTGATCTCGGACGGACTTAATCCGTCTATGTGGATTTTCAGTGAATTCCTTCTCAGATTTGCAACGTCAATCGGCTCTTTGATACGGGACAGATCGAAGGAAAAGGACAGGTCCGTTCCATATACCGGCTGGTTGTTTGTGACGCCGCTGCCGTCCACTTGTCCGATCGTTTCCTTTCCCTCCGGATTTTTCAATATTAAGTTGTTTTTGTATTCTCCGGTTCCGTTTGGCGCGGTATAATGGGAAATGGTTCCGTTTGCCTCAACCGGATAAGTGTAGTTATCCAGGCTCGCCGTCAGGGTTACCGTTTTAGCGGTTTCATCTACGTCTACTTTGTCGATATCGGGAAATTTGGCAAGCTGTTCCATGGCTTCCTTGACCGTCTGGATATTTTTGATGGAAACGATACGCGGATTTGAGGAAGTGTTGTTCCGGTCGGCGTCTTTCCGAAAAGTATAGGTATAGCTGCCGATCATAAGCGATTTTTTGTCCAGCAAATCCGCATAGTTCATTACCACGTTATCTGAAAGCTGGAATGTGGCAGTGGCGGGTCTGGCCTCGGCGGGCGGGGCAAAGTCTTCGCTTTTCACAAAATCCATCTCGCCCCATAATTGCTGATCCGGAACTTTGCCGAACTCTTCCACGTAGAGATAAACAGGATCGTCGGAGTCATTGGGGGCGCTGCGGAAGAGCGGAATGGTATTGTACCGGCTGGTTGACGTGATCCGGTCGATCTCGCTAAAGATCTGGTTGATCTCCTCGCTCATGTAGAGACGTTCCTGGTCGCTGTAGGTGCCGTTGCTTGCCTGCAGGCAGAGTTCTCTGGCACGGCGCAGCATCCCTCCGACCTCATCCAGCGCGCCGTCCGCAGTCTGCGTAATGTCGATTCCCTCGGAAACATTGAGTTCGCAGCGTTCAAGCTCGGTAATCTGGGCGCGCATCTTTTCCGATATGGCAAGGCCTGCCGCGTCATCCGCTGCCTGCTGGATCCGGAGGCCTGAGGACAGCTTCTGTAAGTTCTTTGCAATTGCACTGTCAGTATTCTTCTTTTCACGCAGTGCATACAAAGCCGGTATGTTGGTTTGAATTATCATTTTGATTGAAACCTTCCTTTCTGCTTTTTTTGATTTTTGTAAAAACCGCACGAAAATACTGTAGATGAAATGATCCTTACATATGTAACATTTGCCTTTTTTTCATGAAAAAAGGCAATAGATCCCCTTACAGGAATCTATTACCTGTACCTCAGAGTCTATCGCCACATCAAGATATTACCATATCCCATATATTTCTACAATAAAATTTTTTAAAATTTTACCAATATTTTTCAACTATAATTGATAATTGCCTCAACATTGCATCATTAAAAAGATATTGTAACTATTGACATTACAGTATGGATGTGCTAATAGTAGGAGGAAATATTCCGATGGGTTATAAAGTTTCGGCGGGGGATTTTGAAAAAGTGCGGCGTATACCGTACAGAGGGAGAAGAGAAGTGGACATCAGGCATTTTTATATGGAAAAGGGACAGGGAGCACCGATTATTCTGCTCCATGGAAATGGGGAAGACAGCGGTTATTTTCAGAGTCAAATCGAGGAATTTTCCCGGCGCTATCATGTGTATGCAATGGATACAAGGGGGCATGGAAAAACACCCCGGGGAGAAAAACCGTTTACGATCAGGCAGTTTGCTGAGGATCTGCTTGGTTTTATGGATGGGCATGGGATCGCTAAGGCACATTTGCTGGGCTTTTCGGACGGTGGGAATATTGCGCTGGTATTTGCAGTCAAGTATCCTGAACGGGTGGATAAACTGATTCTGAATGGGGCCAATTTGAATGCACAAGGGGTAAAACGCTCTATACAGATTCCCATAGAACTGGGGTACCGGATAGCAAGGATGTTTTCGGGTAAAAGCGACGGGGCAAAACGGAATATGGAACTTCTGGGACTGATGGTTCATGAACCGAATGTGTCCGTGGAGGAATTGTCCGGTATTCAGGCAAGGACTTTGGTCATTGCAGGGACAAGGGATATGATAAAGGAGAAACACACGAGGCTCATTGCATTGGAGATTCCTGATTCAGAACTGGCAATTCTGAAGGGGGATCATTTTATTGCAAATAAGATGGCGGCAGCGTTTAATGAAAGAGTCTTGAAATTTCTGGAAGAACCTGAAAGTGAGGGCAGGGGAAATGCATGAAGATGAAAAAAGAGAAAAATCTGAAGAGGATTTTATTTGTAAAAAAGAAAAAGAACCGCCAAAAGGCACTGCCGGCGATCTGCAGAAGATACCGGGCGTGGGTGCAAATATGCAGAAACATCTGCAGAATATCGGAATCCACTGTATTGACGATTTAAAAGGAAAGAAACCCGAAGATCTGTATCATCTGGACTGCCTGAAAAAGGGGTTTCAGGATGATAAATGTGTATTGTATGTCTACCGCTGCGCGGTGTATTTTGCGGAGCATGAACAGCATGAAGCAGAGAAATTAAAGTGGTGGTATTGGAAGGATAAGGAATATCCGGAAAAAGAGTAGCCGGATATTCCTGTCAACCTCTGAGGGATTCAATTCCGCCGCCGGCCGCCTGAGGATTGATTATAGAAGTCCGGTTATGACGGACTTTTTTTGATCTTGAGCGCAGCCTTAAATTCCGGAAGCGCGGCCCGCCCGGCTTCGGTCACTGGCTTGACCCATTTTCCGCTTTTTGTATACCACAATTCAAAGGCCAGCCGAATCAATTCGTCTGTGTACAGGAATGAGAAAACGGCAAGAAACGGGAGATGCCATATCATGCCCGCGGCCCATGTTGCCGGGACGCTTACGGTAAACAGGCAGATGATCTCAAGCAGTGTCCCAAATACCGCTTCCCCTCCGGCGCGGTAGCAGCTATTCATAATATAGTTGCAGGTGCGGATGGTTCCGGCAGCCAGGTAGATGAGAATCATGTATTTGCCGAAAAACAGGGCTTCCGCGCCAAGACCGAAGAGCGAAAGCAGAGGCCCGTTTAGCAGCAGGCCGATCAAACAGATGCAGAAAGTGATCGCCGGACACAGTACGGCGAATTTTTTCATATACTGATAACCGCTCATCAGGTGGCCGGATCCGACTTCCTTCCCGACCACCACAGAGGATGCGTCTGCGAGGCCCGCAAAGAAAGCAAATACAAAGCCCTCCAGGACACGGAACGCAGCCATGGCAGCGATGGCGGATTCGGATTGATGCCCGATGACGATATTGATCAGCATCTGCCCGATCCCGTAGAACAATTCGTTGAAGATGATAGGGAAACATTTCCCCATATATTCCTTAAGAAAACCGTCGTTCCAGGAAAACATGTCTTTTAGCCGGAGTACAACGGTCTGTTTATCCTTCAAAAGAAAAAGGAGCAGTACAAATACATTTACGATACCGGATACGAAAGTACCCACTGCCGCGCCTGCCGCCCCCATTTTCGGCATGCCAAAGCGCCCGTAGATCAGGATCCAGTTCAGGATGAAATTCGTAATCAGCGCCAGGATGGAACTGATCAGAGGCGGTTTTACCCTCTCTGTAGAACGCAGCAGGAAGCTTATGATCACGGCAAGCACCTGCAGAGGATAGGCAAAGCCTACAATGCGGATATAGGGCGCGCCGATGGCAATGATAGTTGCCTTATCCGTATAGATGCCCAATATGAAAGCGGGGTTGGCGACCGCCGCACCGCCAAAGAGCAGGGATACGGCCAGCATACAGATAAGCGCAAGCCCAAAGGCCTGATTGATGCCCCTCTCATTGCGGGCGCCCCAATATTGTGAAAAAAACAATAGTCCGCCGCTTGCAAATCCGAAATAGCAGGAAAAAAATAAAGAGGTAATCTGGGAACAGATTCCGACTGCTGCTACCGATAATTCCCCCTGGCTTCCAATCATGATGGTATCGACCATGCTTGCCGTGGTAGACAGAAAATTCTGGAAAGCGATGGGCAATGCAATGGTAAGCACTATTTTGAAAAAACTTCCCCAGCTGATTTTTTCATTCCTCATCTTAAGATTCCTTTCGTTGATATTCATGAGTTCATGCGATGTTTTTCTTTTAATAGTAATCAGAGAAGAAAAACGTCTTTCCTGTGGAAAACCTCCAATAATAAGTAAACTGTAAATTTGGCTTTACTGTGTCATCGGCATTATATCATGAGCCGCCGATTTTTTCAAAGGTAGAATTATAAGGATTTCTGTTGACAAGGAGGGGAAATCTGTGAATAATTGAAAATAGAAGTTACTATTCACGGGGATGGATGCGTTACAATTTGCGGCCGGCCTTGCTGTACATTGTAAGCGCGCCCAAATAGAAACTTGCGGAGGGAAGAGAGTATGACAATTTACGATATTGCAAAGGAGGCCGGCGTATCGGCCAGCACCGTATCCAGAGTGGTAAATAACAAGCCGGGGGTTCATCCCTCTACAAAGGAGAAGATAGAGAAGCTGCTGAAAAAATATCACTACTCTCCTAATGAGATGGCAAGAGGATTAATTAAGCAGAGCAATCATATGATCGGGATCCTGGTTGCGGATATCCGGAACGTCCACTATACGGACGGGGCATATACGGTGGAAAAGGAGTTTGCTAAGTTGGGATATTGCTGTATTATTTTTAATACGGGTTCAGGCTCCGCGGAAAAGACAGAATACATACAAGTGTTGAGTAAGCGACGTGTAGAAGGGGTTGTGATGATAGGCTCCACATTCCAGACAAAGGAAGTGGAGGAGGCGGTCTCCCAGTTTATGTCGGAGATCCCGATCGTGATCGTCAATGGATATCTGGAGCTTCCTAATGTGTACGGGGTTCTGGCGGATGAGTGCGCAGGGGTTTCCACGCTGGTGGATCTGCTGTTTTCAAAAGGCCATACCCGTCTGGCATTTGTGAATAATTGTTATACTCCCAGTAACCTGTTAAAAATAAAAGGGTTTGAAGAGGGATTAGAAAGACAGGGCGTTAAAGAAAAGGCGGTAGTCTATGATGCGGAGACGACATTGGAAGGGGCTTATGAGGTAACGAAAAAACTGCTGAGGGAGCATCCGGAGATCGACGGGATCATATACAGCGTGGATCTTCTGGCTTCCGGCGGGGGGAGGGCTCTTCTCGATATGGGATATCATGTGCCGGATCAGATTGCATATACAGGTATAGATAATTCGGTTTATGCAGAATTCAGCACACCCAAAATCACTTCTTTAGATAATAAACTGTTGGAATTAAGTATGATGGCGGCTCGTTTTTTAGTAGATCTGCTGGGTGGAGGGAAGGCCACAAAAAAGGTGATGGTTTTTTCCGCGATCGTGGAGAGGGAGACTACATAGCCGTCAGGATATGGAAGCCGGGCGCCTGGCGCGTTGCTTCGCGGGAATAAATGTGAAAGAAAAGTACAGAAACAGCTTTTTAGATTCTCTATGCCATGGCGGCATGGAGGCAGGAATGGAAAAGGACAGCCTGCGCAGGGTTCTCTGCCGGGGCTGTCCTTTTTTGGGGAAAGATTCCCCTGGATGGCAATGGATTTCATAAAAAAGACCATAGTTTTAGAACAAAGTAGAAATAGCTATGTCAGAATGCACAAAATATGAAGTCTAAAACTGGAAAAATAAACAAATTATATAAAAAATATTGACGCGTTCTCCAAAAAATGATAATATGATATTGCAATCGATACCAAAGTTGCAATCGATATCAAAGAAGGAGAGAGCGGGATGAAAATTACGATACTCGGCGCAGGCGCCATGGGCTCTTTGTTTGGCGGATATTTGTCTTTACATAATGATGTCTGGCTTGTGGAGATCGACCAGAAAAAAGTAGATAAGATTAATCGGGACGGTATCAGGATACGGGAGCCGGAGGG
This sequence comes from uncultured Lachnospiraceae bacterium, assembly GCA_949840465.1. Lineage (GTDB taxonomy): Bacteria > Bacillota > Clostridia > Lachnospirales > Lachnospiraceae > Schaedlerella. The sequence continues at coordinate 57,726 of CATKXE010000004.1, read as the reverse complement.
CGAAAAGGTATTTTACCCAACGGCAGTGTCTGATACGGACGGGCTGGGGGAGATGGATCTGGTGATTGTTTTTGTGAAAGCAATGTATTCCGTAAGCGCCCTTGAGAGAAACAGGCGCCTGATCGGAGCGAATACATATGTTATGACATTACAGAACGGAGCGGGTCATGAGCGCACAATTTTAAAATTTGCAGATAGAAGCCATGTGATTATCGGCACAACGAAACACAACAGCTCCATCATTGACGTGGGGCATATCAATCACGGGGGCGGGGGGAGCAGCAGCATCGGGCTTCTGGACGGAAAAAGTGACAGGATCCAAAACATCGCGGATAACTTTTCCCTGTGTGGATTTGAGACGGATGTGTCGGACAGCGTGAGGAAATCCATCTGGAAGAAGCTGTTTATCAATGTTTCCGCCAGTGTTATGACGGGGATTCTGCAGACGGATCTGGATTTCCTGAAAGACAGCATACATGCATGGCGGCTGGTGGAGCGTCTGATCAGGGAAGCCGTGGCTGTGGCGGATGCGGACGGAATGGAATTTGATGAGGAAGAAGTGATAAGAGATGTGCGTACTTTAGTCGAGAATGCACATAATGGTTATACATCCATTTATGCGGATCTGCATAACGGCACCCGCACCGAGATAGATACGATAAACGGAACGGTTATAACAGAAGCAAAGCGTTTGAAAGTTCCGGTGCCTGCCCATGAATTTGTTATGGAATTGGTACATGCCCTGGAGGATAAAGCGTTGATGTATGAAGCGCAGTGAAGGACAGGGCGATTCAACTACAAGGAGAGGAAGGGAATAAGCGATGTGTGTATTTAAACTAGGGGATTTAAGGGTTGTGGATCTTACAAAACCGCTGGATCCGGCAACAGAAACGAGAAGATGCCATTTGTTCCGCTTTAATACCGGCGGCCCGATTCCGGATTTCCATACGATCATGGATTTGACCAGCCATCTGGGGACGCATGTAGAGTGCCCATATCACCATGACGACAACTGGCCGTCTGCGGCGGAACTTCCCCTGGACTGTTTTATGGGACGGGCGGTCTACCTGACTCTGGAAGCGGAACCCAACAGCTATATCACGGCGGGGCTTTTGGACAAGGCATGTGAGGGGAAGGTGAAGGAAGGGGATATCTTGATTTTGGACTCAGCCTATAAGCTGCCCCCGTTTACGCCGGATACGAATACAAAGAAGGACAGGCGGCTTTTTGTAAATGGGGAAACAGCGGAGTGGATGGTGGAACACAAGATCAAGTGCGTAGGGTTTGGCGACGGTGTGTCGATTGAAAACAGGAATGAAGATGTAAAGCCCTTCCATGACGTCTGCATGGCAAAAAATATTGTATTTCTGGAGGTGTTGAAAAATCTGGAACAACTGGAGCAGGAAATCTTTTTTATGTCCTATTCGCCCCTGCCGATCATGGGGCTGGATTCCTGTCCGGTCAGGGCATACGCCATAGAGGGGATCAAAGAATTCCGGTAAGGGGAGCGAAAAAGGGGCGCAAAGAATCCTGACAGGGAGCCGAAAAAAGGGAACAATGGATTCCAACAGGGGAGCCGAAAAAAGGATGGAGGCAGAGAGAAAACAAGGAGGTGTTTCATGAAACAAAAGAAAATTGACCTGAAAGAACTGATGTCCAGAGAAGAGATCATCATTGTCCCGGAGCTGCACGACTGTGCGTCCGCCCGGGCAGCGGAGATCAACGGTTTTGAATGCATTATGTTAAGCAGCGGAGATTTCGCCTGCGCCATGACCGGAGTGCCGGATCTGCAGCTTTTGTCTCTGGATGAGTTTGTATGGATCACGGACAGGATCACAAATGCAGTAAGCATGCCGCTTTTAATCGACGCAGATGACGGTTTTGGTTTCGGCAGGGCATTGAATACATGGTATGCCTGCAGGCGCCTTGCCAAGGCCGGAGCAGCCGGGGTGCTGATTACAGATGCGGCGGCCCAGTCCAGGGCAGGCGTGCTGCCTGTGGAGGAAGCGGTACTCAGGTTTAAGGCGGCCAGAGACGGGCTGGATGAGGCGGATACAGGCGCGATACTGATTGCCCGCTGCGATGTGAGCCCGGTGGAACATCTGGAGGAAGTGATCAGCCGCTGCAACAGGTACGTGGAAGCAGGCGCAGACTGCATCTGTGTGCTTGGCCTCAACAGTGCGCCGGCAGAAATGCGCCTGCCGCTTGCGATTCAGCTTTCCGATGCAATTCCCGGTTGGCACTGGTATCCTGACCTGATGTCCCACAGTGGCCAGAGCGACGTGAATCTGGAAGAGATTGCAAAATACAGATATAAATTTACCGGCGTCCACTATTCAATGCACGCCGCCATGCTTGCCATGCTGGATACAGGGAAACATGTTATGGAATCCCGCGATAATGTATACGTGGAAAACCATTACGATTATACAGGATTTAAATGTTTCTCGCCTATGACATTCTACCTGCGGGACGGCTACTGGGCAGAACTGGAGGGCAAATATGTGGTGGATCAGGAGGATGCGCTGGCTAAGAGAATCACTCCGTTCTTCGTAAGAGATACGGATCGATTTTAAAATATATTAAAGGAGGTCTTTGTAATGGCGTGTAAAAGAAGTTTAAGGCAGCTGCTGACAGAATCTGAGGAAATTGTAATGTGTCCGGAGATTTTTGACTGTTCCTCAGCCAAATGTGTGGAACTCTGTGGATTCCAGGCAATCCTTTTAAGCAGTGCAGAATTCTCCTGCAGCATCATGGGCAATCCAGATATGGGACTGATCACATTGGATGATGTGGTGGGGGCTACGGAAAGGATTGCCGCGTTTTCACCGCTGCCGTTGGTGATCGATGCAGACGACGGGTTCGGCAAACCGATCAATACCTATCATGCCTGTGTACGTATGGCAAGGGCCGGGGCATCCGGTATTTTGATCACGGATCTGGACGCGGAAGGAAAGCTGATCTCCGAAGAAGACGCGGTTAAGCGTTTTACTGCCGCCCACGCTGCATTAAAGGATACGGATTGTATGCTGATCGCCCGGTGTGATGTGGATCCATACAAGAATCTGGACGAGGCTTGCAGGAGGTGTAATTCCTATCGGGAGGCAGGGGCGGAGATGACGCTTCTGGTGGAACTGAATAAGGCTCCGGCAGATAAGAAGATGGAGCTTTGCCGGGAGATTTCCAGACGGGTTCCGGGATGGAAAATGTATCCGGATCTGGGTTCTAAGGATGGTAAGAGTGATGTGGATATTGATGATCTGACGCCTCTGGGATTTAAGTTTGTGGGGATCCATTATCTGATGTATGCCGCACTGGAAGGGATGCTGGACTATGGGCATCATATTTTTAAAGACCGCAACAATACCTATTTTAATAAAACCCTGACTCCCGACCCGCATTTTGTATGCCCCTGCGAGCTGTTCGGCCTGCAGGACCATTACTGGCAGGATATTGAGATGAATTGGGAAGAACGGCCGGAGAATACGATATCAGGACAAAAGTCTGATTTCTTCTGCCACATGGAAACTCATATGAAATAACGAATAAAAAAACAGGAGGAAAATACTATGAAAAAACGTTTTGTAAGCTTTCTGCTCGTGCTGACGCTGGCTATGGGGCTGTGTGCATGCGGAAATAACGCAGATCAGGCGAAGCCCGCCGAGGATACGCAAAAAGAAGAAACCCAGGATTCCAAAGAGGAAACTTCCGCGGATGAATCGCAGAAGGGCGGGGATCTTGTCATTATTGATACTGCCGAGGTGACCCATACCGTGTGGTACAACCTACAGTCCTATAACGACAAGTTTCAGTATATGCTTACCGTATATGAGACGCTGTTCCGTGTAGACGATGCAGGCAATGTGGTTCCCTGGCTGGCAAAGTCCTATGAAGCGGATCAGGAGAACCTGAAATATACCGTCACTTTAAATGAAGGCGTCAAGTTCCATGACGGCACGGAGCTGACCGGAGAGGTTGCTGCATGGTGCCTGGGGGTATATAAAGAGAAGGGTATCAAGAGCGGTGCATTTTTCAGCAATATTGAATCCATCGAATCAACAGGGGATTATACATTTGAGATTAAACTGTCCCAGTGGGATGCGACGATCCCCTATTCTCTGGCAAGAGAATGCGGTATCATGACGTCGCAAAAAGCCTATGAAGAAGGTGGAGAAGAAGGCTGCGAAGCAAAACCGGTGGGCACGGGACCGTTTGCATTTGAGAGTATGAGCCGCGACACGGAGAAAGTATTTGCAAGATTTGACGATTACTGGCAGGGAGCGCCGTATCTGGATTCTGTCACGGTCAAGATTTATTCGGATTCATTGGTTGCACAGGCTGCAATGCAGAATGACGACGCTCAGATGATGTATTGTACAGATTATAAACTGGTGGATGAGCTGAAGGCTTCAGGCTGCACGGCTGCCCTGGGCGTGCCGTCCCAGATCGCGCTGCTCTGCTTTAATTGCCTGGATGAAGAGAATAATCCTTTCTACGATGTGAAGGTGCGTCAGGCCGTATCCTACGCGATCGACAAGGAGGCTCTGGTTGACAGTATTTACAGCGGCTATGCTTCCGTGACCAACCAATTTGCGCCTGACGGCTCTGTATTCTACAATACGGAGACAAAAGGGTATGAATATGATGTGGAGAAAGCAAAAGAACTTTTAAAGGAAGCCGGATACGAAAATGGTTTCAAGACCACATGTATCGTTCGGAATGATATTATGCAGGTAAATTGTGTAACGGCGATTCAGGCTATGCTTGCAGAGATCGGCATTGAAATGGAAGTGGATGTTCAGGATACGGGAGATTTTTCCCAGAATCTGACGAAGTGGAGTACCGGGATGTTTTTCCATACATCTTCCCTTCCTGTTGATGTGACCAACCAGATGTCCTCGATGTTCCGTCAGGGGCTGAGCGGCATTGTGCTTGGACTGGATTCCCTGCTGCGCCCGGATGAACTGGATGCTGCGATTGCAGATGCCGTAGGGGCAAAGACTCCGGAGGAGGCACAGGCGTCCATACGGGAAGCGCAGACGATCCTGATCGATGATATCTGCGACCTGAATCCGGTGGTAACTGTGTACCAGCCGATCATCAAGAGCGAAAAACTCCATGACGACGGAGTAAATGATGCGGAATACTCAGCCGGCACACTGTACAAAGCGTGGATAGAGGAATAAGCCCGGCATCTATATGTATCCAAAGCCGGCGGCTCCATATGACAAATGGGGCCGCCGGATACAAAGTTTACAAGGGATGATTCAACATTTTCTAAGGAGGGACAGGGATGAATTTAGATGAGATGGAAAAACGTCTGGATGCACTGGAAAAAAAGATTACCCATGCGGAAGATGTGATTGCCATCACCAAGGAGATCAATAAGTATCTTTCCTATTTTCAGGGCGCGGATTGTAATGGGATTACGAGTGCCATTAACTGGGATGCGCCGCGTGTCTGGTCGGACGCAGGAATGGGCGGGCGTATGGTGGGTTCCAGGCCGAATCTGGAATTTTTCGACCAGCGTCCCGCCCTGGCGCGTATGCCAGGGGCGCTTGTGGAGCATGAATCTGTGGCGAAAGTTATTGAAATTGCAGAAGACGGGAAAACTGCAAAAGTAGCGGAGTTTTCTCCGGGATACAAATGTCTTGCATTGGGGCGCTCCCAGGTGTGGTCGGAAGGGAAGTATTATCATGATCTGATCAAGGAGGATGGCGTGTGGAAGATCTGGCACTGGCACTGGTTCATTTTTGTGGAGGCTGACGCGGCCTTTGGGTGGCTGTATCAGAACAGAAGCTATTGGAAAGAATGTATGTTTGATGAACTGGACAGCATCCATAACGGGAATATTACGGTTGAGCCGGAGCCGTGTCCGTATGAGGATAATTACCGGCAGGATGGCCATATGTACGTGTATCCGGAGCCGCCGGTACCCTATGACACCTGGAAAGAAGCAGATGATTTGATAAGAACAAGAGGATATTAGGAGGAAGGCAAATGCGAAGCATTTCTCTAAATGCCTTCCTCCGGCCTGCCCTCGAATGAACGTGAGGTGGGTATTACATTATTTACAAGGAGGAAACGACCGTGGAAAGGGAAGAAAAACTTCGTGCAAGATATGAGGATTTAAAGAGAAGGGCGCAGAGAGTATCGGATATCCAGACAGTTGAAAAATTATTCAACACATACCTGCAGTATTACAACCTGCAGCATGTGGAAGGCATTCTGTCCACGCTGGCCCTGGATCAGAGTGATGTTTCCATCGAGGAAGGATATTCTGAGGTGTATGAGGGAAAGGAAGCAGTGGAGAGTTATTTCGATTGTTTTAGAAGGCTGTCCCAAAAGCCCGGTATTCTGGTAGAACAGCACTGTGTCTGCCCTGTGATCGAACTGGCGGGCGACGGAAAAACGGCCAAGCTGGTATGCTTTGCCAGAGGGGTTAAAGCAGTGGCGGCCGCAAAGCTCCAGACATATCTCGCGGGACGCTATTATGTAGACTTTATCAGGGGAGAGGACGGGACATGGAAGATCTGGCATCTGCATTGGTTCCTGATCTATGATTCGGAAGTGAAGAAAGGATTCATGTATTCACAGACGACAAACAATGAAGAGTGGAAACACCCGGAGCTTTCCGATGTATTTACTGCAAGGGCAAATAAGCCGAGTACCTATTGGCCTGTGATCTTTAACCCGAAAGCGCCCTATGATTACATTCCTGAGGCGCCGGATCCTTATGAGACCTACGACGGCATTACTGCATTAAAACGAACCCGTATTTTGCAGCATTTTTGGGACAGAGAGAGATATTAAGGGAGGTTCATCAATATGGAAGCATTGGAAAGGGATTTGGAACAGTTAGAGCTTTTTGCGGAAGGCCTGTCGGATATGGACGCCATATTGAACCGGTTCTACCGTTATATACACTACTATGGCGAACTCCATATCAACGGCACGATGGAACAGTTTTCTACAAGGGATGACGTTTCATTGGAAATTGCGGAGGAGGGGATTTTTGAAGGGTACGAAAGGATTAAAGAATATTTCAGCTTTATGCCGAAGCTTGCCAGGAAGCCCGGTATTATGATCTACCATTACGTGGACACCCCTGTGGTAGAAATTGCCGGCGACGGAAAAACAGCAAAGCTTACCTGTCTGGCGTCGGGGCTGGATGCAGCGGCAAAAGCATTAGTCCAGAACTGGATTTACGGCAAATACCATGTAGACCTTATGAAAGAGGACGGGGTATGGAAACTGTGGCATGTGCAGTATTTCCGCACCTTCGAGACGCCGATGACCGTAGGATGGCTGAAAGAACAGACAGCGCATGATAAGGAATTAATACACCCGGAGCTGGCGGATGTATACGCAGATATGCCCAAAGGAGCTCCCGGCAGTTATCCTTCGGATTACCCGTGGCCGAAACACTATGACCCTGAAAAAGTAAATTACCTGATGCCGGAACCTCCGAAGAGTTACGATATCTGGAACGGCAAGACGTCAATGGATATAACCAGAAAGCAGTAAAGGAGGGAACTTCGATGACCGAAAAAGACAGCATCAGCAGGCTGGATGCGCTGGAAGAAAAAATCGACCATGCTTTAAGCCAGGCTGAGATTCGTAATCTGATCAACCGGTATTTGTTCTGTCTGGAAAATGGAGACGTAAAAGGGATTGCCTCCTGCTTTGCCATGGAAGACCCGGAAGTGTCTCTGGAACTGGGACGCGGGAAATATCAGGGCAAAAAAGAGATCATGGATTTTTATGACCAGAGAGTGGAGATCGGCCGCATGGGAGGCGCTATGGTGGAACACGGCGCGGCGGCTCTGTGCATGGAAATTGCCGGGGACAGAAAGACTGCCAGGGCAGCCCTGATTTCACCCGGTTTTAAATGCCTGCCCCAGGCAGAGTCGGAAGCATGGGATATGGGGCGCTACTATGTGGAATTGCTCCATACGGAAGAAGGATGGAAATTCTGGCATCTCCAATGGATCGTAGTGGTCGAAGGCGATACCTGCTATGGATGGCTGGCGCAGAACAGAAGCTATCTGAAGGAATGTGAATATCCGCTTTTGGATGAAGCATGCAGGGCGGAGGAGCTTGTAAGGCCATCCGACTGTTTTGTTGATTATTACAAACCGGATGAGGCGAACAGATTTCTGCCTGAACCTCCTGCGCCTTATGGGACATGGGACGGCTATGGGGTGAGGAGAGATACAAGAGGCTACTAAAAGGAGTATGAATTATGGGAAAATACATTATAAAACGACTGGCGATGTCTATTTTGATCATTTTCCTGGTTTCTGTATTTGCGTTTTCCTTAATGCATATTCTTCCGGGTGATCCCATTCGGATCGCCCTGGGGGAATCTGTATCAGAGGAGACCATTGCAGAATACCGTGCAAAGTATCATTTGGATAAGCCGATCATTCAGCAGTATGGTCTTTGGGTGGAAGGGATTTTACATGGTGATTTTGGCAAGTCTCTTCTTTACGGCGAGGATGTTACCACGTTGATAAAAACAAAATTACCCGTAACCATGGCGATTGGAATTCCTGTTGTACTGATCTCAGCTGTTTTCGGCATTCTGTTTGGCGTAGTGACTGCCGTAAAACGGGGAACATGGATCGATCAGGTGATCACTTCGATCGCAAATATCGGTATTGGTGTTCCGCAGTTTTGGATTGCCATATTATGTATCTTCCTGTTTGGTTTAAAGTTACATGTCCTTCCCATACAGGGATATACCGCTCCGTCTGAGGATTTTGGGAAATATGTTTATATGGCATTTCTGCCGGTGCTGTGTCTGTCGTTTGGCTTTATTGCGACGATTACCAGACAGACCCGTTCGAATATGCTGGAAGTGATCAATCAGGATTATGTGCGTACTGCCCGGGCAAACGGAATTTCCGAGGGGAGCGTGATCTTCCGGCACGCATTGAAAAATGCGCTGATCCCGGTGATAACGATCATCGGCTTGCAGGTACGCATCATTGTAGGGGGGTCTGTAGTCATAGAACGTATTTTTAATATTCCAGGCATCGGCGCGCTTTTGATACGGGCGATTACAGAGAGAGACTATTTTATCATCCAGGCCTGCGTACTGGTGATTTCCCTGGTAACGGTAGGCTGTAACTTTATTGTGGATCTGCTGTACGGCGTGGTGGATCCCCGCGTCAGAAAATCCTGGAGGTAAATGTCATGAAGAGAAAAATGAAGGTCTTTTTCAACCGCGGCATTTTATCTGGAATTTGTTTTGTTATTGTGGTTCTGTTGATTTTTGTGGCGGTATTTGCACCGGTTTTAGCCCCCTGCGACCCGAATGTAAACGACCTGAGGAATGTTGTGAAGGGGATTTCCGGCGAACATCTGCTTGGTACGGATTATCTGGGGCGCGACGTCCTGAGCCGGATTTTATACGGGGCAAGGATTTCCTTGTACACCAGTATCCTGGCAGGAGCGCTCAGCGCGGTGCTGGGTATCCTGCTTGGATTGGTTGCGGGGTATTTTGGCGGGATCCTGAACCAGACGATTATGCGTATGACGGATGCGATTCTGGCGATTCCCGCACTGATTTTTACGCTGGTTCTGGCATCTGCTTTAGGCGGGGGCGTGTTAAGCATTGTGATATCGATCGGCGTCAGCCTGGTGCCCACTTATATCAGGATGGTCAACGGCCAGGTGCTTTCCATAAAGGAAAGCGATTATGTGACGGCCGGAAAACTGATCGGGCTTAAAAATATCAGGATTTTGCTGAAGCACCTGCTTCCGAACTGTTTCCCGTCCCTGATCGTATTGTTTACTATGAATCTGGGGCAGGGCATTATGTTGGAGGCTACCATGAGTTATTTGGGCGTGGGCATCGCGCCGCCGACTGCCACATGGGGAGCTATGGTATCTGACGGATATTCCTATCTGACTACGGCTCCGTTGCTTTCGATCCTGCCCGGTATCTGTATTATTCTGGTAGTGGTTGCGTTTAATGTGGTAGGGGATGGACTGCGGGATGCATTGGATCCCAGATTAAGGGGGAAACTGTAATATGGCTGAAAAAAAGCATTTGTTAGAGGTGAACCATCTGAAAACGTCTTTTTATACGGATTCAGGGGAAGTAAAGGCAGTCAATGATGTTTCTTATTATATTGATGAACAGGAGATCGTCGCCGTTGTAGGGGAGAGCGGCTGCGGAAAATCCGTCACGCAGATGTCGGTCATGCAGCTGATCCAGTCTCCGCCGGGGAAGATTCTCGGTGGGGAGGCGATTCTGGAAGGCCGGGATATTTTAAAATTTCGTGCAACCTCCAAAGAGATGCGTGCCGTGCGTGGGGAAAAGATCTCCATGATCTTTCAGGAACCCATGACGAGCCTGAACCCCGTTATTACCGTGGGAAAGCAGCTTACAGAGGTTATCCGGACGCATAAAAAGGTAAGCAGGAAAGAAGCATGGCAGATGGGGGTGGATGCGCTTGCAAATGTGGGGATCCCGGAACCGGAAGCGCGCATGAAAAACTATCCCTTTGAAATGAGCGGCGGGATGCGGCAGCGTGTGATGATCGCCGTGGCCGTGGCGTGTAATTCCAGGCTGATCATAGCGGACGAGCCGACTACGGCTCTGGATGTGACGACCCAGGCGCAGGTGATGGAGCTTCTTTTAGATGTGGTGGATAAAATGAAAACGTCCCTGATTGTTGTGACCCATAATCTGGGACTGGTGACTCGTTATGCAGACCGTATCTATGTCATGTACGCGGGAAGGATCATCGAATCAGGCACCACAGAGGATTTGATAACAAAGCCCTGCCATCCTTACACCATCGGCCTGCTTAACGCGGTGCCAAAGCTGGATGCAAACGAGCATGAGCAGCTGACGACGATTGAAGGCGCGCCGCCGGATCTGGCAAATCTTCCGGATACATGTGCGTTTCTTCCGCGCTGCCCTTATGCGGCTGAAAGCTGTAGAAAGCTGCCGTGCCCGGAACTTCAGCAGGTAGGAGAACACGGTCATTTTTCCGCCTGCCATCTCAAGATCAGGAGGGAAGATACATGAGCGAGCCAAATATTCTTTTAAAAGTGGAAAATCTGAAAATGCACTTTCCTGCTGAGAGCACATGGTTCGGAAAACCTACGCGCTTTGTCAAAGCTGTGGACGGGCTTGATTTCCAGATCGAGGCCGGGAAAACTTTCGGGCTGGTGGGGGAATCCGGGTGTGGAAAAACTACGGCGGGAAAATGTGTGCTTCGGATCTTTGAACCGACGGAAGGTAAGATTTATTATCAGGGAACCGATATTTCCCGGCTGACCGACAGCCAGCTAAAGCCCTATCGGAGAAATATCCAGCTCATTTTTCAGGATCCTTACGGGTCGTTGGATCCCAGGCAGTCAGTGGGATCCATCGTGCGGGAAGCGGTTTTGGCCGACGGGAAAAAGCGGTTAGATTTGGACGTAAAAGCGCGTGTGGAGGAACTTTTGACGCTGGTGGAACTGGATCCTTCCATGGCGGGGCGTTATCCTCACGAAATGAGCGGAGGGCAGCGGCAGCGTCTTGGCATAGCCAGGGCATTGGCATGCGATCCCAAACTGATCGTGTGTGACGAACCTGTTTCAGCTCTGGACGTTTCGATTCAGGCGCAGATCATTAACCTGTTTGAAAGCCTCCAGAAAAAACTGGGACTGACGTATCTGTTTATTGCCCATGATCTGGCCGTGGTGCGTCACATTGCAGATACGGTTGCCGTGATGTATCTAGGGCATATCGTGGAAATGATGGATGCAGGGGAGCTTTATGCCAATCCCATGCATCCCTATACGAAAGCGCTGCTTTCAGCCGTGCCGATTACGGACTATTATACGGAACAAAAAAGAAGCCGTATTGTATTGGAAGGGGAGGTGCCGAGCCCCATCCATGCGCCTTCCGGATGTCCCTTTCATCCGCGCTGTCAGTTTGCTACGGAGTTGTGTAAAACGCAGGCGCCGTCCCTGAAGGATCAGGGCGGCAACCATCTTGCTGCCTGCCATAATCTGTAAGGAATCGTAGGAAAATACCAGGATATTTGATGCATAGGTTATTTCCATACAATTCCTAAGGGACAATGTTTTGATGCCTGCAGGATGCAGCACGGTATATCCGCTGCATCCTGCAGGCATTTCTATATTTTCGGAAATCGATTTTTCAGATCCTAACGCTATAAGATAAACGCTATAAATAAAGAAATAATGTCGTTGACATGAGAACGTTCCCTGCATATAATGACAATATCAGGCAGATAACAAGCTAAGGAACTGTAGGAAAATAACTTGTGCAGATTGCGCGGGATATGATGTATAAGTTATTTCCATACAGTTCCTAAGCATACAGAAGGGGCATTATGAAGAACAGAAATAAAAATCAATATTTATTTGATAACCGGGCGCTGGTTTCTCTGATTATCCCATTGGTCGTTGAGCAGTTATTGGCTGTGCTGGTGGGGATGGCGGATTCCATCATGATTGCCAGCGTGGGGGAAGCTGCCGTGTCGGGAGTATCTCTGGTAGATCAGGTCATGGTGCTGTTAATCAACATCTTTGCGGCGCTGGCTACCGGAGGAGCGGTGATTGCCGGGCAGTATCTGGGGCACAGGAAACGGGAGGCGGCCTGCGAGTCTGCCAACCAGCTTGTCTGGTTTTCCACGCTTTGTGCGCTGGTGATCACGGGGATTGTATATGCAGGGAAATATGTGATCCTGCACGGGGTATTCGGGCAGATTGACGCGGACGTCATGCGCCATGCAGATATTTACCTGGTGATCGTGTCCCTGTCGATTCCCTTCATAGCCATGTACAACGCAGGGGCTGCTGTATTTCGTACGATGGGCAATTCCAAAGTGCCCATGGGCGTATCCCTGATCATGAATGCCATCAATGTGGGCGGAAATGCCTTGCTGATCTACGGTTTCCATATGGGGACGGAAGGCGTAGCCATTCCCACCCTGATTTCCAGAATTGTGGCGGCAGTGATTATCATTGTGCTTTTATGTGATGAAAAGCAGGAAATCCATATGAAAAGGACATGGCGTTACCGGATGGACTGGCCGCATGTGAAGAAAATATTGATGGTCGGCGTGCCAAACGGATTGGAGAACAGCATGTTCCAACTGGGAAAAATTATGGTGCTGAGCCTTGTGTCCTCATTCGGGACATATGCCATTGCCGCTAATGCGGTAGGAAACGCCATCGCTATGTTCCAGATCCTTCCGGGCATGTCGATCAACCTGGCGGTCACAACGGTCATAGCCCGATGTGTCGGCGCAGGGGATTATGATCAGGTGCGGTACTACAATAAAAAGCTGATACTGATCGTACATGTAAGCCAGATGGCTATGAGCCTGTGTGTATTTACACTTCTTCCGGTTATCCTCCATGCATACCATTTGTCAGATGTGACGGCGGAAACGACCCGCCAGATTATCTATTTCCATGGAATCAGCGCGATGATCATCTGGCCGTCCTCCTTTACGCTGCCTACCACGTTCCGGGCGTCCGGAGATGTAAAGGCATGTATGTACATTTCCATGATTTCCATGTGGTTATTCCGGGTCGCATTCAGTTTCCTGCTTGGGAAATATATGGGAATGGGCGTGTTCGGCATCTGGGTGGCAATGGTGATCGATTGGGCATTCCGCGCGCTTTGTTTTTGGATACGGTATTTTAAGGGGCATTGGAGACAGAAAGCGTTGGTGTAGATGTTGAGAACAATGAAGCGACAGGGCAGCGTAACATTTTATATGAAAAGGACAGGCAATCGATTTGGTATGCAAATGGAACGCAAAACAGGAGGAAGAGATATGGTTTCTTTTGAAAACGATTATATTGCCGGAGCGCATCCGCTGATTTTGAAACGTCTTATGGAGACGAATATGGAGCCGCTTTCCGGCTACGGCACAGATCCCTATTGTGAAAGTGCGAAGAAAAAAATACGCGAGGCCTGCGTTTGCCCGGAGGCGGAAGTAGATTTTTTGGTTGGAGGAACGCAGACCAATGCGGCTGTCATATCTTCCGTGTTACGGGATTATGAAGGGGTGCTTGCGGCGCAGACCGGCCATGTAAGCGTCCATGAGGCAGGTGCGGTTGAGTATGCCGGGCATAAAGTATTGGAGCTTCCTCATAAAGAGGGGAAGATTGTGCCGTCTGTGCTCCGGGAGTATCTGGCGCTTTTTTACGCTGATGAAAATCATGAGCATATGGTATTTCCGGGGATGGTCTATATTTCCCATCCAACGGAATACGGTACGCTTTATACCCGCTTGGAGATGGAGGAAATCGCAAAAATCTGCCGTTCCTATGAAATCCCTCTTTTCCTGGACGGGGCGCGGCTCGGCTATGGGCTGACGAGCCGCCGGACAGACCTGACGCTTAAGGATATTGCCCGGCTGTGTGATGTTTTTTATATCGGAGGCACAAAAGTAGGCGCATTATGTGGGGAGGCCGTGGTTTTCACAAAACAAAACCGTCCGCCCCATTTTATGAATTCCGTGAAAAAGCGCGGCGCCCTTCTTGCAAAGGGAAGGCTTCTGGGCATCCAGTTCGACACGCTTTTTACGGACAACCTGTATTTTGAGATCAGCCGCCATGCGATTGATATGGCGGAGGAATTAAAAGACATCCTACGCAGGAAGCAGATACCGTTTTATCTGGAATCCCCTACCAACCAGCAGTTTGTCATTTTGGAAAACGAGCGGATCAGAGAACTGAAAAAGAAAGTGATGTTCAGCTTTTGGGAGAAGTATGAGGAAAAATATACGGTAGTGCGGTTTGCCACAAGCTGGTCTACGACAAAGAAAGACCTGGAGGCATTGGATGAAGCGCTGTAGCCGCTATGGATAAAAACGCGGATAACGAAGCAGGAGAAGTATTATTGGGGGAAATGGAAAATTGAGAAAATACGGGCTGTGAAAAGTGAAAAATTACAGGCCGTATTTTTTGTGTGCGTATGTTGGCCGGTAGAATGGGAAAATCATGATATTTTATCACACAAAGTTGCCGTACAGTTTACATGATTTTAGAATAAAAATGTTTTGCACAATTAGTTGTTGACTTATCAGCATTTAAACAGTATTATGTAATTATATTTTGATAAATATATTTACAAAATAAAAAGCGAAATTTAGAAAGGGGAATCAGGCAGATGAAATGTAAAGGCGCGATTTTTGACATGGACGGGCTGCTTTTTGACACGGAGCGCATTTATCAGCAGACATGGCAGGAGATAGCCAGGGAGAGGGGGATCGAGTTGGGCGGAGACTTTCCAAAGGCGATATCCGGCACAAACGGGGTATATATGTGCCGTGTTATCGAAACCTGTTATCAGGTAAACGATGCGCACGAAATTATGGAGGAATGCATGGGACGGGTCAGAGATAAGCTGTCTGTTTATGTACCTGTGAAGAAGGGAGTACATGAAATATTAGAATTTTTCCGTAAAAGTGGCATCAGGATGGCAGTAGCAAGCAGCAGCGCGGCAGAACAGATTGAATCAAATCTGGAAACAGCGGGCATACGCGGATATTTTTCTGCTGTTGTCAGCGGTGCAGAGGTCAGACGCGGGAAACCGTCGCCGGATATTTTTCTTCGTGCCGCAGAACGGATTGGATGCGCGCCGGGGGAATGCTTTGTGTTTGAGGACAGCGAAAACGGAATAAAAGCAGGACATGCAGCCGGATGTATGACCATTATGATTCCTGATCTGGTGGAAGCATCTTTTGACATACGGCCATATTGTACCGAAGTATACTCTGACCTTCTGCAGGCGGAGGAAGAGATAAAAGAGAGGTGGATGGGAGTTCCCGGATGCAGGAGCAAAGATTCTGATAGCCGGTTCTGCTTTTCCGGAAAATGCAGAACATAATGTACAGGAGTTTATGAAAATTCTGGAAGAATATAAAACAGCTGTAACTGCTTAAGAACTGCAGAATACAGGGAACCGTACGAAAACAGCCGGCTGTAGCTGCTTACATACGGTTCCTTATTATTGGCCGTCCATCCCGTTTAGGAACTCCTGGATATAAGGGAGCGCGGCTCCGATCGTAATGTTATGCCTGGGCATCTTGCTGATCCGGATAAAATCCTGTGTCTCAGTAAAGGGCGTCAGATCCTGAATCCGTTTATACAAAAACGAGATATCTCCATCACACAGGTATGGGGCGAGATAACCCCCAAGGATAAAATCGGTATCGTAGATCAGGTGGAGCAGATTAATTGCTCTGGCAAGGTTTGTGAGAAACAGATTCCATCGGCTTAAAAAAGCCGGCTCCCCATTCCGTACTTTTTCAAAAAATGCATCTAAAGTTTCCTGTTCCCTGAGAAGTACGTTTAAAGAACAGAGTGTTTCCAGACATCCGCGCTTGCCGCAGTAGCAAAGCTCCCCGTCGGAATCCATCTGGATATGTTCTATTGTAGAACTGTGGCCGTGCTTCCCTGCCAGAATCTCCCCCCTGGAAATGATAGCAGCGCCGAGATGTTTGCTCAGGGAAAGATAAAATGCGTCCGTAAGCCCCGGGGACACCCATATTTCGGAGAATGCCGCACTGTATGCATCGTGGATAAAGGAACAGGGATAGGGAAGATACCGGGTAAATTCCCGGGTGGAAAGCCCGGTACAGTCCATGATCTTGCCATAGAGTACAGACTTTCTGTCTGGTGAGACCAGCCCCTGCATGGCGAAACCGATTCCCAGAAGCTGCCCGTCTGAGCCGCCAAGCGAGTCTTTAAATTCCAGTATTTTCTCACAGACAGCTTTAAAATAAGATTCTTTATATTCATAGTCAATCTCACAGGCCATCCGGTCAATTTCTTCACCATACAGATCCACAGCGATCATTTTTACTTCATTTTTTAAAATTTCCACCCCGATGCCCATACGGTATCCGGCCACAATGGAATAGGCGGCCGCCTTCCTTCCGACAAATTCGGTATCGATCTGGCCGTTTTTTTTAATCAGGCCTTCCTGCTCCATGGCAGTCAGGTTCGTGGTGACAGTAGGGCGGCTCAGGCGCAGGTCATAGGAAATATCCTGCTGGGAAACCTTTTTATTTTTATAAATATAATGATAGATCAGGCTTCGGTTATTTTGTTTGATCAGATTGGGAGTTATGCTTTTTCTCATGCTGTAATTCTATCTCCAGAATTGTAAATTGATTTTGTAAATATATATTATAACATGGATTCTTTTGAAAAAGCTATTGTGCATGTTGCATGATTTTGAAATAAAAATGTTGTGAATTATTACATGTTGACTTCTTGAAAAATGAGGATTATTATGTAATCATAATTTGATAAATCATTTTACAAAATCAAATTAAAGAAAGGAGAACGTCATGGGAATTATTGAAAAAATGAGACTGGACGGAAAAAAAGGATTTGTAACAGGAGCAGCCAGGGGGATTGGAAAAAGCACGGCAACAGCATTTGCAGAGGCAGGCGCCGATGTGGCGATTGTCGATTTGGACTTTGCAGAGGCAGAAAAGACCGCGGCAGAGCTTGCCGGGAAGACAGGCAGGAAGGTTATTGCGATCAGCACAGACTGTACGGATCCGGAACAGGTGGATGCGATGGTGGCGCAGGTCGTGAGTGAATTAGGGGGCCTGGATTTCTGCCATAACAATGCGGGGATCTGTATTAATGCGCCGGCTGAAGAAATGACATATGAGCAGTGGAGTAAGGTGATCAACATTAACCTGAACGGTATTTTTCTGACAGATATAGCGGCGGGAAAATACATGTTGGCACATGGCGGCGGTTCTATCATCAATACGGCTTCCATGTCCGCCCACATTGTCAATGTGCCGCAGCCGCAGTGCGCATACAATGCTTCCAAGGCAGGCGTGATCCAGCTCACCAAATCCCTTGCCATTGAATGGGCAAAGCGGGGAGTCCGCGTCAACAGCATCAGCCCGGGATATATTGGGACAGAACTGACTTTAAATTCTCCGACATTAATCCCTCTGATTGAAAAATGGAATGAGATGGCTCCTCTTGGAAGAATGGGCACGCCGGAGGAATTGCAGTCAGTCTGTGTATATCTGGCAGGCGACACCAGCACCTTTACGACAGGATCTGATTTCATCATTGACGGAGCGTTTACCTGTTTCTAAAAGAAGCGGAGAGTGAGGAGAAACATGGAGAAAAAAGAAGCAATTATAAGTGGAAAAACAGCGCTGGGAATTGAACTTGGCTCTACCAGGATCAAAGGAGTGCTGGTGGATTTCCAGGGACAGGTCCTTGCGGTGGGCATCCA
The DNA here is from genome assembly GCA_949840465.1 of uncultured Lachnospiraceae bacterium. GTDB lineage: Bacteria > Bacillota > Clostridia > Lachnospirales > Lachnospiraceae > Schaedlerella. The sequence goes on along the minus strand of CATKXE010000004.1, from coordinate 39,458 downwards.
CGACTGGGAAAATTCTTTCATTGACAATATCTGGACCTATAGTCTGGAAGAGATCCACGCAGGGATACGGAATTGTTACAGCTCTTTGAGGGAAAATGTAAAAAAAACATACGGTGTTGTCCCGGAAACATACGGCGCCATTGGTGTCAGCGCTATGATGCACGGCTACATGGCGCTGGATAAGGACGGAAATCAGATCGCTCCCTTCCAGACCTGGAGAAATACAAATACACAGCAGGCGGCGGACGAGCTGACAGAACTGTTTCATTTTAATATACCGCTTCGCTGGAGTGTGGCCCACCTGTACCAGAGGATTCTCGACGGAGAAGAGCATGTGATAAATCTGGATTATGTAGGAACTTTAAGCGCATACATCCACTGGAAACTGACGGGACGAAAAGCGATCGGCATTGGCGACGCATCCGGAATGTTCCCGATTGATTCGGATACATGTGATTACGATGCGTCCATGGTAGAAAAATTTAACAGGCTGATAGAACCTTACGGGTTTTCCTGGAAATTGAAAGATATTTTCCCGGAGGTGCTCGTGGCCGGAGAGAATGCCGGAGCGCTGACACAGGAGGGCGCGGCTTTCCTTGACGAGACAGGCAGCTTAAAGCCGGGAATCCCGCTTTGCCCGCCGGAAGGGGATGCCGGAACCGGGATGACGGCAACCAATTCGGTTGCTCCCCGTACAGGAAATGTTTCGGCAGGCACCAGCACATTTGCCATGATTGTATTGGAAAGGAAGCTTGGCAGAGTGTACCGCGAGATCGATATGGTTACCACGCCCACAGGATTTCCCTGCGCCATGTCCCATGCAAATAACGGGACCTCGGATCTGAATGCCTGGGTAGGGCTGTTTGGGGAATTTGCGGAGTTGATGGGGATACATACAGAACCCGGGGAGCTGTTTGAAAAGTTGTACACACAATCTCTGAAAGGCGACCCAATCTGCGGCGGGCTTCTGGCCTATGGTTATTATTCAGGAGAAAATATCACGATGATCAACGAAGGCAGGCTTGCGTTCCTGCGGACTCCTGAAAGTAAATTTAACCTTGCCAATTTTATGAAGGTTCATCTTTATACGTCCCTTGGCGCCGTGAAACTGGGGCTGGATATTCTGAAAGAGGATGAGAAGGTAGAAATAGACCGCGTTATGGGGCATGGAGGATTTTTTAAAACGAAAGGCGTCGGACAGCGGTATCTGGCAGCGGCATTCAATGCCCCGGTTACGGTGATGGACACGGCAAGTGAAGGCGGGGCATGGGGAATCGCATTGCTGGCGGCCTATCTGACGGATAAGAAACCGGGGGAAAAGCTGGAGGATTATCTGGAAAACAGAATTTTTAAAGAACTGTCGGGAGAAACCATGACGCCTTATGCGAAGGATGTGGCTGGATTTCAGCTTTTTATGAAACGTTATCAATCAGGGCTTGCGGTTGAAAAGGCGGCCATCGAAGCCATGGACTGGTAAAAAATGATGCCAGAAACAATTTATAATGATTCAAGACAATTCAATAAGGAGAAAACAGGTATGAAGAAAAGGATTTTAGCATTGATCGTGAGCGTTGCAATGGTGGGAGCCATGCTGATGGGATGTACAGGCGGAAACTCAGACAGCAGTTCGGGCGGCAGTTCAGGAGACGGGGAATCTTACAAGGTAGGGATTACGATCCAGTCCCTGTCCAATGCTTATTGGGCGGGCGTTATGAGTAAGTTGGAGGAGCTGTTGGAGGAAAAGGGCTGGGATTATACACTGGTTGACTGTGAAAACAACTCCGGCACCCAGGTAGGGCAGATTGAGAATTTCATTACATCAGGATGTGATCTGATCATGGTTCATCCGGCCGATGCGCAGGCGGTGGAAGGTATCTGCGGGGAGGCGCTGGATGCCGGGATCAAGGTGATGTGCTGGGATGACCCGATGGAGAATACGACTGCAAACTGGATTCTGGATAATGAAGTGCTGGGACAGGAAATCGGCAAGACCGCGGCAGAATTTATCAATGAACATTATACATCAGACAATAAAGCGCAGGTTACGGTCATCGGGTATCCTTCCACAAAAGTGCTCAAAGACCGGGCGGATGGAATTAAAAAGGGACTGGAAGAGAACTGCAAAGATAACTATGAGATCATTGCGGAAGTAGACGGCCTGGAAGCGCCGGAGGCACAGACAAATGTGGAGACTGTCATGTCTGCACATCCAGATGCGAATGTATTTGTAGGAGTCGGCGCAGGGGCTATGATCGGAGCCAACGAGGCGCTCCTTGCGGAATTTGGAAAAGGAAACATTCCGGAAAACTACGGCGTGATCACCACAGACGTTACGCAGCAGCAGTTAGATTCCCTGAAATCAGGGGACGAGGCTGTCAGGGCGATCGTAGGTTTTGAAGGCTCGAATCTGGATACGGCGACGGCGTGTCTTGAGATGTATGAGAGAATCCTGTCCGGGGAAGATTTTTCTTCCGATAAAAACATTGTGCGTATCATCGGGCCTATCACTGTAGACAACATTGATGAGATTCTAAAGGGAATGTGATCACAGGAGAAAAATATGAGCGAAAATTATGTATTGCAATTACAGCATATCAGGAAAGAATATCCAGGTGTTGTTGCGTTGAAGGATGTTACGCTGGAACTAAAGGCAGGGGAGATTCTTGCCCTGATCGGAGAAAACGGCGCGGGAAAGTCCACCCTGATCAAGTGCTGTTCAGGAGCAGTCATTCCGACCTCCGGAAAGATTATTGTGAATGGAAAGGAATTTTCCAGCATGACCCCCCAGCTTGCATCCGAAAATGGGATTGCGATTATTTATCAGGAATTTAATAATGTAAAGGAACTGTCGGCAGCAGAGAATCTGTTTCTCGGCCATCCGATCAGAAAAGGGATCATCGTCGATAAAAAGGCAATGGAGGCCGAGGCGGCAAGGGCTTTTGAACAGTTGCATATCAGGATAAACCCGAAAGCATTGATGAAAGACCTGACGGTCGGATACCAGCAGATGGTGGAGATCGCCAAGGCAATCCAGCAAAATGCCAGAATCCTGATCATGGACGAACCTTCCGCACCGTTGACCAGTGCAGAGGTAGAGAGCATGTTTGAGGTCGTGGAGCTATTGAGAAGCCAGGGAGTCTCCATCATCTATATTTCCCACAGGCTGGAGGAAATCTACCGCCTTTCCGACCGGATCGTTGTAATCCGGGACGGCGAATATGTAAAGACACTGATCACAAAGGACAGCCAGGTGGAAGAACTGATCCAGTTGATGGTGGGACGTGAACTGACAGAGACATATCCTCCGCGCGGGAACTGTATAGATGAGAATGAAGTGATACTGGAATTAAAAAACCTGACCGGAAACGGCGACAAGAACATCAGCCTCAAGCTCCATAAGGGTGAAATCCTCGGGCTGGGCGGACTGGTCGGCGCCGGGCGGACGGAACTGGTAGAAATGATTTTTGGAGCTGTGCCGAAGAAGTCCGGCCAGATGGTCTATAAGGGCCGGGATATTGAACCTAAGAGTCCCAGAGAGGCGATCGACCTTGGGATCGCGCTTGTGCCGGAGGACAGAAAGCGCCATGGCGCTATGCTGGGAATCTCAATCAAGAACAATATCAATATGCCGATCTACGAAAGGGATTCTCATCTCAGTGTGGTTGACGAAAAGCTGGAGATGAGTACCGCTGAAAAATACCGGGACAGCATGGCGATCAAAACTCCGAATCTGCACCAGCTTATTAAGAACTTAAGCGGCGGTAATCAGCAGAAGGTCATCCTGGGAAGATGGATGGCAGCAAAATCCGAGCTGATCATCTTTGACGAGCCTACCAGGGGAATCGACGTAGGCGCGAAATATGAGATTTATAAACTGATGAATGATCTGGTAGAAAAAGAAGGAAAGTCAATCATTATGATTTCTTCCGAGATGGAAGAATTGATGGGCATGTCTGACAGGATCATTGTACTGGCGGAAGGCGAGGTGACAGGCGAACTGTCAAAAGAAGAGTTCACCCAGGAATCGATTATGACGTATGCATCCGCAGCGGCAAAAGAGGAGGAAATCCAATGAAAGAAAAGAAAGTGACAAATATTATAAAAAGCCAGGCAATCTGGGTTGTGTTTATTGTACTTGTTCTGGCATTTACAGTTGCAAATCCAAGATTTATCAATCCGTCCAACCTGCTGATCATGCTGCGCCAGGTAGCTGTGTGGGGCATCGCCTCTGTAGGTATGACATTTGTAATCCTGTTGGGCGATATCGATCTTGCAACCGGTTCCATAATTACATTTGTGAATGTCCTGTGCTCCTATCTGATGGTCAATATGGGAGTGCCAATGGGTGTGGCGATTATTATTACACTGGCGGCATCTACGGCAATCGGCCTGCTGAATGGGTTTATGGTATCTACGATCGGCATTCCGGCATTGATCGCCACATTTGCAACGCAGACTGCGTTTTCAGGAATTGCGCTGATTATCTGTGACGGGCAGCCGATCAATGGATTTACGGAAGTCTTTAAGGTATTCGGGCAGGGCAAGGTGGGCCCGATACCAGTGCCTGTCATCATTATGATCCTCTGTTTTGCACTGGGTGCGTTTATTCTGAACAAAACATATTTTGGACGCTATTTCTATGCGGTAGGAGGAAATATTGAGGCCGCAAGGCTTTCCGGCATCCGCACGGGAAGAGTAAAATATCTGGTTTTTGCATTGTCAGGATTTTTTGCAGGCCTGGCAGGGCTTGTCCTTCTGTCCCGTACCAATTCCGGCATGGGAAACGCAGGGCTTGGATATGAGTTTAAGGTGATTACCTGCGTGGTTCTGGGCGGTGTGTCTGTATCCGGAGGTTATGGAAAAATATCAGGAGTGGTAGCCGGAACCTTTATCATCGGCGCTCTGCAGAATGGTATGGTGCTTATGAACCTGAACACCTGGATTCAGGATATTGTCCTGGGAATCGTACTTGTCCTCGCCGTTGGATTTGACTGTTTGCAGAAGAAAAAGCAGGCGAATTAAGTGTAAGGAATCAAGTGCAGGCAGTTAATTTGCCATGCAGGACAGGAGCTGCCATGAAATAATTTTGCATTTGCGTGCAGGATGAAGGTAAGCGCCAAATCAAGATTATTTCATGGCGGCTATTTCTAAAAATAAGGAGACATGGGTATGAAAGCAGCAGTATATCACGGAGTCCGTGACCTGAGGGTAGAGGAAGTGCCTGTAAGGGAGTTAAAAGAGAATGAAGTAATGATACAGGTAAAATATTGTGGAGTGTGCGGCACGGATATGCACATCTTTAACGGGGACGGCGGTTCTTTTGAGGTCAATCCGCCGCTGATTCCCGGGCATGAGTTTTCCGGGGTCGTGGCAAAAGTGGGTTCGGCAGTGACGGCGGTAAAAGAGGGCGACAGGGTAAGCGGCGATCCCAACGACATGTGCGGCGAGTGCTATTTCTGTAAAAATGCAATGCAGCATTTCTGTACGAATAACGTTGGGGTGGGAACAACGGTTGACGGCGGGTTTGCGGAGTATGTAATCATGCGTGAAAAACAGGTGTATAAATTTTCTGATAGTCTGAGTTTCATGGAGGCGGCAATGGCGGAGCCAATCTCCTGTTGTCTCCATGGGATCGACCTGTGCAATATTAAGGCGGGATGTACGGTTCTTGTCATGGGCGGAGGCCCTATCGGGATGATTATGATGCAGCTTGCGAAAAATGCGGGGGCATCGAGAGTGATCCTGTCCGAGCCGGTGGAAGAGAAGCGGGAGCTTGCCCTGAAACTTGGCGCTACAAAAACCATTGACCCGATTAAAGAGGATGTAGAAGCCGTTCTGGCAGGTTATTGTGAAAATGTGGATGTTGTCATTGAGTGTGTAGGCAATATCCGTACACAGGCAGATGCGGTCAGGTTTGCGGGCAGGGGAGCGACCGTTATGTATTTCGGCCTGGCTGCGCCGGAGGAAGCCTATCCTCTGAAACCGGATGTTGTATTCAAAAAAGAGCTGACGATCACATCCTCCTTTATCAATCCCTATACCTTTGAACGTGCGATTCGCGTGTTGGAATCCGGCGCCATTGAACTGAAAAGCCTGATTACAAAAATCGTCCCGCTGGATGATATCGCAGACGTATTTATAAAACCGGAGTACCGCAGGGAAGGAAAAGTGATGGTCAAAATAGCGGATTAAATAATAGGGTTCCATGAAAGCCAGGAATATCTGGTTGGGAAAGCAGAGCCGGCTGAAAAGGAGCGTGCGGAGAGAGCGGCTTAGAAGTGTTCTGAAAGAGAATCCGAAAAGATTTTCTCGCCCCATCAAAGTAGAGAAAAAGGGCATCCCGTAATACCAGAGCTGCGAAGCAGGTATAATGGGATGCCCTTTGGGTATCATAAATCAGTCTTATCAAAGAGTTATTGCCGTTTTAGCAGCCGTCTTTTAAACGCCTGAAATCTGGAAACATATCTGCTTGTATAGATGACCGCGATCAGCATGATACCGAAAGCCAATCCGGCGCAAAAGTCAGCAATGGCTTCTGTATATCCGCTGTCTGCCAGCCCCATGCCTTCCAATAACAAAAATAGAATGAATGCCGCTGTACCGATCCACGAAAAAACGTGTAATTTTTTAAAAAGCCTCATTTTCTCTTCGTTGCTGTAATCTGCTACCTTCAATACGGTTTCTTCCATTTCTTTGTTCATAGTCTCACTTTTCCTTTCTCCGTCGAGGATTTCTTTGATTTCTACATTATAATAGTCTGCAATCTGGATCAGGATATCCAGATCAGGCATATTGGAGCCGGTCTCCCACCGCGAGATGGTTCTGCCGGTGACTCCGAGGGTTTCGGCAAGAGTTTCCTGCGTGACTCCCTTTTCTTTGCGCAGGTTCTTCATAAATGCCCCAATCTTTTTCTGGTCCATTGTGATGTCCTCCTTTCACTTTGAGCATAGCGGCATGCTGCAAAAAAAACCACGACATAAAGTGAGAAATGCCGGATTTTTTCTGACCAGACACCGGGTGTCCGGTGCTCTTTCCTGTATTATACACAGAGAACAGGCGGATGCCAAGAAAATGCTGCCTCGTCAGCTTGCTGCGAGGGCTTTGACGTTGTATAAGGGAATTATTATAAAAAAGTTTCGAAAAGAAACAGAACATGTGGTTGCTTTTTGAAACTTTATCCGTTATAATATATAAAAAGAAAGGAAGAGGTGCGGAAATGAAAACAAAATTTCATAAATACTTGACAATGTTTCGCAAGCAAAAAGGGTATACGCAGGCGCAGATGGCTGAAAAGCTGGAGATTTCGCGCTCTTCTTATACGAATTATGAGACGGGGAACCGGTCTCCTGATCTGGAGGGGTTAGAACGTATCAGTGAGATACTGGACTGTTCTCTGGACGAATTATTCGGAAGGGCGCGAGCAGGGGTTCCTGGTTTGATTTGCGAAGAGACGGCGCCGTATAAAGCCGATTTAAAAATATCTCACGGAGGAACGGTCAGGAGATTGGCGATCGGAACGCAGGATTTCCGTAAACTGCGTGAAAGAAAAGCATATTATGTGGACAAGACCCTTATGATAGAAGAATTTCTCGAATCATGGTATGAAGTGACATTGATTACCAGGCCGAGGCGCTTTGGAAAGACATTGAATATGTCCATGCTGGCAGAATTTTTGGACTGTACGAAGGACTCTGGAGATGTGTTCGCGGGTACGAAGATCAGCAGCAGCTATGTGATGCAGGAGATGAACGGACATCCGGTGATCTTCCTTTCATTTCTTAATGTGAAAGGAGAACGCGCAGAGAGGATGCTGGATCAGCTGGGTTCCACAATACGAGAAGAGTACAAGAGATACTACGGGATCATAAATGACGGAACCTTGCCGGATGCACAGAGGGATGAGTTTAACCATATTTATAACAGCCTGTGGCCTGTAAAGGACAGGAAAGAGGCAGAAGGATATTTTGTAAATTCCATTACCTCTCTTTGCCGGATTCTGGAATCCTATTACGGAAAAAAAGTATATCTTCTTCTGGATGAGTACGACACCCCCTTTATTTCTGCGAACGCCAAGGGGTATTACGCAGAGGTGCGGGATATTCTGGCAGAAATGTTAAGCGCCTCCCTGAAGGGGAATCCGGCGCTGGAAAGAGCGGTGTTGACGGGGATTCAACGGGTTGCAAAAGAAAATATCTTTTCCGACCTCAACAACCTCATTGTATGCACGGTGAAAGATCCGGAGTATTCAGAATGTTTTGGTTTTACAGAAGAAGAAACGGAGTCCCTTCTGGAATATTGCGGAGTAGAACTTACGGACGAAGTCAGGACGATGTATGACGGCTATCGATTTGGGGAGACAGAAGTCTATAACCCCTGGTCTGTTTCCTGCTATGCGGCGAGAAAAAAACTGGAGCCCTATTGGGTGAATACCAGTGAGAACAGCATCATAAAAGATGCGTTCTCACAGCGCGGAGAGTCATTTGCGCAGAATTATAATGAATTGATTGAAAAGGGAACAACGGATACGGAGGTGGAACTGCTGGTATCTTATTATGAGGAGCAGGATGATGCCTCCCTCTGGGGGCTTTTGCTCAATGCCGGTATGGTGACCATCCGGGAAAAAGTAGAAAAAGGAATCTATAAACTCCGAATACCAAATTACGAAGTAAGGGAAGCGTTTCGGGAACTCACAGCCTTCTGTCTGAAATTGGAGGAAGGGCATATATCCGAGATGCTGAGATGCCTGCGGATGGAGACGATGGAAAGATTCACGGAACAGTATAAACGGATTTTGCTGAAACTTCCTTCGTACCATGACCTGAAGAATGAAAACAGCTATCATATGATGATGCTGGGGATGTGCGCTTTTATGTATCAGTACTATGATGTGAAAAGCAACAGGGAAAGCGGTTTGGGGAGGAGCGATATCCTTATTCGCGCAAAGAGTCCAAAATATCCTCATATGATTCTGGAATTTAAGTATACCAGGGATGAATCGCAGAATCTGGCGGAGCTGGCACAGGAAGCTGTTGATCAGATTAAGGAAAAAAAATATGACGCCGAAATGACTGGGACCGTGTATTATATTGGGCTGGCACATTTTGGAAAACAGGCGGAAGTGAAGTGGGAGAAAGCAGAAAAAAGCAGGTAACAGTTCAGGAGAAGAATGATGAAAACGATATTTTAGTGGAAGATGCTCTGGCGACCGCCAGAAACCTGACACGGCTGCTTTGTTCGGAAGGGTTCGCGGTGGAATACGCCGCGAACCGACAGGGAGATTTTTCTTTCCGTACTGGAATACAGGCTGCTATTGATGTTTATCAGCAACCAGAAGGCAATTACCACGAGGGACAGGCTGCTGCATGAAGTGTGGGACGCTGCAGGAGAATTTGTCACCAACAATACGCTGAATGTATCTATCAAGCGCCTGCGGGAAAAGATTAAAGGAGACCCGGAAAAACCGGTCATTATTTTGCATGCCCCTGGGATGGGATATCGATTGGGGGATTGCCATGCTGCATTCGGTGGGGCTGACGAATAATATGATGTGCTTTGAGTGCGCGTTTTACGGCATAAGGGCGCTTATGGATCAGGATTCTCCTGTCGTTGGTTCTTTCAGCCCTGAGTGTGAACGTCGTGACTGTGGACGAGGCAGGGTTCCGTTTGCCCTGGGCCAGTGTCGAAATCAGTACTTTGAGCGTATTCCTTGTAATATTCGTCACAATGATGTATGCTGTAAGTAAGATCAGGAAAGAAAACATGATGGACGCGCTGAGGGATGAGACGATCTGATGAAACAAAAGAACAGAGAGGAGCTGACTGGACAGTGAAGAGAGTGAGGAGAAGACATCCTGTTCGCAATTTTATATTTTTCATGTTCCTGCTTGTACTGGGCATGGTGGCGGCAGTCGGCGCCTTTTTTGGAGTAAAGGGATACCGGATGTATCAGGATGCACTCTCGCAGGCGACTGTTGAGGAACGGGTGGATGCCGTCCGTGGAAGGTCGGATTTTACGGGCTATTCCGAGATGCCCCAATTCTATATAGACGCCGTTATATCCGTGGAGGATCATCGGTTCATGAAGCATCCCGGAATTGATCCGATCGCGATCATGCGCGCCGCATGGACGGATATCCGGGAAAGGGCTTTCATGGAAGGCGGCAGTACAATCACGCAGCAGCTTGCAAAAAACCTGCTTTTTACAGAAGATAAAAAAATTGAGCGCAAAGCAGCGGAGGTTTTTGCGGCATTTGATATAGAAGAAAAATATAGTAAGGAAGAAATATTTGAATTATATGTCAATACGAATTGCTTTGGCAGTGGTTATGAGGGGGTCTTTGACGCGGCTACAGGATATTTCGGAAAATTTCCGTCCGAGCTGACGGATTATGAAGCGGCTATGCTGGCGGGGGTACCTAATGCCCCGTCGGTTTATTCACCGGACGTTAATCTTGAACTGGCAAACCAGCGTGTGAGGCAGGTGCTTCAAAGCATGGTCAGGCATCAGGTGATCACTCAGGAGGAAGCGGATCAGATACAAGCGGAGGTATATCATGCTTATCCATAATTCCTGCAGGGCAGCAATCCAATCCTGTCTGGATTCCAGGACCTTTGCGGCGGCACATTTGTACAATGATGAAAAAACCATGAGCATCCATATTCATGACTGTTATGAGATCTATTATTCTATCTCAGGCGGGAAGCAGTTTTTGATCGATAACCGGTTCTATGATTTTAAGCCGGGGGATATTTTTTTTATTAATCAATATGAAAGCCATTATCTGTCGCAGATTGACGATGTAAAGCACGAGCGGATCGTGCTGTCCATCTATCCAGATTATCTGAAGCGGCTTTCTACGGAGAAGACGGATTTAAACCACTGTTTTACATACAGGGACGCAGCATTTGGGCATAAACTGAGCTTGTCTTCTGAGGAGCAGAAGCGTTTTCTGTATTATATGCATAAACTGTCAGAGAGAAAAGAATTTGGGCAGGACATTCTGGATCAGGCTGCGTTTTTGGAATTGATGGCTTGCCTGAACAGGATTTTTCTGTTGCGCTGTGAAGAAGAAGAGACAGGGGATGCCGCCGGGGAAGAAAAAACAACTGGGGCGTACCACGGGCAGATTGATGCGCTTTTGTCCTACGTGAATCAGAATCTGACAGAAGAATTGACAATTCAGAGGCTGGCATCCCATTTTTATCTGAGCAGTTCCTATCTGTGTAAGATTTTTAAGGATGAGACCGGGACTACGATCAACCGGTATATCACCGCAAAACGGATCTCGCGGGCCAAGGAACTGCTTGCAGAAGGGTATTCTGTCACAGACACGTATGCTATGTGCGGGTTTCAGGATTACAGTAATTTTTTAAAATCATTTACAAAGGCTGTGGGAATCCCGCCGAAGAAATATGCCATGTTTGAACAGTAGGGGCTGCCGCAAATCATTTTGCGGCAGCTCCTTATAAAATACTGGTGTTGAAAGGCTTTGCCGCCTTTACGGCTGCTTTCCGATATAAGCTAGGATTCCGCCGTCCACATACAAAATCTGTCCGTTTACAAAATCGGATGCATCTGATGCAAGGAATACCGCAGGTCCCATCAGGTCTTCCGGATTGCCCCACCGGGCAGCGGGCGTCTTGGAGATGATGAACCGGTCAAAGGGATGCCTGCTTCCGTCTGCCTGCATCTCACGCAAGGGCGCTGTCTGTGGTGTGGCAATATATCCGGGGCCGATGCCATTGCACTGGATGTTGTATTCCCCATACTCGGAGCAGATATTTTTGGTCAGCATCTTGAGCCCGCCCTTTGCCGCCGCATAAGCGGACACGGTTTCACGTCCCAGTTCACTCATCATGGAGCAGATGTTAATGATTTTTCCGTGCCCTTTTTCAATCATATCCGGCAGTACGGCTTTAGACATAATAAACGGTGCGTTCAGGTCAATATCTACGACCTGCCGAAATTCCGCTGCGCTCATCTCGGTCATGGGAATCCGTTTGATGATTCCTGCGTTATTTACAAGAATATCAATTACACCGAGATCCTTTTTGATGTCCGTCACCATCTTCTGTACCTGGCCTTCATCGGTCACGTCACAGAGATACCCTTTTGCTTCAATGCCCTTTGCACTGTAATCTGCAAGCGCCTTGTCAAGGTGCTCCTGCCCACGGCAGTTGAATGCGATTTTGGCTCCTGCCTTGGCATAGGCTTCCGCGATTGCAAACCCGATTCCGTAAGCCCCTCCTGTGACAAGGGCTATCTTGCCTTTCAATGAAAAAGTGTCTAAAATGTTCATTTTATGTGTTCTCCTTTTTTATAATGTTGCGCGCCCCCCCTCACATGCGTTGGAGGGCAAGTGGGAGGAAGGCATTTAAAGAAAAGCAGTGCATTTGCCTTCCTTCACTTTTTTAGTGGCGCAGCGCCTCAGCCAGCGCAAGGATGGCCAGCGCCTGGCCATATGCCATCGGCGCGATGAGGATATTTTTATAGTGTTCTGCGTCCATGCCCATCCCTGTGCCGCCGGAGACTTTCAGAACCGTGCCGTCCTCGTCGATGTTGTCCAAAATACCCTGGATTGCTTTTTCGGCGCATGGAAGGTAAGAATCATCGAGAATTCCAAAACGGATTCCTTTCAGGATTCCAGCTGCGATTGCAGCTGTGCCGGATACCTCTTCATAACTGTCAGCATCGGTCAGCACCGTGTGCCAGAGGCCGTTTCTTCCCTGAAGTTTTTTCAGCGCCGCAGCCTGCGCCTTATAGGTGTCAACGATCAGCGTCTTGACTCCCGGATTCAGGCCGCCTCTGGACATTTCGATGTATTCCATGCTCCCCAGAGTAAACCAGCTGTTCCCACGGCACCAGAAAACGCCCCCGAAATTATGATTCCCGTTGAAAGTCCATCCATGATAGAAAAGCCCGGATTTTTTGTCATACAGATATTTGATATGCATCAGCATTTGGTGGATGCCTTCATTAACCCATTCTTCCCGACCGAATTTCTGTCCCATCTTGTTTAAGAACAGTACCGTCATAAATAATGTGTCGATCCACATCTCATTTTCATTCAGCCGCACGCCCTGGCGGTCGCCGTTGGCGCTGGTTACATGCTGGAAGCCTCCCTCTTTGGTTCTGGGAATGCAATTCATGAGCCAGTCAGCCCAGTTCAGACAGAGTTCCTCGAACTTTGGGTCATGGTAATATTCATTCAGTTCTGCCAGTGTCAGGAGAGGGGTGGTGGTGTTGATGTTCCGGGAGGGCAGCCCCAACTCCATGTTCCCGACAAACCAGTTGTGGAGGAATTCTTTGTATTTTTCATTTTTGTCATACTGCATGATCCTGAGAAGCCCGTAAAGCCCGACCCCCTGAGGCCAGTCCCATTCGCGGATGCCGAAATCCCGTTTGAAAAATCCGATCGATTCTCCACCGGTTTCTTCCAATTCTTTCTCATTTTCCGGTCCGCCCAGATTTAAAAGCTTCTGGATCACAAGATCCAGTTTCCTCCTGAGCTCTGTTTCATTGATATTCATGTTCTCTCCTTTCAAAAGTATGTGTACAGTTACAGTACATGCCCGGTCAGGCCGTGAATTGTAACCGCATTCAATTTGCAAATTTTTAGTTCATATTATATAATTTTTTTATGGCAGCGTTTCAAATTTATTAAAGCACATCTTTAGATAGAAAGCAGGTGGCATTTTGGAAAAAGTAACCTATTATGCGTCTGTTGACGGCATTTCCCTTGAGCATATGGTCCGCTACGGAAAGTTCGATATGCGTGTGAAGCATTTTCACAATGAATATGAAATTTTTTATATCCTCGAAGGCGAACGTCTCTTTTTCTTTAATAACCGCAATTTTGTTGCCGCGAAAGGGGATCTGATCCTCGTGGATACGAACCTGATCCATATGACCAAATCGGTTTCCGAGGACGACACCGGGCATAACCGCATTATCCTCTATGTGAGCAGTGAACGCATGCAGGATCTGGACAGAAAGTACCCGACCCTGCAGCTTGTACGCTTTTTCCATCAGCACTATGGCGTGTACCATTTGACGCCGCGGCAGCAGGAACAGTTCATGGATTTGTACTACCTGTTCAAGCAGGAATGCAAGGAGAAGGAGCACAATTACAAGCAGGCGGTAGAATTGGCCGTGACATCGTATTTCCTCAGGCTTACACGGGAACTGGACTACCATGCGCAGGAAAGCCCTTTAGCCCCTGACAACGGGAAGTACCGGCATGTATATGAGATTGCCGATTACTTGTCCGAGCATTGTGAAGATGCGCTTTCCCTGGAAGAGCTTGCGGCAAAATTTTTTCTGAGCAAATATTATGCCTGCCGAGTGTTCAAGGAAGTTACCGGCTATACGATCAGCGAGTATACCAACATCCACCGTATCCAGAAAGCCAAACGTTATCTGGAAGAAACCGATATGAGCGTGGCGGAGATCGCCGATCAGGTGGGTTATGGCACCATGACTCATTTTGAAAAAACATTTAAGACGTACATGACCGTTTCACCCCTGAAATACCGCAAGACACTGAATATAGTGACCCATACCAATCTGCCTGCAAATCCATGAAAGGGCTTCCGGGGGCATCCTGTATCTCATGCCCCCCGGATATAAAATCGTTTTACAGACGCACCGTTTTCGGAAGCAACCACCGTAGTATCGCCACTGTGAGGCCGGCTTTACATGAGGCCGAGCACAGTCGGCAGCCATGTGCTAAATGCAGGCACAAAGGTTACAAATAAGAGAGCTGCCAATATTGCCGCGAAATAAGGAATCAGCTTGGACACCACGTCTTCGACCTTCAGTTTTGCTACGCTGCATCCAACAAACAGGACGCTTCCCACAGGCGGCGTTACGGTTCCGATGGACAGGTTCATGACCATCATAACACCGAACTGGATGGGATCCATACCAATATTGGTGATCACCGGCAGGAAGATGGGGGTGAAGATCAACAACGCAGGCGCCATATCCATAAATGTCCCTACGATGAGCAGGATTACATTGATGAGCAGGAGGATGACGATTTTGTTATCCGATACGCCCAGCATAAGGCTGCTGATTGCCTGTGGCAGCCCCGTGAAGGACAGCACGAAGGACAATACGGAGGAAGCGCCGATGATGAGCATAACGATGGTCGTCATGACTGCCGCATCCACAAGGATGCTTTTCAGGTCTTTTAGCTGAATGCTTTTATATACGAAGGCGGACAGGATAAATGCGTAAATCACCGCAACACCGGATGCTTCTGTGGGAGTAAAATACCCTGACAGGATTCCGCCGATGATGATAACGATCAGCAGGAGGCTTGGGATGGCGTCCCAGACGACCTTTGCCGCTTCCGCACCGGTCAGCTTTTCACGCTTTACTACATAGCCTTGTTTCCTGGCGTATAAAAATGCAACCAGCATACAGAGGAAAGCCCACAAAAGACCAGGGATCCATCCTGCCATGAACAATGTAGCGACAGAAGCGCCGCCGCTTGCCGCGGAATACACGATAAATGCATTGGTCGGAGGGATGAGCTGCCCGACCGGCGCGGTAGCGATATTGGTAGCAGCAGAAAAGCCCTCGTCATATCCCTGCTCTTTCTCTAACGGATTCATGACGCCGCCGATGGCAGTTGCAGCTGCAATCCCGGAGCCGGACAGGGAACCGAACATGGCATTTCCGGCGATATTGGTCAAAGCAAGGGAACCGGGCACTTTTCCGAGGAAGAGCATCGCCAGGTTGATAAGCCTCCTGGCAATGCCGCCGCTGCTCATAAGCTGCCCTGCCAGTATGAAGAACGGGACGGCAAGCAGTGTAAAACTATCAATGCCGCTGACCAGTTTTTGTGCGGAAATAAACATTCCAAACTGAGGCGTCAAAAACATGATAATGGTGATCAGCGCTGACGTAATGATGCTGAATGACACAGGCACGCTCATTGCCAGCAGGAAAAAGAATAATATGATCAATACCAGAGCCGCTTGTAACTGCATTTATTTCCCCTCCTTTTTCATTTCTGAGTATTCTTTAAAAAATCTGATGAGCCGTTCCACAGAGTAGGCTACCATCAGCACGCCGCAGATGGGCACGCCGATATAATAGAACTGCATGGGAATCTGCATGGCCGGGGAAACCTGTCCGGCTGCGTTCATGGACACCATAATCCCGCCTGCGATCATAACGAATACGCTTAGGAATAAAACAAGGATCTCAATAAAAATCTGGTCTTTTAAAGCGCCCTTTTTGGTAAATGTATTTGTGATAAACCCGATGGAAATGTGCTGCCCTTTCCCATATGCATAGGGGACTCCCAGCATGGTCAGCCAGATCAGCGCGTACCGCAGCAATTCCTCTGTCCATTTGCTTGGGTTATTTAAAATAAATCTCGTAAAAATCTGCCAGAAGCAGCCGGCTACCATGACGATTACAAGAAACGCCAGTATATACTCAATCATCTTATTTAAAAGCTTCATCCTCTGTGCCCCCCCTTAATTAGCGTATTTCTGGATATCTTCATAAAGTTCCCGGTAGCTGTCCCCGCGTTCGCAAAATTCATCGTGAATGGGGGAAACGGCTTCGATAAATTCAGACTTGTCAATATCCCGATAAACCGTAACGCCATGGGACTGGGCTTCCTGCATTGCTTCTTCCATCATGCCGTTGTAAAGTTTTTTAAAATTATCGTTGGTCTTCTCCAGACATTCTACCAGATAGTCCTGCTGTTCCTCAGACAGCTTTTCCCATGTTTTGGTGCTGATGATATAAATATCCGGTGAATACTGGTGCTCTGTGTATGTATAAGATTTTACCAGATCCTGATGGCCGTCTACTGTCAGCGCGAGTTCGGTATTTTCCGCTCCGTCCACAATCCCCTGCTGCAGCGATGTGTAAGTCTCGCTTGCCGCCATGGGCACCGGGGAACCGCCCATGCAGGAAATCATATCCATGGACGTGGAACTGGGCATGGAACGGATTTTTTTCCCTTTTAGTACAGAAGGGCTTGTGCAGGCAGCATCCTCTTTCAGATAGAAATTGCGGGAGCCGTTGGCATAATATCCGATGGCGATAAATCCGTCGTCCGCTGTGGAGCGGAACAGTTCCCTGACTTTTTCGCTTTTTTCCATAGCCGTGTAATAGTGATCCTGGTCTACGAACAAATACGGAACCGCAAATATGGCGTATTCGTCGGCAAACTGCCCAAGGGTGTTGGAGCTGACTTTTGCCATATCCAGAATCCCCGCCTGTACCATTTCAATCTCTTCCTTTTCTGTCCCCAATACGCCGCTTGCATAAATGTTGACGTTCAGGTTCTTTGATTCATCCTCCGCCGCAAAATCTGCGAACATCGCGATGGAATCTGCAATTTCCGACCCGGCGGACTGATTGTGCGCCAGGCGGATTTCCACTTTGTCGGTGCTGTTTGCGCTTACCACAGTGACAAAGGTAACGGCGACTGCCAGCAGACCGGCCGCGGAGACCGCAATCCCAATCTTTTTCTTCAAGCTTCCCATTTTTTTACTCTCCTTTTCTAATTTGTAACCAATTTGCGCAGCAAAGTGGTTACCTGCTGGATGCAACCACTTGCATGGCAAGTGGTTGCTTGCCCGCCGTCTGCGAAGCAGGTTTTTAATGCGGGCAATTCCAATCTTTTGTGTGAAAAAACGTTAGATAACCCGGCGCTTTTTTGCGGCCGCTTTTCGTTGTCAGGTGTATCGTGTTTCTTCCTGGTTAATTTGTATCTCGTGCACTTTATGATGTTATTCTAGCACAAAAAAAATGGGATTTTTCAACCATATTGTTGTGATTTGCATATTTTACAACTATATTGCTCTTGTTTTATGGTCTGTTTTGTCTGGCTTTGGCCTCAAAAAGAAAAATGTTTTGGTGAAAATGCTTATAATTGTCTCATAAATTTTATATCAGCCTGCGCCGTTTCGGGATTCATTTCTTCCCGCAGCAGGTACATCTCCGGCTGGTTTGTATGCAGCCATTGGGAGATCGCGTCGTATTGGATCACTCCTTTGCCTAAAAGAGTAGGACAATATCCGCCGTTTTGATCAAAGTAAAAGTCTTTGATATGCATAGCTTCGATATAAGTTCCGGCATATTCGAGCCATTTTCCCCAATAAGCGTTCTGGTCTGTTGTGTCCGGAAATTCCAGAAGATTAGATGCATCAAAAATCATCCTGAGATGCTTTGGCGCCCCGACTTTGTCCATGACCTCCAAAACGGTTTCCAGATTTTCCAGAGGATGCCAGTAAACCGGCTCAATGGCAAGCTTCACATCCAGACGGACGGCTTCCTCGGTGACGCGCTTTATGCTGTCCAGCATATAAGGGCGCCACTGTGTCTTTTCACTGTGGTTCAGATGGGGGTAGGCCGTCTCTGTGCCTACCACCTTCGCGCCGGCTTCTTTGCTGTAAGAGAGACATTTTTTCAAAGTACGGACTGCTTTGTGGCGGATGACCGGGTCAGGGTTGCCCAGATCCATATAGCATCCGAAGACAGGGATCTCGAGGTTGTTTTCCTCGAAAGACCGCCGGATCCGTTCCAGATGCGAGGACGTGATGTCCTCGTACCGCTGGATTCCGGTAAAGGCTTTCGGCAGGGCAAGCTGCGCTGCGTCATAGCCCTCTGTGTGTAGAACTTCTGCCAGTTTTTCAATTTCCATCCGCCCATAGTCATGGGCGCGAACACCAATTTTCATTCCGTCCTCCTTTTTCTCCATGTGGGTATTCAGGTACTGTGATTTATGTAAAGTTCCTTATGGAAAAAGGGCCGTTCCGCGGAACAGCCCGGTTTTTACAGTTTCTTACAATATTACAGCAGTTCCTGATTCGCTACGGCGTCCATATCATCAAAAGCCTGATTTTCACCGACCATTCCCCAGATAAAGGTATAATTTCTGGAGCCGCTTCCTGCATGGATTGACCAGCTTGGGGAAATCACAGCCTGCTCATTGCGGACAACGATGTGCCTTGTCTCGGCAGGTTCGCCCATATAATGCATGA
The DNA here is from genome assembly GCA_949840465.1 of uncultured Lachnospiraceae bacterium. Taxonomy (GTDB): domain Bacteria; phylum Bacillota; class Clostridia; order Lachnospirales; family Lachnospiraceae; genus Schaedlerella. Next base: position 20,441 of record CATKXE010000004.1, on the reverse strand, counting down.
CGAAAGCATCATCCGGCATTTCAAAATAAAGATATACTTCCATCCTCCGGTCATGGGTGTGGCATGGCATGGTGTTCCATACGCTGCCCGGCTCCAGGCTTGTCATGCCCATGACTAATTGGCAGCTTTCCACCTGTCCGGGGAGGATATATTTACAGATGGTACGGTGGTTGGAATCTTCCAGTGAACCGAGTTCCACCTTGTTTTCGTCCTTCACGATCACTACGCCGTCCTCAGAGTGTCCCTCCGGCCTGATCAGTACGGTAGGATAACTGGTGTGCGCCGGGGCGCTGTTCAGATAAAATTTTGCCGGGGCAGCAGGATCAATGCTGGTAAAAGCAATATCCTTCACACCCATGCCCAGATACATCCCTTCTTTCGGTCCAACGGTGTATTCCCTGCCGTCTGCAAGGACTTTTCCCGTTCCGCCGATATTGATGATACCCATCTCGCGTCTCTCCAGAAAGTATGTTGCACGCAGTTCATCGCCTGCTTTCAGCGTCATCTGTTCTTTCACCGGCATGACCCCGCCTGTGATGATCCGGTCAATGTGGCTGTACACCAGTTTGATTTCATCCTCAAAGAAAAGCCGTGGGATCAAAAATTCTTCCCTCAGCCTCTGTGTCGTGTAATGCTTTACGTCTTTTGGGGATGCTGCTGTCCTTAATTCCATGGTAAATCCTTCCTTCCTTAATAATCCTTAAATTGTTTTCAGTTTAGGAACTGTATCTTTGTTCCCTGGTTTAAATACAGCATAGCATAGATGATAAACAATTTCCTGTGATTTCTTCTTGAAAATGTTGCAAATCTTCTACAGAAAATTTAGGGCGGCTACCGGCTAAAAATAAAATTGGGTTTACGGTTTGGGGATTTGTTTGAAAATATTTTGAAAGACGAAGCCGCTCTTTGTTGATTTTCAGAATATGGCAGATTGCATTGATGGTAGAAATAGACGCTGTACGGGATGGAATTGCCATACTGGGAATGGATATGCGGGTCAGGATAAAACATATTTTGACTCAAGGGCTCTGATGTTCTGACGCGTTTAGATCCCTTTCCGACACCGCCCGTCCTGTCCAACATACAGGATAGGCAGTGTCCGTGAGGGCAATTTATCTGATTTTTTTCAACTCATCCAGGGTCTTTTGGATTTCTTCTTTACTGCACAGTCCAAAACTTGCCAGATTGCGCAGCGGCATGGACAAAGCCATTGCCTGGTTCATTTCATCCGAAATTGCGGAATCCGCCGTTTCGTCTTTAGAGGAACCGCCGAAAAATTGAGTCATTTTATTGATCAGACGGACGCCGTATTCTTTTGTCCGTTGATCAGCCAGAAGCTCTCCCAGTGTGGTGTTCAGGTGTAGATTCAATGGGAGCAGGCGGCTTCCGGTCATTTGGATCTGCGTTTTTAAGCGGATATCCCTTGAAGAGGCGCCGATCAGGAGTTCATAAGTCCCGTTTGCGGCATACCAGTCTTTGATCTCTGTGTTATACCATGCAAAGCTTCTTTTGTCCAACGTGAAGGTAATGGTTTTTGTTTCGCCCGGTTCCAGCGCAATTTTACCAAAGCCCTTTAGTTCCTTATCCGGCCGGCGGCAAGAGCCTGTCAGGTCGCGGACATAAAGCTGTACGGTTTCTTTACCGGCAATGCGCCCGGTATTGGTGACGTCAACGGATACGGAGAGCGTATTGGAACCGGTTATCTCTGTTTTGTCTGCGGCCACATTGCTGTAGGCAAATGTGGTATAAGACAGTCCGTGTCCGAATGGAAAGGCGACTTCCATTTCTTTCGCATCGTAGTAGCGGTATCCGACGTAAATCCCTTCCTGATAAAAGGTTTTGTCTCCGTCTCCGAAATTCAGGTGCGACGGATTATCGGCGAGTTTGATTGGCATGGTTTCCGCCAGCTTCCCGGACGGGTTGGCCTTGCCGAACAGAAGATTTGCCACAGCGCTTCCTCCGGCCTGACCGCCAAGGTATGCTTCCAATACGCCCTTTACCTCTGAAAGCCAGGGCATTTCCACCGGGGAGCCGTTGTGCAGGACGATTACGGTGTTGGGCTGAACCCGGAGAATTTCTGCAATCAGCCGGTTCTGGCAGTCCGGCAGTTTCATATGCCGCCTGTCATAGCCTTCCGATTCGAAGCTGTCCGGAAGCCCCGCGAAGATCACTGCCTTGTCCGCATCTGCGGCCTTCGCGACAGCTTCCTTTGCCAACGCCTCGTCGTACAAGTCACGGTCGGACGGAAAGCCTTCTGCATAGTCTACATTTCCAATTTGGGAAGCAAAGTCTAAGGCGTTATCAACACGGAAACTGTTGATATGGGAGCTGCCGCCTCCCTGGAAACGTGGATTTTTTGCGAAGCCGCCGATGAAAGCGATTTTTTCATCTGCGCCAAGAGGAAGAATATTTTCATTTTTTAAAAGCACCATGGATTCCTCTGCAATATGCTGCGCGAGAAGATGGTCTTCTTCCATAGTAAATGGCTGTTCTTCACGATGCTCCGTCCAGTGGAATATGATGCGCAGAATCCGTTCTACCGCAAGGTCAAGTACAGACTCGTCCAGCGCGCCCTCTTTGACTGCTTTTATGATCTCTGCATCATTTGCTCCGTTGGAGGAAGGCATTTCCAGCTCCAGGCCTGCCTTTAGGGCAGCAACGCGGTCATTGACTGCGCCCCAGTCGGACATCACATATCCTTCAAAACCCCATTCACCCCGCAGGACGTCCGTAAGAAGCCAGGGATGTTCCGAAGCATAAGTGCCGTTTATCTGGTTGTAGGAGCACATTACGGTCTGCGGCTGCGCTTTTTTTACAGCCGTTTCAAACGCAGGAAAATAGATTTCGCGCAGCGTCCGCTCATCCACCTCGGAAGAATTGCTCATGCGGTTAAATTCCTGATTGTTTGCAGCAAAATGTTTGATAGAAGTTCCTGCATTCTGTGACTGGACGCCCTGGATAAATGCAGCGGCGATCTCGCCTGCCAGATAAGGGTCTTCGGAGTAGTACTCGAAATTCCTGCCGCATAGGGGGGAACGCTTGATATTGACCGCGGGGCCAAGGACTATGGATACGTCCGTTGCCTGTGCTTCTTTTCCGATGGCGGAGCCAAATGTATGCAGCAGTTCCCGGTCAAAGGAGCAGGCGCTTAAGCAGGCCGGTGGGAAACAGACTGCCTTGATGCTGTCGTTGATGCCCAGATGGTCGGCTTTGTCATCCTGCTTGCGGAGTCCATGAGGGCCGTCGCTGACCATAACGCCGGGGATCCCCAGACGTTCAATTCCTTTTAAATGCCAGAAGTCAAGGCCGGAGCACATACCGGCTTTTTCTTCCAGGGTCATCTGGCTGATGAGTGATTTGAAATCTCTGTCCATAGATCATACCTCTTTTCCATAGTTTGTATTAAAACGTTAGTATTTTTATAGGTTTAGTGTAGCATTTATACGGAGGATTCTATAGCAAAATCTTGTGAATTGTGGTAAAATCTTGTCAATATTTACAGGATAGAAAGTCGGGAATTGGAAAGGGATCTGAGTTTTTTATGAAGATGTTTAAAAAGCATAGTGGTGTGACGCCGGGGGAGTATAGGAAAAGCGGAATGGTTTTGTAGAGACATCTTATACCCAAAGGGCGTCCCGCATGGCATGTCCCTGAGGGACGGGCGGACTTCGCCCGTATGCCTAAGAGAACAGGGAAGCGCCATATTTTATTTTATTCATGATTTTCTGCGCAATGACAACAAACAGATAGCCTACCAATATGATGGTAGAACCGCCGCCGAGCAAAATATAGATTCCGAGTATGAGCAAAGTTGCAATATTCATAAGAACCTCCTGTGTAAATATGAATTCTCTTAATCTTTATGGGACTGTACGCAAAGTTTCAGGCAGTGCCGTAAAACTCTGTTCGTCGGGTCTCAGATTTCGAGTGGTTGTAAGAAATCTCCTGAAAATTTTGTGTTTCAAAATATTCAGGAGCATTTTGTATGCCGCTTTGCGTATTTTAGCAGAGCAAAATGTGCATATCAATAGATATACTGGAATCTTATCTGCATCTTAGCTGAATACATGGTATGATAAAATTGGGATTTTAGATTACATATTCTGAGGAAATATGGAACATTCTATGGGGCGGGCGGACTTCGTCCGACAATGTATAAGAGAGAGGCAGATGGACATGGAATGGAAAGAACGGGGCTGTGATATTTTAAAAACGAGCATTCTTATGGTGGGGGCTTTGGGAAGCAGCCTGTTTATACAGAAGCAGTTTAAGACGCAGTTTTTGATTCCTATGATACTTGCGCTGGCAGTGATTTTGGTTTCGCTGTTGACACAAGGATATGTGTACGGGATCGTCTCGTCCCTGTGCAGTGTATTATGCCTGAATTATGCGTTTACTTTCCCATTTTTCCGATTCAATTTCAGCATCCCGGAAAATATGTTTTCCGCGGTTTTGATGTTGAGTCTGACTTTGATCACCAGTACGCTCACTGTAAAATTGAGGCGGCAGGAAAAGGAACGAGCCGAAATTGAGAAGGAGAGGATGCGCGCAAATCTGCTGAGGGCCGTGTCCCATGACCTGCGTACGCCTCTGACTACGATATATGGTTCCAGTTCTGCACTGATTGAAGATTACGGGAAACTGACAGAAGAGCAGCACATAGAGCTTCTGGAGGGAATACGGGAGGATGCGCAGTGGCTCATCCGTATGGTGGAAAATCTTTTGTCCATTACCCGTATCGGCGGGGCGGATGTAAAACTGATTACGACTTCCGTGGTATTGGAGGAATTGGTGGACAGTGTTCTGGTGAAATTCCGAAAAGGGTTTCCGAATCAGGCTGTCGAGGTCAGTCTTCCCGAAGAGTTTGTATGCATTTTAGTGGATCCGGTATTGATCCAGCAGGTGCTGGGGAACCTTTTGGAAAATGCAGTACTCCATGCAAAAGGTATGACCCGGCTTTCATTGAACATATATAGAAAAGATGGACAGGTCATATTTGAAGTGGCGGACAACGGCATAGGAATCCCGCCGGAATTGCTCGGCAATATTTTTACGGGATATCATTCCCAAAGGGGTATGAATTCCGGGATGTATTACGGGATGCCTTTTGGGTATGAGAAAAGGGATGTGCCGGTTGACAACCAGAAAAAAAGTATGGGCATCGGATTGTCAGTGTGTGCTACGATTATTAAGGCGCACGGCGGCGAGATCACTGTAGAAAACCTTCCAAAAGGAGGGGCGCTGTTTCGTTTTGCGGTTGAAGAGTGCGGATGAAAATTTAGAAAGTAATACCCAAAGGGCATCCGTAATACATGCCCCTGCAGGGCGGGCGGACTTTGTCCCACAACGGATAGGAGAAGATAATCATCATGAATAGGAATAAATATAAAATATTGATCATTGAGGATGAAGAGAATATACGTAATTTTGTGAGGGCGGTGCTGCAGGCTCATGGATATCAGGTCTTGTGCGCCGAAAAAGGGGAGGACGGCAGGATGCTTTTTGAATCCCACGGCCCGGATCTGGTTATACTGGATCTGGGGCTTCCGGATATGGACGGAATCCAGTTTATAAAGGATGTAAGAGAAAAATCAAAGGCGCCCATCCTTGTACTCTCCGCGCGCTCCAACGAAATGGACAAAGTGCAGGCGTTGGATCTGGGGGCAAATGATTATGTGACTAAGCCTTTCGGCACGGCGGAACTGGAGGCAAGGATACGCAGCGCCCTGCGAAACAGCAGCCGATATGGAAATCCCGGCAGCGTTCAGCCGGGAAGGGGCAGCAAAGGAAAACTGGAAATTGATTATGATGCAAGAAGGGTTTTTGTGGAAGGCAGGGAGGTAAAGCTGACCCAGACAGAGTACAATATTGTGGTGTTTTTGGTCGGGAAAACAGGAAAAGTCATGACCTATGCCGAAATCATACAGGAAATTTGGGGATGGAACGGCCCGGGAAGCATCAAAAAGCTACAGGTGAATATGGCGAATATCAGGAAAAAGATTGGGGAGCGTCCCGGAGATGCAAGATTTATACACAATGAACTGGGAGTGGGGTACAGGATAAGCGTGGAGGAGGAAAATCATTATTGAAGAAGCGGAAGAATCTTTGACATATGGGAAGAAAGGCGTTACAATAAATTCTGACGAGTTTTTTACTGTTCCGCAGGGGCAAAGAAAGTGTGAACGCAGCGCCCATGGACAGCCGTCAATTAAGATGCGGGCAAAAGATTTTTTGAGTTGCCTAAACGAAATCAGGGAGGCGCCTTGCTATGAAAACAGAGACAACGTATGGACTGAACCGTGATGTGATAAAATATATTGCAATGCTCACAATGCTGCTGAACCATATTTCCCATGTATGTTTGGAAAGCGGGACGTTTTTGGCGGCTCTGTTTGAAGATGTGGGATATTTCACGGCGCCGGTTATGTGTTGGTTTCTGGTGGAGGGATATCAGTATACACGTTCCAAAAAGAACTATGCGGTTCGTCTGTTTTTGTTTGCTGTTTTATCAGAAATACCGTTTTGTTTGGCCTTTTCATATGGCGATGGCTTTTATTTTGTGGGGCTGAATATGCTCTTTACATTGTTTTTCTGTTTTTTGATTCTGGCGGCACAGGAAAAAATAAAGAACCTGTTTTTAAGGATACTTGTGCAGATCCTGCTGGTTTTGGTGACGAGTATATGTGATTGGCCGATCATGGCAGCCATTTATACGATTATGTTTTCCCATGCCTGTCAATCGAAAAAAAAGGCGGCAGTATCTTTTGGGGCGGCGGCGTTGATCTTTGTATTTTTTCTTTATCAAAACAATCTGTTCCTGTATTCTGAGGCGGAGGCCGCGCTTCGGGCAATTTGCGGCAGCCTGGGCGTAGTGGCTGCCGGAGTTACGGTGCTGTGTTTTTACAATGGAAAGAGGGCGGAGTATGGGCGCACATTTTCCAAGTGGTTCTTTTACCTGTTCTATCCGGTACATTTATTGATCTTGGGATTGCTTCGTATTTTTGTCTTCTAAGAGGTCCGGTTGGCATTTTGTTATACCCAAAGGGCATACCGCACGTCCCGCAATGCATGCCCCTGTGGGGCGGGCGGACTTCGTCCGTTAAGGTATGATTATGGAGGTGGTGGTATTGGAAGAGAGTCAGAGGATCCGTATGCTGCAGTGCCCAAAACATCCGGTGGATGTAGTGCTTGATACGGATACCTATAATGAAGTGGACGACCAATTTGCGCTGGCATATCTGCTGAAGAACAAGGATAAGCTTCGGACTCAGGCAGTTTATGCCGCGCCTTTTTTGAATGAAAAAGCGGATTCGCCCAAAGCCGGTATGGAGAAAAGCTATCAGGAAATCCTGAATATTTTGAATCTGGCGGATGTAGAAAAAGGGAAGATACCTGTATTCAAGGGGGCAGAGCGGTTTTTGAAGGATGAGAAGTCCCCGGTTATTTCCACGGCGTCAGAGGATTTGATCAGGCGGGCAATGGGGCATTCAGGGGAAAATCCTTTATATGTGGTTGGGATTGCGGCGGCCACCAATATCGCTTCCGCGATTTTGCAGGAACCCGCAATTCGGGAGCGGATGGTAGTGGTCTGGCTGGGCGGCAGCGCGCTCCACTGCCAGGGGATGGAGGAATTTAATCTGGCGGAAGATGTTTTGGCGGCGCGCGTCCTCTTTGACAGCGGAGTTCCTTTGGTGCATCTTCCCTGCTGGGGTGTGGTAGAGAGCTTTTCACTTAGCAGGCCGGAGATGGAAGCTTACTTGATGGGAAAAAATAAGCTGGCTGATTATCTGGCCGGATATGCGATCAGGGCAGTGGAGGAATGGATGCCTGATACGGCCTGGGCGAAGGTAATCTGGGATGTGACTGCGGTCGCATGGCTTTTGAACGACGGGCAGAGATTTATGAATGAACGGATCATGCCCTGTCCTAAGATCATCAGCGCATCAGAGTATACCTTATCGGACGAAGTCCGCCCGCCCCATAGGGGCAAGAATTACGGGATGCCCTTTGGGTATACCTTATCGGACGAAGTCCGCCCGCCCCGCAGGGGCAAGAATTACGGGATGCCCTTTGGGTATACCTTATCGGACGGAGTCCGCCTGTCCCGCAGGGGCAGGGATTACGGGACGGCTTTAGGGCATGTATTTTCAGAAAAAAGGCATTCTATGAAATATGTATACCGTATAGAGCGGGATGCGCTGATGACAGACCTGATAACAAAATTATGTAAGGATTAGGGGCGCCTGGTAAAAACAGCCGCCAAAGCAGGAGCGGACAAGTTTTTTAAATCAGTACAGCGGTATATTTTACGGCTCCTGAGCAGAAGAGCGTATAGTATGAAATGGAGGAGATGGAAATATGGGAAAAGCAGCTTTAGTATTTCAGACGGATTTCGGCATGCAGGACGGCGCTGTGAGCGCTATGTACGGGGTGGCATACGGCGTATCGCCGGATTTGAAGATTTATGACCTGACGCACGGCATCGAACCCTACAATACATGGGAAGCCAGCTACCGTTTGATACAGACAGTAAGCTATTGGCCGGAAGGGACGGTGTTTGTATCCGTGGTAGATCCCGGCGTCGGATCCACAAGGAGGAGTATTGTGGTCAGGACGAAGACGGGGCAGTATGTGGTGACCCCGGATAATGGCACATTAACCTTTGTAAAGCGTAATCCAGGGATAGAGGCGGCAAGGATCATTGACGAATCTGTCAACCGCCGTTCCGGATCGGAAGAGTCTTATACGTTCCACGGGCGTGACGTATATGCATATACAGGAGCCAGACTGGCGTCCGGAGAGATTACATTTGAAGAAGTGGGGCCGGAGGTGGATCCTGAAACGGTATTGGAGCTGCCGACAATTCCGGCCAGATCCACAGAGGACGGCGGCGTGGAGGGAACCATCGACGTGTTGGATGTACGTTTCGGAAGCCTGTGGACGAATATCCCGATCGAATTGTTCAAGAGCCTTGGCATTGAGTTCGGGGAACGTGTCGAAGTGATGATCAGCAACGACACCAGGACGCTGTACCGCAATACCATGGTCTATGCACATTCTTTTGCCGACGTCTATGTGGGTGAACCGCTGGTTTATATGAATTCCCTGAACTGTATGGCAGTAGCGATCAACCAGGGGAGTTTTGCGAGGGCTTATAATGTAGGCACAGGAAACAGCTGGCATATTGCCATCAGAAAAGACAGATAGCATATCGATCAGGAAAGACGGATCGGATTTACAGCGAAGAACGCCTTATCTCCGTGATTGCCTTTGGCTTTTGGGCAAATGCTTAAAAAAGATTTCTGGGAATGTTTTATGGACGCCCCTGAAAACGACATTTACTAAGTGTCAATTTCGGGGGTGAAATCGTATAAAATAAAAAAGCGACAGAATATCAAAGGGTTATCAAAAAGATATTGAAAGGGAGAGTTCTTACGAGAGAAGAGGAGGTTTTACACATGAAGAATTTTTCAGTTAAGACAATCGTAGCAATCGGAATCGGTGCGGCGTTATTTTTCGTTTTGAGTACTTACGTTGCAATTCCCACGCCTATCCCTAACTTGAAGGTAAGCGTACATTATCCGGTCATTGCGGTGATGGCGATGCTGTTCGGTCCTGTGGCGGGGTGCCTGATGGGACTGATCGGACATTTTTTAAGCGACCTGGCAAGCGGCTGGGGCGTATGGTGGAGCTGGGTTGCAGGTTCCGCATTTTTTGGCCTGGCAATGGGATTTGTAGGCTTCAAGATTGATTTGGCAAAGGGGGATTTCGGCGTCAAGGGAGCTGTGATTTTTAATGTGGTACAGGTCATTGCGCATCTGATTGCATGGGGGCTGATCGCTCCGGCGCTTGACATTTTGATTTACAGCGAGCCTGTAGAGAAGATTTTCCTTCAGGGCGCGGTGGGAAGTGTTGGAAATATTGTTTCCACAGCAATCGTAGGAACAATTTTGTGCTTTGCATATGCGGCGACAAGAGCGAAAAAAGGTTCATTGAAAATGGAAAAATAAAGAGGATCTGGTGAGAAGGGTGGTTTTTTTAGCTGCCCTTTTTTCCGTGTTTAGGACTGCATCTGATACAGAAGCGCAGATATATGCCGCTGGGGCACGTTTTATGAGATTTTACAGAAACAGGCTGTATTCAAAAGGTACGGCGATCTCGGTAATGACAGGAGGAAGCAACAGGTGAAAGAACCGATTATAAAATTTGAGGATTTTGGCTTTCAGTATGATGCTCAGGCAGAGCCTACATTGAAGAACATTAATCTGGAGATATTTCCGGGAGAAAAGATTTTGATCGCAGGCCCGTCCGGCTGCGGAAAGTCTACATTGACGCATTGCATGAACGGACTGATTCCATTTGCTTATCCGGGGGAATCTACGGGAAAGCTGACGATTCAGAACAAGGAAGCAAAAAAGCTGAGTATTTTTGAAATTTCGAAAATGGTCGGTACGGTTCTGCAGGATCTGGACGGGCAGTTTATCGGTCTGACAGTGGCGGAGGATATTGCATTTGCCCTGGAAAATGCATGTATGGGCCAGGACGACATGAAGAAAGAAGTCAGGAAGGTGGCGGAGAAGGTCGGGATCGGCGGCCATCTCGAACATGCGCCGGATGCATTGTCGGGCGGGCAGAAGCAGCGGGTGTCCATGGCGGGCGTCATGGTGAATGAGGTGGACATCCTGCTCTTTGACGAGCCTTTGGCGAATCTGGATCCGGCTACCGGCAAGAAGGCCATCGAGATCATCGACCAGATCCAGGCAGAGTCAGGCGCGACGGTGATCATCATTGAGCACCGTCTGGAAGATGTGCTGTGGCGTGATGTGGACAGAATCGTTCTGATGAAGGACGGGCGGATCGTCACGGATGCGCCTCCTGATGAACTGCTGTCCACGGACGTATTGCCGGAAAACGGAATCCGCGAGCCTTTATACCTGACCGCTTTGAAATATGCAGGGGTGACGGTCAAGCCGGAAAGTAAGCCGCAGAGTATCCACAGCCTGACACTTTCCGAGGCGGATGAGTATCTTGTCCGGGAATGGTTCCATGCAAGAAAGACGGCTGAAGCAAAAGAAGAACGGAAGGTCCTTTTAAAGGCGGACAAGATTGATTTTACATATGAGAATGGCTTCCATGCATTGAAAAATATCAATATCGAGATTCAGGAAGGAGAGCTTCTGGCTATCGTAGGCACGAACGGGGCAGGGAAATCCACATTTTCCAAAGTGGTATGCGGATTCGAAAAGCAGCAGGTGGGAAGCCTCGCTTTCCACGATGAGGACATGAAAAACTACAGCATCAAGGAACGTGCCGACCGGATCGGATACGTGATGCAGAATCCGAACCAGATGATATCCAAGCCGCAGATATTTGACGAGGTGGCATTTGGGCTTCGCCAGAGAAAAGTGCCGGAGAACATTGTCAAGGCTAAGGTGGAGGAAGTCCTGAAAATATGCGGCCTGTACCCGTTCAGGAAATGGCCTGTGTCCGCGCTTAGTTTTGGACAGAAAAAGAGGGTGACGATTGCTTCCATACTGGTGCTGGATCCTCAGATGATCATTCTGGACGAACCTACGGCGGGGCAGGATTACCGGCATTATACAGAAATTATGGAAGTTTTGCAGGATTTGCATGAGAGGGGGATCACGGTGGTTATGATCACCCATGATATGCATCTGATGCTGGAATATGCGCAGCGTGCGGTTGTATTTTCGGGAGGAAAGGTGATTGCCGACGATACTTCGGCCAACATTCTGACCAATCCGCAGATCATTGAGCAGGCGAATTTAAAAGAGACGTCCCTCTATGATCTGGCTCTTTTGTGCGGGATTGAGGATGCGAACCTGTTCGTCCAGCATTTTATAGACTATGAAAAGGAGGAAAAAAGAGGATGATCCAGTTATTTAACTATATAGACAGAGTTTCTCCGATTCACAGGCTCACAGGTGCATCGAAACTGGCATGCATGCTTTGCTGGGTGCTGGCGGCCATGGTCACCTTTGATACCAGATACCTGATTGCGCTCACGGTGTTTGCGCTGGCTTTGTTCAGGGTATCCAGGATTAAAGTAAGTGAAGTAAAAGTGATTTTGATTTTTTCGCTCGTATTTCTGTTTATGAATAACCTCCTGATCTACCTGTTTTCACCGGAACACGGCGTGAGCCTGTATGGTTCAAGGACAGTGCTTCTTACGTTCACAAACAGGTACAGTATTACGGCGCAGCAGCTGCTTTATCATGCAAATGTGGTACTGAAATATACCGCAACTATTCCGGTGGTTATTCTGTTCGTATCGACTACGCAGCCCAGTGAGTTTGCCGCGTCGCTGAATAAGATCGGGGTGAGCTATAAGATTTCTTATTCTGTGTCGCTGGCGTTGCGCTATATCCCGGATGTGGTGGATGAATATCATTCCATCTCGCTGGCGCAGCAGGCAAGGGGCGTGGAACTGTCAGGAAAAGAAAACCTGATTAAGAGGCTGAAAGGAGCGACCGCAATCCTGATGCCGTTGATCCTGTCCAGCATGGATCGGATCGAGGTGGTGTCCAACGCAATGGAACTGCGCTGTTTTGGAAAGAACCCGAAGCGGACATGGTACAGAGAGAGAAAATTCACTCCTCTGGATTATGGGACGATTGTGTTGGGATTTGCGTTGATTGCAATTTCTCTCGGGCTGCAGGCAGTGAATGGCGGAAGATACTGGAACCCATTCTTATGATAAAAATTCCTGCGCTGAAATAAGTTCCTTTACGAAAGCATGGCGGTGGACGGCGGGGAACCGGCAGCCGCAAAAATGGGGATAAAGAGCTTTTTAATGAATAATGCAACAAAAAACAGATGCCCGTTACGGCATCTGTTTTTTGTTAGTAATATACCAAAGCCCAGAAAGAAGTGAAAAACTGGCTGTTTTTCCGTAATTACATTCTAAGAAGGCCTGTCATCTTATTGCCATCCTGTTCCATCTTGCGCTTCTGCAGCATCATGGAAACACTCTGCAATGTCTGCTGGTGCTTTAATTCCATCAAAGTCTTTGCAATATCGGTATCCCCCATACGGCTCATGGATGCGGTCAGATTGACGGATGCATACTCATTATAATTAATTGCGTGATCCAATGCATTGGACTGAGCGCCTAACGTACTGCGGTTACTGGTAACCCTGGTTAAAGCGTCGTCAATAGCCTGTAGATCAAAATTCCCCTTTGTAACGTCAAAATCTGCGATTCCAAGCGCCTGAGTCGTTGAATTCAGAGAATTGTTGACTGTCAGAGAACTGCCGCCTGCATCAGACACCAACTGAACGCCCTTCGCCTGACTGCCGTCCAATAAGCTGCGGCCATTAAAATTCGTCTGTGAGGCAATCTGGTCAATCCCTTTTTTCAACTGTTCAATTTCTTTTTGGATCTCTGCACGGTTGGAATCGTTCAGGATGGAGCTGGAAGCCCGGAGCGCTAATTCACGCATCCTCTGTAAATGGTCTGTCACACTGCCTAAAGCTCCATCGGAAGTGTTCAGCAGATTGACCCCGTCGCCAAGATTCTTCGTACCAGTGTTATAACCTGTAATCTGCGCTTCTTCATTCTTAGTAATGGCCAGTTCAGCGGCACCGTCGGCAGCAGACATCAGTCTGTTCCCGCTTGCAATATGTCCATATAAATAAGGAGATGTAGTACTGATTCCAGAAATACCACCCATATCTCTTCCTCCTTCCGGAAATTAAAATGCTATTTATTCAAACATTACGCATTACTCATCTCATATATATACTATCGTACAAAGTTAAGAAAAGTTTACAGTTTTTTTGCATTTTTTGGAAAAAATTTTAAAGTTGTGGATAAGACGGGGGCTAACCGTTGTTCTGCAAAGGAAATGCGGTAGCAAACAAAATACTTTTACGAATCCCCTTTTATAAGTTGACTTTTATTAGCTGCGGCGTTACAATCCGAAGAGATAAAAACGGAGTATTTTTTATAAGGGGAAAAAACAAATGAAGACGAAATTCCATAGTTTCTTTATGATGACCATTGCGACTTTGATTATGGCTGTAGGCGTGTATTTTTTCAAGTTTACCAACCATTTTACTTTTGGCGGCATTACGGGTCTTGCTGTTCTGGTTGCAAAATCGGGCGTGATATCTGCGTCTGACTTTTCTTTTGCGGCGAATATGATACTTCTGGCAGTGGGGATCGTGATTCTGGGCAGAAAATTTGTGGCGAAGACGGCTTATTGCAGTGTGCTGCTTTCTGTCCTTTTGTCCCTGTTTGAGAGGGTATGGCCCATGAGCCGTCCTTTTACGGATGAGCCGCTTTTGGAAGTGATATTTGCCATCGTGCTTCCCGCGTTCGGTTCTGCGATTTTGTTCAACATCGGGACGTCCAGCGGCGGTACGGATATAGTTGCGATGATTTTGAAGAAATATTCCAGTGTGGATATCGGGCGTGCGTTGATTTTTTCGGATGTGGCGATTACGGTTGCCGGGTTCTTTGTGTTTGATGTGAAGGTAGGGCTGTACTCCTGTCTGGGGCTGGCATTCCGATCGGTACTGGTGGACAGCTTTATTGAGAGCCTGAACTTGTCAAAGTATTTTAATGTATTTTGCAGCAAACCGGACGAGATCTGCGATTTTATCGTTCATGAGCTGAACCGGAGCGCGACAGTCGCCGAAGGGCAGGGGGCGTTTTCCGGTTCCAGAAAATACATTATTTTTACAGTGTTAAGCAGGCATCAGGCGGTGCTGCTGAGGAATTTTATCAGGAAGGAAGACCCGTCCGCGTTCATCCTGATTTCCAATACAAGTGAGATTATCGGGAAGGGATTCCACAGTGTGTGACGGATAATGAATGGGAATCGGGGAAATGGGGCATACGGGTCTGCAAGCAGATTTTCGGCATGCTGAATTATGCGGCATATCATATAAACAACAGTACAAATAGATTAAGAACAGAGAGGTACGGATATGATAAGTGTAAAGGAATACAAAGGACACATCAGGAATTGGGAAATGCTTTGCGATGAACTGGGCGTGGATTCTTCTTTATCCCGGGAGGCCAGGGAACAGGAGATTTTAGTAAAGGCGTATGAAGCATGGGGCAATGAAATGGCAGGCCATATGTACGGGATGTTTGCATTTGCCCTGTGGGACGAGGAGAAGCAGGAGCTTTTCTGCCTGCGGGACCAGTTCGGGACGAAGCCGTTCTACTATTACCGGACGGCGGACGGGCAGCTTCTGTACGGCACATCCATCCGCAGTATCATGGGACAGCCGGGATTTGTGAAAGAATTGAATGAAGAGATGCTGCAGTTGTACCTTAGCCTTACGTATGTGGCAGGGGAGGATACGTTCTTTCAGGGGCTGAAAAAGCTTCTGCCGGGGCGGTATCTGATCTGGAAGGACGGGAAAACAGAGATTACGCGCTATTGGACGCCCGAGTTCCATCCAGATGAGAGCAAATCTCTGGAAGAGTGGGCGGATGAGATCCATGCTACGCTGGAAGAAATCATGCCGGAAGTGAAAGCGGCGGACGAGACGGCGGAGTCGTTCTTATCCGGCGGCGTGGATTCCTCCTATGTGCTGGCGATGTCTGATGCGGGGACGGCGGATACCTGCGGTTATGCGGAGGAACGTTTTGACGAATCCCGTCTGGCGTCGGAGACGGCAAAGATTTTGAACAGGAAATGTATGCGCAGCCTGATCACGCCGGAAAAGTATTTTGAAAGCGTTCCTTATGTAATGTACAATATGGAGCAGCCATTGGGGGATGCATCCGCGATTGTATTTGCCATTGCGTGCCAGGATACGGCGAAGCATACGAAGCTCTGTTATTCAGGGGAAGGGGCGGACGAATTTTTCGGCGGCTACAATATGTACCGCAACGCGGAGCGCTATGGTGAGAATTTGAAGACGTTCTATGTGGGCAATACAAATATCATGAAGGAAGACGAGAAAAAGCGGATTCTAAAAAGATATGACGAGGACGTGCTGCCCATTAATCTGGTAAAAGAAATTTATGAGGAGACAGAAGGCTTAGATCCGCTTTCAAAAATGTCGGATGTGGATATCCAGATCTGGCTGGAGGGCGATATTTACCTGAATGTAGATAAGATGAGCACAGCGGCGGGATTGGAGATACGGATGCCGCTGACGGACAGGAGGATTTTTGATATTGCTTCCCGGATGCCGTCGAAATATAAGGTGAATGAGGAGCAGAATAAGGTCGCATTCCGCACGGCGGCGGCAAAAGTGCTTCCAGATGAGGTTGCATTCCGCAGGAAACTGGGATTTATCGTGCCAATCCGTATCTGGATGGCCGACGAAAGATACAATCAGGATGTGCGGGAAAAATTCCACAGTGAGACAGCGGCAGAATTTTTCAATTTAGATGAGATTCAGGCTATTTTCAATGATTATATCGGCGGAAATTCGGATAACTGGAGGAAAGTGTGGACCATTTATACATTTTTGGTGTGGTATGAGGAATATTTTGTGAAGCGGTGATTTAGAAAATCTGACATGGAAGCGATTGTTAAATGTTTCCCGCGCTAATGTAACAGAAATTGACGATATGAAAGAAGAGAATGGAATAGTAATACCGGAAAGGGTGCATAGTCGATCAACTGGCACCCTTTAATAATAGGAAGAAGTAATTGCAAAAAAATCGATAATACTTCATTTTATTATTCTCTTTTCTATAAAAATGCGCTATACTACATACAATAAATTGTATACAGAAGAAAAAAGAAAGAGGAAAAAGTGATGAAAGACGATAATTGTATTTTTTGTAAAATTGCGGCTGGTGAGATTCCGTCGGCGACTTTATACGAGGACGAAGACTTTCGGGTGATTCTGGATCTGGGGCCGGCATCAAAAGGGCATGCATTGATCATCCCGAAAGAACATTACCGGAATTTATATGATTTGGACGATGGATTAGCGTCAAAAGCGTTGGTGCTGGCGAAGAGGATGACGGTCAGGCTAAAGGAGATCCTGGGATGCGACGGTTATAATATTGTTCAGAATAATGAGGAAGCGGCAGGGCAGACTGTGTTTCACTTCCATATGCATATGATTCCCCGGTATCAGGGGGATAAGGTTGGATTGGGCTGGCATATGGGAAAACTGAAAGAGGAAGATAAGGAAGAGATTCTGAATAAGCTGAAATAATAAACCGGAGAAAGAACAGTGACTGAGAACATAGGATTTAATAAGATTTACAATGATTATAAGAATCTTGTTCTGAAAGCTGCACACACATATACGGGTGATCTGCACACGGCAGAAGATATTATGCAGGATACATTTCTGGCATTGTACAGGGATATGTCAGAGAAAGGGATTGAAAATACAACAGAATATCCCAATATCAAGTCATGGTTATATACAACGGCAAAGCATCGTGCGATTAATTATCGTAAAAAGACAGCCAGAGTCCTCTCCACGGATGCGGCAGAATGCTCTGATGTGATTAGAGAACCAGTAAGCGAAAGTTTGGAATCTGAGTACCTGAGTAACATGACGGAGAAAATGCGCGGAGATCTGCATGAGCGTATCTTTGCGGCATTGATGGAAAAGAATGAGAGATGGCATGAAGCGATTATGCTGATATGCTACATGGATATTCCAGTGGCGGAAGCGGCCCAGAGACTTCATATGACGGAAAATGCATTGTACGTGATGATGCACAGAGCGAGAAACTGGATACAAAATGAATTTGGTGTAGAATATGAAGAATTGAATCGGTTTTGAAAAAAGATGTATATCAATCAGGAGGATAGAGCGAATATTGGTTTGTACTGTATGGTTTGTATTGTATTGCGAAGCGTTATGACAGGATTACAAAAAACAAAACGCCCATTCCCATGCATATTTATGCGGTTCGGGTTATATGGACGTTTTATTTTTTAAATTTAAACGTGTGATTCTTCAATCAGCCGGACAATGGTGTTGATGGAATCATGCTGGCCGGAATCCCGCATGGCGTCCATGTAGGCGGCACGGTTTTGGTACAGGCTGTTTACCGCATCTAACAGGGATTCTTTTGTCACAGCTTCCTCTTCCAGCACAACGCTGAAGCCCTGACGCTCAAAGGAGCGGGCATTCAGGATCTGGTCGCCCCGGCTTGCGTTTGCCGAGAGGGGGATGAGAAGGTTCGGTTTCCTCAGAGCCAGCAGTTCGCAGATGGCGTTGGCGCCGGCACGGGAAATGACCAGGTCAGACAGTGCGAAGATATCCCGCAGTTCATTGCTGATATATTCGAACTGTTTATAGCCTTTTCTGTCGGCCAGGGATTCATCCAGTTTTCCTTTGCCGCAGAGATGGACTACCTGAAAGTGTTCCAGAAGTTCCGGCAAAGCAGAGCGGACAGCATTATTGACAGCCACAGAGCCAAGGCTTCCTCCAATAACCAGAATAACAGGCTTGTCTGCGGAAAAACCGCATAAGTCCATGGCGGCAATCTTGTTGCCGGATAATAATTCCTGCCGGATGGGGGAACCTGTCAGGATGGCTTTTTCTTTTGGGAGATGTTCCAGTGTTTCCGGGAAGTTACAGCAAACTTTGGTTGCAGACGGGAGCGCAATTTTATTTGCCAGTCCGGGCGTCATGTCCGATTCGTGGATGATGACGGGGACTTTTGCTCTTTTTCCCGCAAGGACAACAGGGACGGAGACAAAACCGCCCTTGGAAAAGATAACATCGGGCTTCAATTCACGGATCAGCTTCCTGGCCTCGCCAAGGCCTTTTAATACGCGGAACGGATCGGTGAAATTCTGGACGCTGAAATATCGGCGCAGCTTCCCGGAAGAAATCCCGTGATAGGGAATATGGAGAGGCTCGATAAGATCCTTTTCGATGCCGTTGTAGGAGCCGATATATTGAATGTCATATCCCATTTCCTTCAGACGGGGAATCAGGGCGATATTCGGAGTGACATGCCCGGCAGTTCCACCGCCGGTGAGTATGATTCGTTTCATGTTATAGTTACCTCCAGATTAAATATGTTTCGTACAACTGAATGGTACTGCAGGCAGTGCCCATAGATTCATATTAACCATATTTAAAGAAAAGTCAAGTAGAAAGTGCGTTGCGGAAGTTGATTCATAGGAGTATTAAGACTAGATTAAAAGTAAGGGGCCAGAGTATGCAAAAAGAGAGAGGATCATCAAGATCACTATCACTGCACGAGGAAATAGAGCGGGAAGCGCGGGAAATAGAAAAAGAAATGATGCGGCATCCGGAGCTTGACGATATTCAGGTGACAGAAGAGATGGATGCAGCGCTTCTGAAAAAAATTCAGGCTTATGAGGAAGAACTGGAAGAAGAACGTGAGGCCGTTAAAAAAGTGGAAGAGAATCTTCGAAGGAACCACTATCTTTCTGCATCCGATGCAGACGCCGGGAGCCGTGCCGGCACAGGGAATGCAGTCAGGCATTTCAGGGTCCCGGGGGATTCCGTGGAATTTTCCGCGGAACTCATGCCGGAGATTCCCAGAGGTTTTGGCCTGGGCGGCGGGGATGCCGGGAAAGCCAGGAACAGCGCAGGAAGCCGGGATGTTGTGTCAGGGTATGTTGGGCATACACAAGAGAGCAGAGCCGGATATACGATGCATATGGAAGAAGGCGTATCGGGATATGCGGGCAGTATGGAAGAAGCAGGATCCGGATATTCCGGGCATATGGAGGTTGTATCTGCATATGGGGAAAATGAGAAGGAAACCGCATCTGAATATGGGGAGAATATAGAGGATGCCATGCCCGGATACGGTGAAAGAATGGAAGCGGCCGGGGCAAAAAGCGTGTCAAAGGATGCAGGCGTCAGGCGGTTTGGTTCGGAGCTGATCTATGTGGGTCAGGAAGAAGAGCACGGAGGAGGAAAGGTTCTTTATCGGAGGAAGAAGAGAAAATATTGGCTGTTTTCTCTGGCAGCAGTGATTGTTATTGTAATGGGATTCGGCGTCACCAGTGTTGGAAGTAAATCTCATTGGAAGGTGTTTTGGGATAGTCTGCTTGGAAATGAACCGATACAGTATATAGATTCGGTTGATATAAAAAGCTATGACACAGATGATGGAGAAGAATTAGTAGCATATAGTGAAATCGTTAAAAAATTAAATATTGATCCGGTTAGAATAAGGTATAGACCAGATGAAATGAAATTGACGGATTATAAAATTCAAGAAGAAATTTTAAGCGCGCAGTTACTATATAAGTATAAAGATGAAATTATTAGATATTATCTCTACATGAACGATGAGGATTCTTCTTTAGGACGAAATAAAGAGGATTATAAAATTGATGAGTATACAATTTCTACAAATGGGGTTGTGATTCAAGCAGTGGAGTATGAAAAGCCGGAAGGCTCAATGAATAGACAAGAGGCAAATTTTGAGTATCAAGGGGTTCATTATCATTTGAAAGGTGTTATGGAAAGAGAAGAGTTTGAAAATA